>NZ_DEIR01000019.1:0-110851 GCF_002352555.1 Psychrobacter sp. UBA2769 | reverse complement strand
GTCCAATTGCTCGATCTTCACCACGCCGAGCTCCACTTGCATGCTGGTGACAGCGAACATAGCTTCCGTCTGTGAATACCCATTCCGTATCAACTTCTTTTCGTAGGCTAAAAAAAATTCTCCCATAAGCCAGTTTTCGACCAGCGGTTGAAACGACTATAAGCTGTTTTCCACGAACACAATTCTTCAGGTATGTCACGCCAAGGCGCCCCTGTGCGTAGTTTCCACAGTATGGCTTCCATGATCTCTCGACTGTTTTGAGTTTGATAGCAGCCATGCTGTGTCATTGTTGATTGCAATTGATCCCAAAGCGTATCTGTTAGTGCTGTTCTTGCCATAACTTGTATTTCTCGCATCGTCTCAATAGATGCGGTATTGTAACTATTATTTATGGCTTATCCAATTGAAGACATGCCCTAGTATATGGTTGATAATTCTAACCGCCAATCATCGACAAATTATTCATCATGCCGCTGTTTGATTCGTGAAGATGATGATGCTCAGGTTTAATCGGCATAAAGCTGTGCAAGGTATTCACAAGCCCGGCCACATCGTCTTGCTCGAGATACGGACGAATATCGTAGTTACCTTGGTCGAATAGACACAGATGCACCTTACCTTGGCTACTAACCCGCAGACGATTGCAGCTGTCACAGAAGTGGGCAGCATAAGGGGCAATCATACCGATACGGCCTTTATAATCTGGATGGCTATATTCTATCGCTGGACCGTCATTGCTGCCACGCACATGGGTTTGCCAGCCGTGCTTGATTAAATAATTGGTGATGATGTCAGACTGTGCGTGCTGGGCAAAAAACAAATCGCTGTTGTCACTGGTCTGCATAAATTCGATAAAGCGATAGGTGACCGCTCTGTCTTTGACATAGTCGATTGCATTCATCAGATTTTCAAAGGCGGTTTCAGCCATTAAAATACTGTTTATTTTTAGCTTAATATCTGTGGTCGCAAGTAAGGTATCCATATCAGCCAAGAGCTGCGGCAACATATCAAAGCCTGTCATCTTATGGAAGGTTGCGGCGTCAAAGCTGTCCATACTGATATTGATTTGATTCAGTCCAGCCGCTTGCCAAGCAGCCAAATGCTTGCCAAGCTTATAGCCATTGCTGGTCATAGCAACCGTTTCAATACCTTCGGTGTTTTTGATGGTTTTAATAATGTCTACCACATCACGGCGTATAGAAGGTTCACCGCCGGTAATCCTAACTTTTTTGGTGCCAACTTGGGCAAAGCCGCGGATTAAGGTGGCAATTTCGTTGATACTGAGCTCGTTTTGTGGGGGCTTGCCTTGATAGCCATCTGGCAGGCAATACTCGCAGCGAAAATTACAAAAATCAGTAATGGATAGACGTAAGTAAGTCAGACGTCGTGCAAAACCATCTGTCAGTTGTTGATGGCTAGTATTAATAGGAAGGGACGAATCAAGGGGCAGATTATCAACAGTGGCATCGATGATAGAAAGTTTTTTACCGTCATGGATAACAGATATTGCCACAGGTGAATACAGTTGTGCATTCCCTATTGTGGGGGCGTGATAGGACATAATGTATTACCGTTAGTTTTGAATATGTTGTGGACTTTTAAGCGTTGCCTCAGGTTATGAATCAATATTTTTTATTATTTAAAACTTGTTATGATGAATAGTCATTGTAACAAACTAACGTTAGATAGCTAGTAACCCTACAAGTCTTATATCTAACACTAAAACAGTTGATATTAAGACTTATAGGGATAAGCAGCGGAAAGTTGATTTAACTGCTTTCTCTAGTTGACTGCGTTACTAGTTTCATATTTGACAAGCTATACATACTATAGACAAGGAAGAGAAGGAAAGTTATGACCAAGGAAATAACTGCACCTCTACCTTTTCCCCTGCTACGACATTGCCGGATTCTTGGGCTAGCACAATCAAACTATTAGCATTACTGAGCTGTTTAATACGATGAGACTGCTGGTTGGCAAAACTGGTCACTTGTAAGTTACCATTATCATCCTGCGACAAGACACCGCGTTGAAAATCTTTGCGACCTACTGACTTCTTAATATTACCTTGTAGAGTTGCTCGCACCTTTAAGGTCATCGGTAAATCATTAGTGCGTACGCCTGATAGACGCCATAGCGCCGGAATAACTAACTGTAAAGTGCCAACCACAGTAGATAAAGGATTACCCGGTAAGCCAAAATATAATACGGGCTTATCAAGGTCTTTACTTAACTCACCAAACACAAAAGGCTTGCCTGGTTTCATGGCTACTTTATAGTAGTTTATTTGCCCTAATTTTTCAATGACGGTGGTTAAAAAATCATAGTCGCCTACTGAAACCCCAGCGGTAGAAATCAGCACATCGCAGTCATGCATGGCTTCAGTAACGGCAGCAGTCGTCTTATCCAAATCATCAGGGATAATGCCATAGTCATGAATAATCACTGGCAAGCCAGACAACATACTTTTAAGTGTTGGCGTATTAGAATTATAAATCTGTGCCAAGTTATTGATTGGCTCACCTAAAGCAACCAACTCATCACCAGTAGCCAATAACCCAACGACTAAGGGTTTATAGATGTCGACTTTATCAACGCCCAAATTGGAAAGCAAGCTAATATCAGCAGGGTTCAAACGTTTACCTGCAGTTAATACCACCTCGCCTGATTCAATCTCTTCACCTTGTTTGCGAATATGCTCATCGACTACAACGGTTTGAGATAAGGTGATTGCATAGGTCTTTGATTTATCAAGTGACTCTCTAATATCTAAAAAATTGGTATTTTCTTGCATGATGACCGTATCACAGCTGTCAGGAACTACCGCACCGGTAAAGATACGTATACCTTGTCCAACTTGTAGATTGCCAGTGAACGGTTTACCTGCTTGCGACTCACCTATAATATCGATAATTCCATTTTTGCTAAGGTCACTACCAGCAGCAACACTGTAGCCATCCATCGCTGATAGGTTGTTTCTAGGAATCGTAAAAGGCGATACTATCTCTTGCGCAAGTATATGATTTTGACTGTCTAGCAGCTCACACGTTTGCGTTGCTCTTTTTACTATAGGAAAGTCATCTTGATTATAGCTTTGAATACGCTGGGTTATAGACTCCTGAAGTTGTTCAAGGGTAATCACTGGCTTTATACTCACTTATACTTAATGCTATATAAAATTAATGTTACGCAGGTTAAGACTTTCACGTATTTATTTAAGACACCCATTATGACAAACTAGCCAATCACTAACTCACTATGCTCTCTAATGCCGCTCTGTCTTCTATAACAAACTGCTCTACCAAAGCAGCAAGTGCAGGATAAATATCTGTTTTAACGTTAATCTTTTGACAGTATGCAGTGAACTGCGGTAGCCAATTAAGTAAAGCACTATCAAGAAAATCGATTTGTTCTTGTGCCGTGTTGAGCATATCAAGCTGCTGCTCAATAGTTTTATTAATCAATAAGCTCGTAACGATAAAATAGACACTTAAATGATCATTCGGTTCACGAAATTCAGGATGTAAACTTAGCTGCTGGCTATCAAGAAAACGCATCATATGAGCAGCAGGTTTGCCATAAAGATGTTTATCGCTGCTCAGATAATAAGAAGCGTAAGGCGGTGCACTATCATCACCACTGAGTAAGAATATCTGCGCAAAATCTGCGGCAAGCTCAATGGCACGATGCTCTTTAGGGAATTGCTGCAAGTTATCAATGGCGGCTTTGACGCGATTGCTGTATTGCTCAAGTCCGAGACTAACAAATACCTTGTGAATGCTATCGTAAGCTTTATTCTGTTGCCACTCATCTAAGGTCGCTGAGGTAAGCTCACGCGCGAAAATATCTGCAAACCAACGATAAAGTGCAGAACGTGCCGGATTAGCAGCTTGCCATTCTTCAATGATGTTCATTTTATCTTCAGTTATGTTCATTTTATATCCAATTTAAAATATTTTTAGGTGTTATTAGCGGCTGCTTTTATTAATTAACACATTTATTAATTAACACATTTATTAAATAGCAGTTTTATTTTTATAAGATGGTGGCATTGAGCACCACATTAGAACAGATCGTCTATATAAATAAATGCCTTTGTAAATCACATATGCTATTTACATCGCATACGGCTTACAAAGGCACTTTTTATCACTTACTATTCCAAACTAAACTAACCCATTTGGGATAATGCAGCAATACTACCATCTGGATTGACATACTTTGGACCACCGAAAGCAGTCACTGCTGGTGCTTTACCAACAAATTTCTCCATCTCGACGATACAAGTATTGGCACTAGGCGCTTGTGCAAGACTTGAGGTACCGATATCAATGGTTAACGTATTAGGGTCACCATAGGTATCTAGCGCACCGATTTCAGGGCCAGTAGGTGCATACCATGCACCCTCTTGTATACGAATGATACCAGGTGGGAAGTTATCAGAAATTACCGCACCTGCCAACAACTGACCGCGATCATTAAAAACGCGCACAATGTCACCATCTTTGATACCACGAGCTTTTGCATCTTCAGGTCCCATATAGCAAGGTTCACGACCTTGCACCGTATAGGTTGCACGACGCTCTTCAGACTCACAGGTTTGTGAATGTAGACGGGTATCTGGGTGCACTGATTGTAGCCATAGTGGATGCTTATCTGAACCAGGACCACCGTGTGAGCGCTCGATTTTCTCCATCCAAGTAGGATGGCCTTTGCAGTCATCATAACCATAACTGGCAATTTTTCGGCTACTTATCTCAATAAAACCTGATGGTGTACCAAGTGCATTGACTTCAGGATCTTCAAGGAAATCAGCATGTCTTGTCCAGTTTTCACCCTCTGGGAATAGCACGTAGCCTTTTTTCCAAAATTCAGCAAATTCCGGCATAAAAAACTCTTTTTTCAAGTTATCAGCACGGCACTCTTCATAGATTTGCTCAATCCACTGCATCTCATTCATATTACGGCTATATTCGATTTCACGATTCATGCGCTTAGTTAATTCATACCAAATATCAAAGTCTGATTTAGAATGATAAAGCGGGTCAATCAGCTTGTGCATGGCAATAACGCCACGATTACTATAGGTGCCGTAAGCATCAATATCATTACGCTCATAAGGCGTACATGCGGGCAGTACAATGTCAGCAAAACGACAGGTAGCCGTCCAGTTATAGTCGACCGCAACGACTGTCTCAACTTTGCGGTACGCCTCCTTCATTCGATTGCGCTGCTGATGGCGATGCCATTGGTTACAGCCTGAAAAAATACCCATTTTATAAGGCGGAAGGGTAACTTTGTGACCATTAAAATCAATCACTTTACCCGGCTCAAGTAAGCAATCGATAGCACGCGCGACTGGTATGACAGAGCTATACCCATTAAAGTCTTCGTTATCGTGCTTAGGCTTACGGCCCGTATCAAGGTTTAGTGGGAACGCACCAGGCATAGAAGCACCTGAAGCTGGTACACCCGATGAGCTATAGTGATGCGAATAACTAATGCCCCCACCCGGCTGACCAAACTGACCAAGCATAGCAGCGATAATCGCTCCCATCCAATAAGGTTGCTCACCATGTTGTTGACGCTGAATCGCCCATCCGAAAATAAGCTGGGTACGGTTCTTTGCCATTTTGCGGGTAAGCTCACGGATACGGTCCGCTTTGATACCACAAATCTTTTCTGCCCACTCTGGGGTTCTCTCAATTTTATCTTCAGTTTTCCCCATCACATAAGGAATAAACTCTTCGAAGCCGAGAGTATAGACATCAATGAATTTTTTATCATAAAGCTTTTCGGTATATAGCGTATGCGCAATAGCCAGCATAAACGCCACATCAGTATGCGGGTTAACATATTGATGATCACACTCTAGATAGTTCTGAGTTTTACTTTTGACCGGGTCAATACAGATAACCTCAATCTCTTTATTTCTAACTTTAGTACGTAACTTTTCTAAGTACTCATAAGATTCATGAGTTTCTGTATTCCAGCCAACTTGTAAGTTTTTGACTGGGTCATTCGCCCACATAACGATGACTTTTGAATTTTCTAAAATCAGCGGCCATGATGTACCTTGTGAATACACCTCAGTCGAACCTAACACGTAAGGCATAATAACTTGACCGGCACCCGTTGAATAATCCCCTGCTGTACCTACGCTACGGCCGTGCATCGCCACAGCGCGTAGCATATGGTTACCACAACTGTGGATCTGTCCTACTGACCGCCAGCCGACGTTAGCCGTATGCAACGCCCAAGGACCATAGTCCTTTTGAATACGCTCAAGCTCTTCATAGACCATGTCTAAAGCAGCATCCCAACCGACGCGTACGAAACGGTTATCACCGCGCTGTGTAGTATCACTTTTATGACGGTTTTTATACCAGTCAACCCGAACCATAGGATAACGTACCCGTGATGGGCTATAAATAATCCCAGGTACCCCCTGCAAAATATCGGTCGGGAACTGATCAAACTCAAAGGGCTGCACTTCAACGAGTTTGTCACCCTGAACATTGGCACGGAAAGCACCCCAATGAGCACCGGACATTTTCCAGCCACTCAAATCAGGCTTTTTCCCAGTCTTACCAGTAACGATACTGTTATCGGCAAGTAGTGACGTCGGTAACAAGGCGGTACCCGTTAAAGCAGCTAGTGACTTGAGAAAGCGTCTGCGATTGATGTTTTTCATAATATGTCTCTCTAATTGTTTTCTCTAGTTACGGTCTAGCACCTTGGAACGTATTTTCAGGCGAACCACTACCTTGAGGGTTCTTTCTAAAGTCTGATGAGTGCAGTTGTAGATATTTTAAGACCATAGCTGCACTATCATTGTCTAAGTTAGTAAACCCTACCATTCCACTAAATAGGCCTGGCCATTGGTTGGCATCGTGTCCACTTGGATCTGGTTGACGGTGGCAAGTACTACAGCTATCACTATACGTCTGGCTAGCAATGTCCCAAGCTGGCTCGATACTCTCCATGAGGCCTCCTTCGGCAACCCAGAACTGAGCCTTCACTTTTTGCCATTCAAGACCAGTGAGTGGATCTTCTTTCAGCTCGCCTTTTGTAATTAAACTCTCATCACTAGCTAAGTCTTTTTCGATAATGGCATCAGGAATATTTAGACCAAAGTTGGTATACCATACGCGACCAAAGCCTTTGTTTTTGCGCCACATATCCAGCTCAATTTGTACTCCACCATCTTTGTGCGCCAATACTTTAACGGGTGCAGCAATTTCTATACTACCTGCTTTAGTCTTTCTATCATCTGAGGTATATAAATCTTGCGGTACAATGTTGTAATAGTTTTGACCATCTTTAATTTTGGTACTTCTTGCTTCAGACAATAGCGAATCAAATGCTGGATTGTGCATACCTTCAGTATTTGGTAACTCGTGCGCAATCCCTTTGTGACAATCAAGACAGCTGGCATCACGTTCAGCCGCACTACGCATAATCATTTGTGAGGTGACACGCATTTTATCAAAATCCATGCTGTCGTAATCATGGCAAGTGCGACACTCTTTAGAATCGTTAGCTTTGAAGCGGCCCCACTCACGTTGTGCTAATACCACACGATGATCAAGAAATTTTTCTCGCGTACCAATGTCACCCATTAGTTGTGACAGTACTTCACGTGAGGCTTGCATTTTACGCGCAACTTTAGCCGTAAAGTCATGGGGTACGTGACAATCTGAACACTCTGCCCTAACGCCAGTACGGTTTTTAAAATGCACAGTTTTCTTGAGCTCGGGTAACATGTTATCACCCATAGTATGACAAGAAGTACAGAACTCTTCGGTGTTGGTTGCTTGCATGCCAGCATTAAACCCTGCCCAGAACCAAACTCCGCCCGCAAAGCCTATGATGACGAGAAGACCCAATCCGATTTTTGCAGAAGGTTTAAAAAGAAGACGACGCAGCCAGTTAAATAGGCTTTTGATTGCATTCATGATTGCTTTCATGATGATTCCTTACTGTATTTCATAGCCATTTAGATTTCATATAATTTGGGCGGTTATTTGTCCACTTTTTGCGTGAAAATAATAGAGATTAGCGATTGGACAATATTAGTTACTGACGGGACGCTAGTTAATAGACTTAAGAAGGGGGTCCCCAGAACAGCATTTGACCGAACCAAATGATGAAACCGTAAGCGCAAAGGAATAAAAGGGCTATAAATGGCAAGGCAACAAAAGCCATGATTAGAGCACTGAGCCACTCGCGTCTAACTGGTTGCTGTTGGGTTTGTAATGGTTGTTCAGGTTGCATAGGTCACCTCTAAATATATTCACGCTGGCTAACAAGTAGTAAAACAGTAATATTCAAAGCAGTTTTCATAAGAATTATAAGACTAAACCAGCCATTATTTTTATTTTAAAATGGGTGATAAGTTGTTTTTATAGGTGTACTGTGTATTAATTTTTAACCTAGCTATTGCTTGATATAGATAAACTAAAACTGAAAGTTGTTTATATCCTCACTAAAGATAATGATAACATAAAAATCCTATTTTTAGTAAGGAATAAGCTTAGTTCAGCCTAAAACTGTAGAACAAATTCTTAATTTCAATAAGCCTTTTAATATAAGAGCAAATCAGGTGTTATAAGGCATACCAAGCTTTATTATTTCCTGAATTTTCATACTATCTTACATACAGAAAAGCCCCGAGATTGTCGGGGCTTTCAAAGATTAAAAAATTTCTAATTAACAATAGCAGTTAGCTTTAGAACTTAAGGTACTTGCTGATTGATTTCAATATTTACTTGTTGCTGGTCACTTTTTAGCAAAACTGGATTAGAGGATAAATCACCAGATGCGGAAATAGCATTACCAGAATGGCTAATGCGCGCAGTCACAACCAGCTGCTCACCTGATGCGCGAGCAGGTTGTAAAGTTCTATCAGCCATCATCGCGTCTAGATTACTTAGGCTTAAACTGATATTGCCTTGCTTTAAATTGCTAATCGGTATTCGTTTTGCCGCATAGGGCGGCCCACCTGCAGCGGCGCGAATAGCGACAAACAACACATCATCAGCGGTTATCAAAGGTAGTAACTTAGCATTTACAGTGACAGATACATCGACACCTTCAGCAGCTTGCGCTTGTTGCCTGACAATATTGGCTGTTAACTCGTCCAAGCCAGTAAGCGCATGCATGTCATCGCCTGGATTTTGTTCCATACGCTGACGCATTTTAGCTATCCAGCCTTGTGCCTGCTCATAGTTACCTGCTTTCGCCTCGCCCCTTGCCATCAACATCTGTGCTGCCTCGTTCTCAGGATCGCCTTTCAAGATGTCCTCCAAGACTCGGCGGGTCTCGACATCAAGACTACCGCCATTTGCTAAAAAGCTTAACTGCGCATACTCTGCCGCAATATTTTTATCATCAGGGGACAGCCTATAAGCTCTCGACAGGGCTTCTAAAGCGGATTCAGGCTCTTCAAAAGATAAAAATATTTCCGACAATACCATCCAGCGGTAAGAATCATCAGCATTACGATGGACATTGGTCTGAATGGTCGTGAACAGCCCTGCACCATCTTCAAAAGCCCACTCTGGTAGTACTTCAATCTTGCCGGAAAGCAGCTCCTCTGATACTTCACCCACCCTATCCTGCGCACGCCATAAGTCAAACACATCACTACGATCGCTGAAAAGCACATAAGCACATATCGCCAATACTGGCACACAGACTATCAGTGCCAACTGACCTTTGAGACTAGGCAATTGCATAGGTGTTGCGATTTGTTCAGCATCTAATAACTGGCGCTCAAGTTCTGTTTTTTGGTCTATATATTGAACATCATCTATAGTACCTATTGCCTTATCAGCAGCGAGCTCACGCAATCTGGACTTATACACATCGATATTTAGATCAATGAGCCGATTGTCTACAGGATCAGGCGCCTCTCTACTTGAGCGCAACCACGGTACGATGACTATCAATGCGGCTAATAGAGCAACTAATAGGCTAAAAATAATAAATATGACAAGAGTAGAAAACACAGTCATAAGGAATCTCCTTTATCGCGTGTTTGCCCATTAGGTTTGGGTTTCGTCGTTTTAAGATTAGAGGGCTTAGTCTCAGTTAGGTTAGCTTCGTCTATCGTTGCCTCTGTCGTTGTCTTACCTGATTCTTCCCGACTTGCTAACAGCCTATCTAACGCTGCTTGCTCTTTAACTGTTAGTGAACTACTTATATCTGTATTCGGCATAATAGGGCGTTTACTAGGAGCTTTACCACGAGTATGATTGCGCCAAAACCAGCCGCCCAGTATTAAGATTAATAACAGGGGTGGAAAGAACCAAAGTATCCATGTAGATGGACGTACTGGTGGACTATAACTAATAAAATCGCCATACCGCTCTTGCATATACTGACGAATCTCAGCGTCCGAGCGACCATCTTTTACCATATCATAAGTTTTTTGCTTTAAATCCTGGGCGATAGGTGCATCAGAACCTGCCAGATTTTGATTTTGGCATTTCGGGCAACGAAACTCATCAATTAGGCCGCGGTACTGCGCTTCTTGCCGTTTTGAATCAAAGTCGTAAACTTCGATAGCCGCATGACTCAGGTTTGTCGCTCCTATTAATAAGGTAAAAAGCACAAAAACTGGGATTAACACTAGTCTGTAAAATAATGAGGTGTTAGCGTTCATTGGCAAACCTCTTCAACTTGGGTAGATGCTATTTTTTCACCAGTAGCCTCTTGTTGTAGAAGTTTTAAACAAGGGTTAATCCGACTTTGCCAATTTTCTTCGTTTACTTCACCAACGATATGCTGACGAATAATGCCCTTGCTATCGACAACGAAAGTCTCAGGGGCACCAGTCAAACCTAAATCCAAGGCGAACTGACCAGAATAGTCTTGCACAGACATCAAATACGGATCGCCAAGCTCATTAAGGTAATTAAGCGCATCACCAATCTCGTCTTTATAGTTCACACCGACCGTATGGACACCACGCTTCTTTAATTCTAAAAAGAAAGGATGTTCATACACACAAGTCGGACACCATGAACCCCAAATATTGATTAAATAAGGAGATGTTGGCATTTGTGAGTCTGTCACCATGAGACTGGTATCAGACAATAGTGGCAACTCAAAAGTTGGTACTGGACGTTCGAGTGCTGTATTGGTCACGATTTCCGTCGGTTTACCCAGTCTAAAAAAAAGCATAATAATGAAACCAATAAACACGATAAGCGGAATCAAAAACCACAGTTTAAGTTGTTTACTTTCCATAACCTTAGCGCTCCTCTACTGACTGAGTAACTGAACTATTAACTAATTTTACCCCAGTCTTTATATCTATAGGCCTGTCTTCATAGATACCATAGTCAAGATCATCTTCTAAAATTTTGGAATACTTCCTAGGTTTGATGCGATAACGAGGATCTAACATCGATATCACTACACCGAGTACCATGATAATAGAACCCAGCCAAATCCAACGGATAAGTGGTTTGACATAGATGCGGATGGCCCACTGATTACTGTCTTCAGCGATAGGTTCACCTAACGCGACATATAGATCTCGGCTTAGTCGGTCATCAATTGCAGCTTCGGTCATCGGCATCATACTCACCACGTAAGTACGTTTTTGTGGCCGCAATGTCGTAACCGATTGACCCTCTTTACTGACTAAGACTTCGGCTTCGGTCGCATCATAGTTACTGCCTTTGACCTCTGTAAAACTTTTAATCTCAAAATCATAACCTTGAACATGAACGCTGTCGCCGATACCCATCGCCACATCGGTTTCAATACTCATACTAGAGGTAAATGCCACACCTATCGCGGCGATTAATACGCCTACGTGGGCGGTCTGCATGCCCCAATAACTACTTTTCAGACGTTTAATACCAGCCAGTCGAGTTTTAGCGTTTTTAGTCTTATCTTTAATATCGATGAACATCCATGCCAATACCCATAGACTCAACGCGACAGTCACCGCGATATTAAACATTGCTACTGGATACACGAAATAGCTGATAATTGCACCCAAAACAGCACTGCTAATACCGATAATCAGTGCCGGTCCAAGTAAAGGTCGACTGTCCTTCTTCCAACGAATATTCGAGCCCATGCCCATCGCAAGCATTAATAACCACGTTAGCGGTACAAATAAAGCATTAAAATAAGGCGCACCAACGGAGACTTGGCCTAAATTAAAGGCATCAGCAATGATAGGATACAAGGTACCAAGTAGGACGACTAAAGTCGCTATTAAGATAATGGCGTTATTGATGACTAAAAAAGACTCACGCGATATCGCGCGATATTGACTTTCAACAGTCAACTGCCAGCCACGCAGCGCAAACATAATTAATCCACCGCCGATGACTATCGCTAAAATAACTAAAATAACGAGGCCTCGGGTTGGATCAGCTGCAAATGAATGCACAGAGGTAATGACGCCAGAACGCACAAGGAAGGTACCTAGCAAACTTAGCGCAAAGGTAAAGATGGCCAGCATAATGGTCCATGCCTTAAAGACACCACGCTTTTCAGTGACAGCCAATGAATGCAATAATGCCGTACCCGCCAGCCATGGCATCAAAGAAGCATTCTCCACTGGATCCCAAAACCACCAGCCACCCCAGCCAAGCTCATAATAAGCCCACCAAGAACCCAGAGCGATGCCTAGCGTTAAAAAACCCCAAGCCGCCTGAGTCCAAGGCCGCGACCAGCGTGCCCATACTGCATCCAGCCTCCCTGCCCACAATGCTGCCATACAAAAAGCAAAAGGCACGACCATGCCAACATAACCCATATATAGCATTGGCGGGTGAATGATTAATCCAGGATCTTGTAGTACTGGATTTAGGTCTACACCATCGACCATTAGATAAGGCAAGGTGCGATTAAACGGCGATGAGGTGAAAATAAGCATCGATAACATCATCGTCTGCACGCCAGCCATAATAACCAACACCCGCGCACGCATAGATAATGGTAAACCGCGGCTAAATAAAGAGACTAATGCTGCCCAAGTCGCCAGAATAGTCATCCATAACAATAACGAGCCTTCGTGGCCACCCCAAGTCGCTGATACTCGGTAATACCAAGGTAGTAAGCTATTAGAGTGTTGGGTCACATATTCCAGACTAAAGTCATTGTAATAAAACCCTGCCATCAATCCTACGAATGACAGCATCATCATAGAGAATTGTGCCCAAGCTAGACTAGGCGCTAAACGTTGCATAGCAACATTGTTATTTAATACACCCCATGTAGGTAATATCACTTGCAATATGGCGAGCACAAAGGCTACCAGCAAAGCAAAATATCCCAGCTCTGTGATTAGCATATATCTGACCTTATTTGATCGGCTTAAGTCATCATTAAGAGTGACCTAGAAATTTAAAGTAAACTGACTGAAGTAGAGCTTAAAACCATTCTAACATTAATGATTTTTTTTTGATATTTACGTCTCAAGTCTTAGCCAAATTTATGCCGATTTATCGAGACTAATAATGGCTTCAAGCCAGCATTTATGCGGAATTTTTGCATGTAAGCATTTTCTTATGAAGCAGTAGATTAAGACCTCAGAGTGCGTTAAGTGCGGAAGCCTACTCAATAAATTATCATTTGCTCTATTACTTTATTTATTTTAGGTAATCAGCGCTTACTTATATTCAGCCAACCATAAGACATGACTCATTGACAGGTAGTTACGAATTTTTAACATAATTGTGCTGTAACTGATAAGGTAGCTACCCTTAATTGTTAGTATAGTCCTATGATATTAATTAAACCTTACTGATTAGCATTTTATCTAACGGCATAACTTTAAAGGTTATTACCAACTAATTAGGCTAGAGAGCTGAGAGCATTATGAATATGATAAATAAAACTCTAAAAACTGCTACCATAATCCAACTATCCCCTGACAATAAGAAATCAAACACCACCCGTAGAAAATGGCTATTTGTCATACTAGCAACATCGGCATTAACATTAAGTGCTTGTGATAAAAAAGACGAATCAACGATGGAAGGTTCAGCTCTAGAGGTTGACTCACAAACATCAGAGCAAGAAGCAGCAGCTGAGATAGCTATTTCCAGTGAGCCCATGCATAGTAACCGAGAGGAAAGTGCTATTCTGCCAAGTAATGATATGCCTGAGAATACTGGGGCAGTTTCCGAGGATGGTGCGATAGTCAGCGAAGATATGTCAAATGACGATGTAGGTATTAACCGTAGTAATGATTCTGAAGTGTTAAATAGTGGTGAAACAGAAGAACCCGTCTCGACTTATTAATATTGAAGTTCTCGGGAGATATCAGAGACCAATCTATTTGAATCAGAGAACTAGATAATAAAATCTAAGCCCCACTACCAGCGAGTGTCCATTAAACAAGTTTTTTTAGTAAACTTGCATAATCTACTGAAAGTCTAGAGTAAGCATCTAAAGAATAGTAAGTTTGGTGTCGTCCATTTGATTTGCTTATCTTAGCCAGTGAGTCAGCTATCAAAGAGAGGTACTTGGCGTGTTTAAGGTATTGCTGGCTACTTTCTATTGCTAGGTACTTTCTATTGCTAGGTACTTTCTAATGTTTCATTCCCTGAGACTAAATCGTTATTTCGTTCACTTTTAATTAATATTTTTGCTAAGAGTAAACCCAGCTCAAACAGTAGCCACATAGGAATCGCTAGTAACAGCATTGATACGCCATCAGGCGGTGTCACTACCGCGGCAATCCCAAAACAGCCGACTATGATATAACGACGCTTATCTTCTAAAATTTGAGTAGAAACGATTCCGGCCATTATCAGCAATAAGGTAACCACTGGAATCTCAAAAGTCAGTCCAAACACCATAAATAGCTTGAGGGCAAAGCTCAGATAACTGTCAATATCGGTCATTGGTATAACGTTCTGCGGAGCGAACATAATAAAAAATTTCAATACCCCTTTGAGTACGACAAAGTAGGAAAAAGCAACACCAGCATAAAATAGAAATATCGAAGATAGCAGTACAGGAATGGCAATTTTCTTCTCTTTTTTATATAAGCCGGAAGCTACAAATGACCAAATTTGATACAGGATATAAGGCATTGCTAAAAATGCGGCGACGAATATCGTTAAGCGAATGGGTGCCATAAAGTTTGACGTTATATCAGTGGCAATCATGGTCGAATTGATGGGTAACTGCGCCACTAATGGGTCTGATAAAAGATTATAAAGCTCGCGTGAAAATCCCACCAATACTAAGAATATAATTAAGACGACCACGCATATTCTTATTAAGTGCGTACGCAGCTCGATTAAATGTCCGGTAATAGGCATATCGCCAAGCGTACCTAACGTATCTCCAGACTCACTATTCTGTGTTGTATCTGTTGGCGCCTCAAACTCTATATCTGTTATTTTTTCTTGTCGACTTTTTTGCCGTTTAAATAGGCTCACTGATCCGCCTCCTGTTTAATGAACGAGGAGGTAGTATTCTGTTGATGGTCTTTATCATAAGGGGTGATTGACTGATGTGAAGCGTCTAGGCTTTGGTTCTGTGACTGCTCAAACTTTTGCATACTGCCACGCATTTCTGCTAATTCGCGCTTCATATCCGACTCGGTCTGACGGATTTTCGCAAGTTCATTTTGCATTTGTTGACGTGTTTCAGCTAGATCAAGCTCAGCTTCTATTTCAGATTGTAGAGTGGATACTGTACGGCGCAGTTTGGCATACCATTGCCCAGCGGTACGTGCGGCTTGCGGCAGTTTTTCTGGGCCCAATACGATTAAAGCAATGACGCCAAACAAGAGTAATTCGGAAAACCCAATATCAAACATAACAGTCACATATATTAATAGACTACTTAGTGCCGCTATTTATAAGCGGCGCGCTTCATACTTTAGGCTGGTCATCAGTGGAAATAGGGCTGATTTCCATATCATCAGCCTGATTACCTACACGCGTATTTAAATCATTACTTGCAGCTGGCGTACTATTTTCATGGCTAAGCACATGATTTTTGCGAGCATTCTCGGGTTCTTCATCTTTGACCGCTTCTTTAAAACCCTTCACCGCACCGCCTAAATCTTTACCTGCATTTTTAAGCTTGGCAGTACCAAATACGACCACCACTACGACCAATAAAATCAGCCAATGTGTAATAGAAAAGCTGCCCATAACGGTATCCTTATATTTTGTGATCTTGTTTAGACCAGTATGTGTCAGTGTGCTTTAGAACACTTTTTACCGTACCAGAATTATAGTTTCAAACGGCGCAATCGCAGCGCGTTAGCAATCACCGAGAATGACGACAAGCTCATCGCTGCCGCTGCTATCATCGGACTGAGCAGAAGCCCAAATGTGGGATAGAGCACACCTGCGGCAATAGGAACACCAAGTGCATTGTAGATAAAGGCAAAAAACAGATTCTGTCTGATATTGCGCATGGTGGCGTGGCTAAGCTTATAAGCTTTGGCAATGCCCATTAAATCACCTTTTAGCAGGGTAATGCCCGCACTCTCCATCGCCACATCGGTACCGGTTCCCATAGCGATACCAACATTAGCTTGCGCTAGCGCTGGTGCGTCGTTGATACCATCACCCGCCATAGCGACCAATTTACCGCTGTCTTGCATTTCTTTGACGATACGGTTTTTATCCTCTGGTGAGACATCCGCATGAACTTCATCAATACCTAGTTTATTGGCGACTGCCTGCGCGGTTTTTTCGTTGTCACCGGTTAGCATCACAACTTTTAAACCTGCGTCATGAAGCAGTGAAATAGCCTCTTTAGTGCTTGGTTTAATAGGGTCAGCAACTGAAATAATACCAGCAGCTTTACCGTCTATAGCCACAAACATTACCGTTTCACCGTCTTTTCTACGGACATCAGCTTTAGTGGACAGCTCATTATCAAAACTATTTAGGCTTTCCATAAGCTTAGAGTTACCAATAGCGACTTTCTTACCATCGACCACGGCTTGTACGCCTTCGCCAGTAGTCGAATTAAAGTCAGTAGCTTTAGGAATAATGAGTGATCTTTCTTGAGCTGCTCTAACGATAGCTTCTGCTAAAGGATGCTCGCTAGCGCTTTCTACTGAGGCTACCAATGCGAGGAACTCGTCTTCATCTTGACCTACCTGCGCATCAAT
Source organism: Psychrobacter sp. UBA2769 (assembly GCF_002352555.1). Lineage (NCBI taxonomy): Bacteria > Pseudomonadati > Pseudomonadota > Gammaproteobacteria > Moraxellales > Moraxellaceae > Psychrobacter > Psychrobacter sp. UBA2769. Next base: position 93,729 of record NZ_DEIR01000019.1, on the reverse strand, counting down.
TGCGGTAAGCTCGGGCTTACCAGCGGTCAGTGTTCCGGTCTTGTCGACGACAATGGTATCGACTTTTTCCATACTCTCTAACGCTTCAGCATTTTTGATGAGGACGCCGTTTTGCGCGCCTTTGCCGGTACCAACCATAATGGACATCGGCGTCGCTAGACCAAGGGCACAAGGACAAGCAATAATCAGTACCGCAATCGCGTTAACCAAGGCATAGGCCATAGCGGGCTCAGGGCCGAATATCGCCCAGACAATAAAGGTAATGACGGAGCAAATAAGCACGATCGGTACGAACCACCCAGCTACCTTATCTACCAATTTCTGTATAGGTGCGCGGCTACGCTGGGCTTCAGCAACCATTTGTACAATTTTAGATAATACTGAATCTGCTCCAACATTGACCGCTTCGACTAATAGCGTTCCGGTGCCATTTACCGTACCACCAGTCACTGTATCTCCTGCTACTTTTGATACAGGGATTGGCTCACCCGTCACCATTGATTCATCAACATTACTATTACCATCGATCACTGTACCATCTACGGGTAGTTTCTCACCTGGTTTAACCCGTAGCTTATCGCCAGTGACGACCTCATCAAGCGAGACTTCGACTTCTTCACCGTTTTCATCGACACGTCTTGCGGTTGGTGGTGCGAGCTCAAGCAAAGCTCTAATCGCACCTGAAGTTTGACTTCTAGCTTTGAGCTCTAATACTTGACCCAGTAGCACCAAGGTCACAATGACCGCTGCCGCTTCATAGTAGACTCCGACTTGACCAGAGGCATCTCTGAAACTGTCTGGGAAAATATCGGGAAAAAAGGTCGCGACAATACTAAAAATATAAGCAGCGCCTACGCCTATCGCAATCAAGGTAAACATATTTAGATTGCGGCTTTTTATAGACTGCCAGCCACGGACGAAAAACGGGGCGGCGCCCCAAAGCACTACAGGGGTCGCGAGCACTAACTCAGCCCATTGTAAGATCTTTGAGGAGATACCATACTGACTAAAATTAACTACGTTTAAGTCAAACATACCGCTCATCACATATATTAATAGCGGTACAGTCAACACGGTACATATCCAAAAACGACGAGTCATGTCGTCAAGCTCTGAGGTGTCCTCTTCACCGATAGTAAGCGTTTCGGGCTCAAGCGCCATACCACATATCGGACAACCGCTATTTCTAACGTCTCTCACTTCAGGATGCATAGGACAGGTATATACCGTGCCATCGTAATCAGCAGGTACTTTATCGTATTTACCGCCTTTAACAGATTTTACTCCGCTACTATCAGTATCCTTTCCATGACAACTGGCGTGACTATCATCTTTAGCAACTTCGTCTTCAGGTTTAAGAAACATGCCACATATTGGGCAGTCACTTTTTTCAACATCTCTTACTTCTGGATGCATAGGACAAATATAAATCGTGCCGTTATAATTTTCTGGTATCTTGTCGTACTTATTGCCTTCGACAGACTTTAACTCAGTACTATTATTAGCATCCGCTTTATGACAATGCGCATGACTGCCCTCATTACTGTTGGATTCAGCAACCTCGTCTTCAGGTTTGAGAAACATGCCGCATATCGGACAATCGCTCTTCTCAGTATCTCTAACCTCAGGATGCATCGGGCAGATATAAACCGTACCACTATAGTTTTCTGGCACTTTATCGTACTGACCACCTTTGATAGATTTTTCATCGGCAATATGTTTCATAAAATCACTCCTTGAAGACAATAAATAAAGCTTTTAAAGCACAATCATCAACCTTTAATTGCTATTCATCTAATTACTAATCTAGATATCTCGAAAATTAAGTTTCAATTGGAACTTAATCTTTATTACGCAAATATTTGAGTAAGGCCATAATAGTCAATATCAGTACCGCAAAAACCAGTACTGTAAACAATAAGGAGACAATAGATTCTCCCCAACCCATACCGTGCATCGATCCATTCATCATGCCGTGCATCATAATAACCATTACAAGGACTCCTTATTTGTTATTTCCTTAGTATAAGTAATGATATAGTGCTAGTGTGTGAACGTACACCTCTCAATAGTCTGCTTACTTAATAACACCTAATACAAAGTGCTCAAAATTTGTGACTGCCTATTCCAACTCATCAATAAGCGCTTGCATCTCACCGATTTCACGCTTTTGTGCTTCGATAATGTCATCAGCAAGCTGACGTACACGTGGATCTTCGATATCAGCACGCGAACTGGTCAAAATAGCAATCGAGTGATGCGGTATCATCGCCTGCATCCAATCCACTTGATCGACCGTTTGTTGTGATCTAACGCCCCATAAACCAAAGGCAAATAGCACGACACTAATCCCATAAACCATTAGATTGACCTTAGTCTTTTTATACATATTGGTCATAAAGGCGAGCATAATAATAGCCATCATAGCGCCCATATATAACGCCATATAAGCTCTGGTTTCGCTAAAATAAACGTGATCCCATTGATAAGTATTAAAATACATCATGATAAACATCACGACTGTCGATGTTAAAATCATGATTGTGAACTTTACATAAGGGTTCATTTGCTTCTGTTTATTATCCATATGGTTATTCATATTCTTGTCCTTAATTTAGTAAAAAGGCACCTAAATAAAGAGGTGCCTTTTTTTAGAGCTAGTGTTATAAACTGTTGTTACTTACATGGTTAACACTAGAACCAAAATTTCACACCAGCTGTAACGCTACTAGAATCAACAGCTTCGTCTTCTTGACGTCGCAAATCTCTTGCGTTGCCTAAAGCGGTCTCATAGCTGATACCCACATAAGGCGCGAGCTGACGACTTAACATCTCGTAAGTAAGCCTAACGTCAGCCCCAAACTCATTAAAGCCTTTAGTAATATGGTTATCTGTATCATCTTTGCTAAATGCCGTCAGCTCTACTTCTGGAATCACTACCCAATGTTGATCTAAGCGCCACTCATACTCCGCACCTAGATCTAGACGAACTTGCCCATCAGTATATAAATAAGCTCTAGCATCGGTTTCGATGAAGTAAGGTGCAGTGCCTGCAATACCAGCCATCACGGCAGATTTATCATTTTCGGTATCATAAGCAACACCGGCTTCCCCATTCCAAAAAATACTAAGTGGCTTCCAGTAAGATAGTGAGGTTAAGCTATCAATTTCTTTATCATCTTTAGTTTGGATACTACCTTCGCTACGTAGCGTTACGCGGTTGCTGTCTGTACCGTACCACGTATCAAACTCATAATTGATTTGATCATCGTCAAATTGATAGCCCAGATCGTCTACTGATACGCCCCATAACGGTAAGCTACCCATCATCACAGGCTTACCAAAGCGACCATAGGGAACACCGTTTGAATAGTCAGGACTGCGAGCATCAGCTGGAGCTTTACCACCTTGCATACCTGACATATCCATACTGCCATGGTCCATGCCTGACATATCCATGCCACTGTGATCCATATCCGACATGTCCATACCAGACATATCCATTTTGCTATGATCCATATCCGACATGTCCATACCAGACATATCCATGCTGCTGTGATCCATATCTGACATATCCATACCAGACATGTCCATACTGCCATGATCCATGTTCGACATCTCAGCAGCGTTTGCTAAAGGTGACATTAGTAGCATCAAAGATGACATGCCAATAAACGGTAGACCTACTTTATATATTTTCATAATAAGGCTCATATTCGAAGGTTTATTAAACAACGGCAACTTCTCTAAACATCCCTGCTTCCATGTGATAGAGCAAGTGGCAATGCCATGCCCATCTGCCAGCTTCTCCGGTGACATCAAAGCTTATCTTTTGTGCAGGCTGTACCATTATCGTATGCTTACGTACTTGAAACTCACCTGAAGGCATCCGCAGATCGCTCCACATACCATGCAAATGCATGGGATGATTCATCATGGTGTCATTGACTAAGGTAATACGTACGCGCTCGTTGGGCTTAATATTGACCGGTGCGGCATCTTTGAACATAACCCCGTCTAGAGCCCAAATATAGCGCTCCATGTTTCCCGTCAGATGTATTTCAATCTCTCTGGTGGGTTTGCGCTGCTCTGCCATTATCTCATCGCCGACAGAGCGCAACTGACTATAATTCAAAACCTTTCTATCAATGTTACGTAGATTAATACCAGGGTCATCAAGGTTCATACGCGGACTATCAACGCGCATATCGGACTTAAAGTCATATTCTGTTTTGGCATGTTTAGCGTTATAGCCATTCGATCCCATGGCGCCCATCATGTCGGCCATCGTCAGCCATTCGATTTTGTCCATAGCAGGTATCGCAGGACGAGCACCTTTTTTGGTAGCAAGCGTTGTCGCAACATAGCCTGACCGATCTATGTTTTGAGCAAATATGGTATGCGCGTCTTTAGTGGGCGTCACGATGACATCATAAGTCTCGGCCACCCCAATACGGAAATCATCGATATCGACGGGACTGACATCAATCCCATCCGTCGCGACGACTTTCATTTTTAGGCCGGGGATGCGTACATCAAATATCGTCTGCGCTGAACCATTAATAAAACGTAGTTTGACAGGCTGTCCAGCCTTGACAAGTTGCGTCCAGTTAGCCGCTGTGGTTTTACCATTCATCAGATAGGTAAAGGTTTTTTCACCAGACAGATCAGTAAAGTCTGTCGGCATCATGCGCATCTGATTCCACATTTTGCGCTTATCAAAAGCAGCTTTTAGATCTGTTGCGGCAATATCGGACAGTAGCTTTTTAAAATCTGGTAAATGATAATTATCAAAGTCTGCGCGTTGCTTTAATAGTTTAACCAAGTTGTGCGGGTCACGGTGCGTCCAATCACTGAGCAAAATGACATGGTCTTCCTCGATAGGATGACGTTCGCGCCCTTTCGGCTCAATGACGATGGCCCCGCGCATACCGGTTTGTTCTTGGAATCCAGTGTGCGAGTGATACCAATAAGTGCCAGATTGTTTCAGCGTAAATTTATACGTAAAGGTGCTATTTGCTGGTATACCATCAAAACTAATGCCGGGCACGCCATCCATCTCAAACGGTACTAGTAGACCATGCCAATGAATAGAGGTCGACTCATTCATTTGGTTATGGACGCGTATCACTACCGTATCGCCCTCGCGCATTTTTAGCGTTGGCGCTGGTAATGAGTCATTAATGAGCGTCGCCGTGCTTGACTTGCCATCAACAATGATGGGTTTTTTGCTGACATAAAGATCAAACTCTTTGCCTGTCAGTATGGGTACTTTATGATCGGGTTTATCACTGTTAATAGTAGCGCCCTGACTGCCTGAGCGACTCGATTGTCCCAATGCGCTACTAGCAATAGTCGGCATCAATGAAGCACCAAGGACAGCAGAGGATCCGGTTAAAAAACGTCGGCGGTTCAGTATGTTCTGTTTATTCATAATGATGACCTAATTTAATTTGAGAGATGGTGGTTAAGCTTATAGTTATAATATTTTCGATATTTAACAGAATCTATTCACATCTAAGCCAACACTACAGCTGCTGCTGAGGAGACTCAATAGCAGCATAGACTTCTGTGGTGCCGTCTTTATTAAGCTGCATTACCTTATAAGGCATGAATTTACCTTCATACTCCATACCGGGGCTACCAACCGGCATACTCGGTACGGCAAGTCCAATAGCTTGTGCAGGAGGATTTGCTAAGAATTCAGCCATGTGTTTAGCAGGGACATGCCCTTCAAAGACAAAACCGTCGGTGGTAACGGTGGTATGACAAGAGCGCATTTGCTGTGGTACGCCATAACGCTCCTTAAATAAGGATAGATCTTCCACATCGTGCGTGGTTGCACTTAATCCATTGTTTTTTGCATAGCCTACCCATTCTTTACAGCAGCCGCAGTTGGCATCTTTATAAACCGTGGCTGAGACGTTTTTGAGTAATGATGACGAGCTGTTAACGGGAGCATTTGTAGGAGCAGAACTTTCATTTTGTACTTGTGCATTCTGGGTAGCAGACTGTTCAACCTTTACTGGTTGAGAATCAGAGCCACTGGTATTAGATTGGCTGCAAGCGGCTAGCGTTAACGAGAGTGACGATGTCACCACCAATAAAAGGACACGACCGGATAACCAGCTATGTCCATTAGAAAGCACATGTGTGTAATGTCTCATTAAATTACTCCTAAACGTCTATTGTTATGCTCGATATTCTAAAAACTTACACCCTATATTTGAATTCTTATGTACTTAACTAAAAACATTAAATGCAGCACTGTTCAGTACTGCATTATTAATAGCGACAACCGTGAGTTAGGAGGCTTTCATATCTAGAAAGTATTAATGCTGCATTCCAGATCCATCATCCGACATATTCATACCCATATCACCACCATCTGACATATTCATATCACCGTCAAATGACATGTCCATCATATCGCCATCTATCCTAGTGGTTAGCATCGTGTATTGGCTTTCATCTAATTCAGGTAACGATCTAATGAAGGCTACCATTGCCCACATTCTACCGTCATCATGGGACGCGCCCCACGCAGGCATTCCAGATGCCATAATACCGTGCTTGATTGCCCAAAAGCTTTGCTTTGCACCGTCTTCTGTTTGATAACGTTTGACAATATCAGCCTTGGTAAAGTTGGGCGGCTTTGGATATAAGCTCTCACTAAAGTCAGTTTGTGCCACTCCCGGAGACAAGTGACAGCCTGCACACATATCCTTATAGTCCGCGCCACCAGAACTGATTAGCTCAACCTTCTCTAAATCTGGTACCACAATATCTTTACTGGCATTTTCTATGGAACGATTGCGAGCAGTTTCTAAAAAGCTAAACATCATTGGGCTATGCTCTTGGTCAGCTCCCACATTGACAACGCCACTAGTAACAACCGCAAACACGCTAACGATTGCCACAAATACGGTAAAGAGCGCACCCAATAAAAATTTCATATGTTTTCCTAAAAATTTATTTCCGTTAAGTGTTGACTGCTATTTAACAGAGCTAAAATTTTTAAGATTTACTGTCGTTAGTAACGCAGTGTTTTTGGTACATTTGCTTCATTTTACCCATGTTAGCCATCATCGCTTTCATGGCAGGATCGCTCATGTCCATCTTGCTATGATCCATTTTTCCCATCATATCCATATGCTTTTGCATTTTTTCACAGTTCATTTGATCTTTTTCAGCATGCATTTTAGGGTCATGCGCCATAGCTGAGGTCGATACGACAAGAGCGATGGCCGTCATTGCGATTGATTTAGACAGTAATTTAAATTGTGACATGATTAATTCCTATTGTTTGGATTAAAGGCTATTGAGTTCAATAGCTGTTAAACCAGCCTAAATGATACATTAATCATTCTGACTGGTAGATGACGTTAAGATTACAATGCTGTCATTCTCACCGCTTTAGATTTTAATGCGCGATATATTCATTTAATATGGCTTCAGCATTTCTATCACGATCGCTACCATATTTTTTCACAAAATACTTTTCAGACTGCAAGTGTTGATCTTGATGCTGTACCTGACACGCGACTCTCGCATCAACATAGCCTTTCATTTGCGCGCTAGAAATCTGTGCATCGTTATGATCTGCGTTCTTTGCAAAACTAGTGAGCGCATCACAATTACCGAGAACAGAAGCATCTAAGTTTGTGGTATGCGCATTGGCCGCTGACATGCCCACTAACATCGATACTGAAAGCAAAGCTGCTTTTTTTAATGAACTATAATTTTTCATATAAGACCCTTTAAAGATAAATAACAAACTGTTTAAGTAGGATAATTGCTTTACTCGTAGAGGCAGTCTGTATCAGAGACAAGCCAATATGCGGCGTTGATTTAGAATACTAAATGGTGGCTGACAGCTAGATGACACGGATATTACATGTTCGTTAGGAACAGCATAATATTGTCATCTTCTTGTCATTAAAACCAAATACCAGCATCTGTCTCTATCCAAAGAACACTGTTATAACAAGGGTTCCTGATAAATATATGGCTGATAAGCTAACAATGTTAGTGATACGCTGTTGACAACTATAATGATATAAAGGTAAGCAACGATGAAAGTACTGTTAGTAGAAGATGAGAAAAACCTTGGAGAATATATTAAGAAAGGCTTAACTGAGGCCGGTTTCATCGTGGATCATCACATGACAGGTTTAGATGGCTATCATGCGTTAATGACTGAAGATTTTAGTGTGGTTTTGATGGATGTCATGCTACCTGACGTCAGTGGCTTTGAGTTGGTACAGCGCTACCGAGCTGCTGGAAAGCATACGCCAGTTTTATTTTTAACGGCTAAAGATGATTTAAGCGATCGGATCAAAGGTATTGAAATTGGTGGCGATGATTATCTGACCAAGCCTTTTGCTTTTGCTGAACTGATTGTTAGAATAAAAAGCCTATTGCGCCGTGCCAATCAATCTGATTATAAAAGCTCGGTCATACACATAGCTGATCTGAAAATGGATATTGCCAAACGCACCGTTCATAGAGGCAACACTAATATAAAATTGACTGCTAAAGAGTTTGCTTTATTACAACTTTTCTTAGAACGTCAAGGTGAGGTACTGCCGCGCACTGTGATCGCCTCGCAAGTATGGGATATAAACTTTGAGAGTGATACGAATGTCATTGACGTGGCTATAAGGCGCTTGCGGATAAAAATTGATGATGGATTTGATATAAAGCTGATTCATACGGTACGCGGAATGGGCTACAAGTTAGAGCCACTGAATGTCGACGTGGATAGTGGCATGGGCGACGATAGTATTAATAAAGACAGTCTGACATCAAATGAGACATAAATCTAAGAATCGGCGTTGGTCACTGTTATGGCGAACTATTTTTTTACTGACATTGTTCGTTATTATCTCTCAGGTTATTATCTACGCATGGGTTCAGCGCTCTGTGAGTGGACACTTTGAGCAAATGGACTCAGAAATCCTTACTCATGCAGCTTTTAACCTGCGCAAACGTATGGTTAGTTTGGAAGATCACATAGAACCATTCACAGTATCAAAGTCGCAAGCGCTAATTGATGCCAATCATCTACATTCTTCTTGGCTGGATTATGATTTAAAAACCTTAGTATCAGATAAAAATGGCAAATTATTATCCAGCGATCCCAGTAATTTCATCAATGATCTACCGGCAGATTTTAGCTTGTTACAACTATTGCAGGACTATCGCGATCAGCAGTTTATGATCAAGATAAATAATAGGCATTACCGAGCCATTATCATTACACATCAAGAGGTTTTGGCATTTATTGCTCTACCTATCGATGTGCATAATCAATATCTTATCCAGTTTAATCGCCAGCTGAGCTTGATACTTATCGCCATTACCTTATTATTGGTTTCAGTAGCAGCACTAAGTGTACACTGGGGTTTTGCTCCCCTAGCTACTATCGTACAAAAGATGAAAGGCATTAATCTTCAAAGGTTAGATGAAAGAATTGTGGTTGGCGATATGCCGTTAGAATTACGTCCACTAACGGAGTCTTATAATTCTATGATGGTCAAGCTTGAAAGTAACTTTGAATCATTATCACGGTTTTCAGACAATATCGCCCATGAGCTACGTACGCCAATAGCGACGCTGAGTACGCAAACGCAAGTCATGTTAACTAAGCCAAGAGAAAGCGACGAATACATTGAGCAATTGCATCATCAGCATGATACGTTAAAGCAGTTATCCGCCATGATTAACGATATGTTATTACTGGCAAAAACTCAAAAAGAGCTGAGTGATTCGCAAATCAGTCATGTCGATATAGAGAGCTTGATCACAAAGCTTATAGATTATTATGAGATGATTGCTGAGGATCGTGAGATAATCTTTGAAAAATCGGGTGATTTTAAAACAGTACTAGGTGATAAAGGCTTATTGCAACGGCTGTTTGCCAACCTGATGTCAAATGCGATTTATTATGCGGCTAGTAATAGCACTATTATGATATCCGCTACTGTCCTCACTTCAAGCACCTCGCTTAATGCGCCAAAAGACGATATTCAATCCCCAGAGCAGCTCTGGTTAAGAATAACTATGACCAACCGTCTAGACAAACCATTAAATCAGATTGAAGCCGATAAACTGTTTGAGCGATTCTATCGTCATGATAAAACGAATACGATGCATTCAGGAACAGGCTTAGGCTTATCTATTGTGCAAGCTATCGCCAATGCTCATAATGGCAAAGTTAGTATTACTATCAAAGATGAGTGTCTTTTTGAGGTTGCTGTAAAGTTGTTGATTGCCAGGTAGTAAATACCTTCATACTGTCTATGAACCGCTCAGATTAGATCGAAGGCGAGTTTACTTGGAAGGTCTCTCTATCCATAAGATGAGATTCTGACTTGCGATAGTTGTACTTTTCAATTGTTGGACAAAAAATTTCTTATATAAGCCTATTTCATACATTCTATTACCAATAATTATGATGCCTTTATGATGATTCATCCTCAGTATGATCCCGTAGCGCTTTCCTTGGGTCCATTGGAAGTGCACTGGTATGGGCTAATGTATTTGCTAGCCTTTGCTGCCGCTTACGGTTTGGCTTGGTATCGCAGTACCAAACGCGACAATTGGACCACCGACATGGTCTCTGACTTAGTCTTTTATGGCGCGCTTGGTGTCATCTTAGGCGGTCGTATTGGCTATGTGCTGTTTTATCAGTTCGGTGAATTACTCCAAAACCCTGCCTATATATTAAAAGTCTGGGAAGGCGGTATGTCTTTCCACGGCGGCTTTATCGGCGTCATGCTAGGTATGTGGTTCTTTGCCCGTAAATATAAAAAGACTACCTTTCAAGTATTCGATTTTATCGTTCCTTGTGTACCAACCGGCTTACTGTTTGGGCGTATCGGCAACTATATCAATGGCGAATTATGGGGTCGCGTCTCAGACGGTGGCTATAACTGGCTGACCTACTTTCCGCAAGCCGCGGCGTTTGATATGGAGCAATTACAGAGCAATCCACAATTGCAAGAATTGATGATTGAAGTCAATGGTCAATACATATTGCCTCGTCATCCATCACAGCTATATGAAGCCTTTGCCGAAGGTCTGCTGCTATTTATATTCTTATGGTGGTATTCATCAAAACCACGTCCACGTATGGCCGCCTCCGCTGTATTCTTACTAGGCTATGGCATCAGCCGCTTTATCATTGAATTCTTCCGCCAGCCAGATGCTGACCAAGGATTCATATTATTAGGTTGGATGACCAAAGGGCAAATCTTAAGCGCGCCGATGATTATCGCCGGCTTAATCATGCTGATTTATGCTTACAAACGCGGTATTTATGATTGGGGTAAGCAGTCTGCATATTAGAAATAAGTGTCGAGGTGCATGAACAAATAAATATAAATGCAGTTCTAACAAGATACATTCCATTTGCAGAATTAATACCTAACCCCAGTTCGGGATAAGCGCTCAAAAAAAAGATAAAAAAAGAAGTCCAAAGTTGCTAAAGTAAGTTTACCAAGACCACTTAAGCAAAAAGGACTTCTTACATGGACAACCTAACCGAACTATACTGCCATATTGACGACTTTTATCAGCAATTCAAACCTGAGTTTGACGCTCATTTAATCGCAACGGGCCGTCAACGGCTAAGAGCATGCCAGATAAGTGTAGCAGAGATGATGACCATCTTGGTACTGTTTCATCAACTGCGGTATCGACAGTTTAAGGCGTTTTACTACCATCACATGCTTGGCATGATGAAACGGGAGTTTCCAAATCTGCCGAGCTACTCGCGATTTATAGAGCTTGTGCCGCGCAGTATCATGCCACTGTGTGCCTACTTGCAAAGCATGATGGGCGACTGTACGGGTATCAGCTATATTGATTCAACCAAGATAGCAGTTTGTCATAACAAGCGTATCTACCGTCATAAAGTCTTTAAGGGACTTGCAACCCGAGGCAAAAGCAGCATAGGCTGGTTCTATGGCTTTAAGCTACACGCCATTATCAATCATAAGGGCGAGCTTGTATCTGTTAAAGTCACTGCGGGTAATACGGATGACAGAGTGCCTGTTAAGGATATGGCAACACCTGTGTTTGGGGATAGAGGCTATATCAGTAAAGCCCTAAACGCGTGGCTCACAAAACACAGTGATACTACGTTGATCACTAAACTTCGGCGTCATATGAAACCCCAATTACTCAAGCCTATGGATGAGGCACTACTCAATCATCGCTCTTTGGTTGAAACGGTGTTTGGGGAGCTTAAAAACTTGTGTCAGATTGAGCATTCACGCCATCGTAGTGTCACGGGTTTTATTACAAACTTGCTGTCAGGTTTGATTGCTTATTGCTGGTTTCCCTATAAACCCACCATCAAAAATATGCCTCAGCAGAGACAGGTAGCGACATTGTAAATAGTATCAATGAGTTACAATGTGGCTTATCCCGAACTGGGGTTACCCCATTATTGATAGTAGATTCACTGATTTTTAAATTCTAGGCGTCGCTGTCGAACACCGAAGCAAACTTAAATAACTTATGACGCATTATCTAAAATCACTAACTCTTCATCCGTAATCAATACCATATAAACAAAAAATCGCAGCAACGGAGAAAATTGCCATTTATCATTTACAGAGGATCTGTTATCAATCAAAGCGATTCCAATGTTGAACGTACCCATACTATCTTTACTGATGCTACGCAATCCCTTCATATCAGCTAAATTAAGATGGACTTGTGATGCCGCAGGATGAGCAACTAGCCAATTTTTCGCTGGCAGTAATTGTTTGGCAATTTTGATAAAACGTCGTAACGCTTTCTTTTCTTTGATTGAAAAAGGAACAAACGCCTTACTGTAAGATAGATGCTCTTGGCATAGAGCTATAAACCACTGCCAATCATCTAATGAGTTATCTCGTAGTTTTTGAGCACTGCTTTGCAGTGAAGACAGTAATCTATAATCACTTTTGTACTGAATACTTTTTGGAAGGCCATTTGTTCCAATGAATCTAGGGTTATCATGGCTCGAGGTCACATTGGCTACTTTTCGCGCTCGATTTATAATGATATCTGCGTCGTGTAAATCAATATTAACCATTATTGCAGCCTGCTTTAAAGCTATGCCTAAAGCATTTTGCTGTAATAAGAACCAAATGCTATTCATGCCATAGCGCATAAATAACGTTTCTGTCCTACTTTGTGAATCGACTAAAAGGGTCGTGTTTTTAATACATAAGCGAGGCGCTTCATATTTGCGCTGACTAAGACTTCGAAACAACAACTTTCGGACGCTAGTTAGGCTGACGTCGTTATGGTCGATAATGGCATCATTCTCTTTAAGCCTTTTTCTATTGATGCCAGTGACGTTGTTAATGGCAACAACTGGTAGCTTAATATTAGCGCCGCTCAGCGCATAAGTTGCCATTAAAACAGCGATATGGTTGTAATACTCAAAACTGCGCTGCGGTGATAAATGACCCATGATTCCAGATAGAGCGTACCAGCGATCTTGCGCATTAAGATGCTCACCAAGAACGCCATATTTGATCCGTTTAATGTCTTCTTCGTTATAATCAGTCAAAGCTTTAACAAGCTCAGTATCACCACATAGTACAAGTGATAAATTAGTAACCGCCGTATGTCGAAACGCATGAAAGGTTTGCTCCGGCTTATTACCTGGCTTTTTTGGGATGTCCTGTAAGATACGTCTTAGCAGTTGTAGCGGTACGTGATCATCAATTGGCGTCTTTTCAGAAGATAGTGTGAATATAAAGCTTCTAGGATTAAGACCGACAGTACTTTGTGTGTATCTTATAAATAATGCCAACTCGTCTGGCTGCAACAAAGCATAAATAGGGATTCTACGATTGCTGCCAGCTGTTTTTAAATCACGATAAGGATTACTACGAACAACAAGTGACGGAGACGGTGAATTTAGGCCTTCTATATCAATGTACCGTAATCCTAACAGCTCCTTTTTACGCATTCCTGTTCGATAGACCAGCATAAACATCAAAGCAAACATCTCTCGCTCTAGAATATCCACGCTATGCAAAATCTGTGTAATAATCGCGTGATACATATGAAGGGAAATCAACTCAGCACGAACGCGTCGACCCTCTTTTTCATAGGCAATCGTTACTTGTGGTAGATCGTAATTTTCATGAGCAAAGTTATGAAGGCGTTGTAACAGCTTTGCATAATAAGAAATATTTATGTGACGGCGAACTGTGGTTTTGTACTCCAAAATATCCTCATAGAGCACCTCAAAGTCCTCTTCATCCCAACCATCAATAGGCTGATTCATTGAAAAATACAGCCATTCATAGCCAATGCTTCTAATGTATTGCAACACGGAAGTACTTTTAATAGAATTGTCCAACTCATCTTTTAAAAGAGCCAGTATCCAATCTAAAAACACCCTCTCATTAACTGCAGTGTATTGCTCATACCTTTTTTCTATCCTTTGGATCAAAGTAAGCGGTTTATAGCCTAATCTCTTACTTTTTAGACTTCCTACAATTTTAAAATCACTAGCGATATCCGTAATCAGCTCTGAGCGCCGTACTTTTCTACCATGTAGGCTTGGAGTCGTGCTTTTATCTAATATATTTTCTGATCCTTTTATTGACAACTTTAGAATATCGTCTAAGTCGTAATTTTTTACCGATTTCTTATATTGTCCTTCTAAAAATTCTTTAAACTTCTCTTTGGTCAGCCCTGCTGTATTTTGCTTGCTACTCAGTACCGCTACGGAAGCTTGATCAATATCAGCACCATCAAGCATCTCCCAATGGTAACTTGCGTAAGACAGCATCTGCGGAAAAGTTAAAATCGTCAAACCCCCATTGTTAAGCACTGGTTTTAAAGCGTTTATCAAGTAACTCTCAGCACTTTTTTTTAAACTTTTTTCAGCCTCATCATTGATAGCCAGTTTATTTTTTGCTTGGCGATATCGTAGCAACCAGCATTGGCTGACCATATCTAGAACAATTTGCTGAGTGTTGTAAAGCTGATTTTGCGTGTTACTACGCTCATTGCCATAATACGCTTGTAGAAACCGGACTGATATTAGTAATCGCTTATTGATAAATGGCTGGTATTTTTCATTTATTAGAGCCTCAAGCCAACTTTCAAGTATGGCTTTACTATTAATGCCACCATACATGATGCCAGAGTAAACCAGCCATCCTAATATTTCTTCTAAGCTATACTCACTCGTTTGTGTCCAGTGGTGACTTACCGCTCGTACCATCTCATTAATTTGCTTACCTTTAGTGATCCAATCATTATTAATGAGGAGCGGATTAAATTTTGTGGGCAATACAGTCTTGATATTAGGATAGCGATAATCATTAAGCATAAAATGCTTGTTTTGATAGTCAATAAAACGATTTACCACTTTATAGGCTTGTTTAACTCTTTTCTCTGTTTGGCATGTCTGCGTGATGGTTTGATGAGCATAGCTTTGAAACTCTAAAAACCCTTCTGCATCTATGGGCCTGATTTGTTGATTTAAAACAATATTGAACTGTTGCAACAGCAAATCCCAACGCCACCAGCGCTTATCAAAATATATAATGCGACATCTATGCTTCTCTACTAAAAAAGTATGGCTATGATAAGCACAAGCTTTACGAGAGTATTTTTTAGTATCTTTTAGTATCTTGATATTATCAGGATACGCTTGACGTAGTTGCTCCCATTTGGTTTGAAACTTAGCAAGCAATCCAATTTCAAGCTGCTTGGCCTTCCCTACCTCTTCTAGTATTTGAGGGTCAGGGATATAAGCCTTTTTTCTTCCATCAAATTTTGCCAGTGTATCTATAATTTTAGGCGGCTTGATTTCATTTACGAGCACGACATGCTCCATTCATCATGATTGTTTTTGATATTAATTTCTTTTAAACCCAATGTCTCTGCCAGCTGTTCAAACTGATCACCCACTTGTTTAATCTGATGCTTACTAAGTGATGAGAAACGTCCTAATGCATGTTGGCGCGCTTTTTCATGACCAACAACTGCATTGATGAGCACCATATCAACGCCTAGTCTTTCAAGTTGAGTCCGTACAAAATGACGGGTCCAATAAGGGTCAGTGTCAATAATATCTTTGGTCATATGATAAGCGTCGCCTCGTTTGATGACATCAAGTGTACTGAAGTTCTCTGATAGCAGTCGCAATAATGCGATCTCATTACCTAGACGTATCTCATCAATACATTCGCTAATTTCCTGTTTCAATAAATTATTAAGCTGATAACCAATTAAATAGCTCCGGTAATCGCTTAGTAAGCGTATGAGTGTCGAACATAAAGGTATGAGTCTATGACTCTTTGATTTTCGATTGGGTTTGTCATCAATCATTAGCCAGCCAGCCTCAAGATCGATATCGCTCATCAGTCCGATACCGTTATTTGGTCGTACACCCGTTAATAAACAAAGTACAAACCATACGAAAATGCTGATACGATTAAAATGTGTATTGGCATCAGTACTGCTGTCCGCCCATGCTTGCAGCTCAGTGATAATCTCACGAACATAATTTGGCGTAAATGCAAATCCAGAACCTAACGTGTACTTGTGCCAAGGGGTGATATATGACATATCAAAGTGATTGTCTTGATTAAATATACTCAGCGCTAATTTATAGTGAGACAAAATCTCTTCGCTAAGATGACTGCTGTAATACATGGCTGGAGCTTGAGAGGCAGGCGTTCTGCAAATCAGGTCAGCGATGTGAGCATTGCTGTTTGGCGTGTAGCGAGAAAGCACCACATGCAGTGCAGTCTCAATACGATTCGTTGATAAGTACGGCAAACTTATTTTAGCGCGTAGATAGGTAAGATATTCTTGAATACCATTATCTGATGGTAGCTCACCTGTTAATATTTCATCGATAAGCCATTGCGGGACAGGAATTTTAATGATGTCAAGCTGATTTTCATACTTACTACCATTAAACGCTTCTTGCCGTTTGGTAATACCAAGCGAATGATGAATGTAGCTTCGATTCAAACCAATTTTAAAAATACTCGGATGACCAATGTATCCTGCAATAGTTAAAGATTTAATGGGCAACGCTGTAATCATAGACAGCAACAAAATGTAAGCACAGTCCCGATTGGAAGTGTTGGTTGAAAACTGAGTATCTTGGCAAAGCGCTGAAAATATCCGCTGATAGCTGGACTTTGGTAGTACCCGAACGTTTGAATTGAGCGCGAGTTCTTGTTGAGAAATGTGGTTTTGTTGCAGCGATAAGTCTATCGTTTGGAGCGGAAAAGACAGCCCTTTTGGCAAGTCAGTAGTGACTTCATAACTTATAAAGGGCGGGTCATAATGATCAATACTTTCTTCATATGTGGTGGTTAAGCCCTCATAACTCTCAGTCATCGCCGTATAAAACTGCGATTGCGACTCTAATACGAAATCTTCAAAATGTTCATCATTCGACCCTAGGTCATTTTGAACATTATTGACTGCTAACAATACAGGTTGATTGGCTAGGCTAATAGGCTTTATCTGGTTATTGGGTTCTATTTTTAGACGTTTTTTCACATAGTGAGCATCTTGATAAGACGCTATGATCTTATTAATTTGTCTGACATCAGGAAGCTTTAAAAACTCTTTTTGTGTACGATCACCATACTTAATCGCTAAACGCTTTGACACATCTTGTAGTGATATCAAGATATTATCTACTTTTTGCTCTGGTATCTCAGGAAGCTCACGCCAAATCCAGGTTCGTGTTGCTGCCTTTGAGAATTGAGCCAGTTTAAATTGCATCAAAATATTGTGCATATGCGTCTTTTTGCCATGATATATAAGCAAAACCGCAGTGTGTAACGCAATTGCAAGCCAATACAGCTTCTGCCGAAGACGAACGGTTTGACGACGCTTATACATGATATTTTGCATCAAAATTAAGACTTGCATTATAAGCGGCTTTTCACTGAGCTCAGATCTGCCAATGTGCATATCACGCTCGGCAACCGGTCTCTCATGCAATATTTTTATCACTTTATTAATCAGTTGCTCTTGGTGATCAGCATTGCAATAACCTTCCTGAACCACTGCTACGATATCACCAATAGCTGCTACTGCCCTTTCTCTATTCTTAAAATCGTCATGATCGCCTTGGTGGTTGATGGTCTGTTTGATAACGTCGAGACTCGGTACATCGCGAAGATGGTAGTGAGACTTAATAGTTGACATTATTTTTGTCCTTTTTATAACGTTTATAATAAGTCTGCTCATGAATGTTAATAAGATTACAAAAAGTACCGATAGAGAATTTTTTTGAGCTAAAAAGCTGCTGGTTTATATCAGCAGTGAGAAATCTATTTAAATGAATATAAATTAACCTGATATCTAAATATTTTTGATATCTACATATAATGTCAATCAATTCATAAAATGCATATTTAACCTCGAATTGCGCTTCATTAATTTTTACTATGGATACTTTCTCTGCGCACAACTCTTGGTTAAGATCTACAGTTTTTAACAGATAAAAAACTTCAAAGTTATTCACTAATTGTATTACTTCGCCGGTTTTTATAAATAGTATAGGCTTGGCTAGCGTCAGATTTTGATAAGCTATAAATGTGTTCGAAGATTTAATTTGCGGACGAATGAACTGATTATAGATTTCAAACAATTTGACGATGTCATTAACAATCACGACTGAAGTCTTTTGTAACTTAGCAATAGTGACATTATCCATTTTATATTCCTCTATAATTTGACCTCTACCCTTGTTAAATACCTTACAACCTTAAAGGATATTAAAAAAGCTGCTCTGAGAGATAAGCGTCAATTGGTGTCGCATATAATTAATTCTGATTTTGATGCTAAAGTGGATGAGAATGACTTGTATTCTAGTTAATCCCCTTACTCACGAGGAACAGGGCTGGTAGCGTAAAGTGATGTTAGCATGCAACGTTTTTATAGCGTGTCGGCTCAAATACTTAAACATCGTAATGATTACTACAAAATATTAGAGCGTACTCAAAAAGGGAATGCAGATGTTACTGAATGGTTGATTTGGTTTTTACAAGCTTTAGAGTAAACACTATTATGCGCACAGAAAACCACGGATAAAATCATCAGTAAAGCCAGCTTTTGGCAGACCCACCGTCAGCAACTATTGAATCCAAGGCAAGTAAATATGGTCAATGTACTGTTGATTAGTGTTTAAGGCAAACTCATGATCAAAAAAAAAGGGGGGGGATAATGACGAAGTGTTCGGCGAATACTGAATTGAAAGCTATTAAGGATTTGGTAGAAAAAAGCATATTAGAGAAGTCTACTGCTTAAGGGCGCAGTACGAGTTATGAGCTAGTCTTATAAAGCTTACTCTCTATCGTAAAAAAACAGTATGACCAAAGAAAAATCAATATACTCGAGAATTCTAAGTTAGTCAGATATCCCTGACCACAGGGGGCCCTCAGTGCCTGCTACTAAAAAGGTTGGCTGCTTATTTTTAAGTTTTGTTAAAAGCTCTATTTCTGTTAGACGTTCATAGATCTTGATTAGATTACCATCAGGATTTTAATGCACAAATCACTTATCACACTGATGTCATCGAATAAGGTCAATAAACTGGCTCATGCCATCTAAGATCCTTAGCGCATATTCGCGTAAATTAATAAATAGATTTCTATTGAACTTTTTTTAATGTTTTTTAGTATCACCAACAATCTTGTCCATCAAGGCAAACAACAGGCCTGAAAGTACAAACGTCATATGAATAATCACTTTCCACATCAACCTATCAGCATCACTCTCGCTCATCTCTTTGGGTATATCCATAAATGATTTAAGAAGATCGATAGCAGAAATGGCAACAATAGCACCGATGACTTTAAGTTTTAGGCCAGAGAAATTAATTTTTCCCATCCATTCAGGACGATCCTCATGATCCCCTGTATCAATTTTTGAGACAAAGATTTCATAACCACTGAATATAATGATGAGTAACAAACTTGCGACCAATGACATGTCGATAAGAGCTAACGCACCAACGATCACATCGGCTTCAGACGCACTGAGCACATGGGTGATCATATGCCACATTTCTTGGAAAAATTTGATAAATAATAAAATAATACCGAGTACTAATCCCAAATAAAATGGGGCTAGTAGCCAACGGCTATTAAATATGATTTTCTCTAATCTTTGCTCAGTTTTCTTTAGCATAGGGATCTCTTAAGGTTTTCGATGGTATTAATTACAAGGCTTAATATGATGACAATCACATTATTGGTAATCGCAAATGCATTAATCATGCTTTCAAGGCTGAATGGGAGGTTAAGGACTTCAAAATATAGAAAATAATAATACCTTTCCTCATAATTGCGCTGGTTGCTTATGCTACTATAAAACTGAGCCTTCTATTGCTCAATTTTTTATGCCCATTTTTCTTAACGATTACTCTAACTTTTATAAGGAAAGACACTGATGTGGTTGGCAATACTTGCAGTAGTCGTAGGACTAGCAATTTTGGTATGGAGTGCTGATGTTTTTATTGATGGTGCCGTCGCTTTAGCTAATAAGTTGAATGTACCCAGTTTTTTGATTGGTGTCATCATTCTAGGTTTAGGTACTTCAGCACCAGAGATGATAGTGTCCATGTTAGCTGCTTTAGAAGGTAGCCCTGAGCTAGCATTGGGTAATGCTTATGGTTCTAACATTGTTAATATCGCCTTAGTATTAGGCGCAACGGTATTGATAAGTCCAATTATTATCCGAAAAAGTATTATCAATCGTGATATGCCCTTACTACTGTTGGTGACGGCAGTAGCTGCTTGGCAATTAAGCGATGGCGTCTTAAGTAATACCGACGGTATAGTATTAATAGTACTTCTAGTCGTTGTCTTAGGCATACAAATCATCTTGAGCCTGCGTGAAGGCAACCACGAACATGAAGGCGATACTGTAGAAGAAACTGCAAAAGCTGAACACAGTATGGCGCAAGGTTTAGGTAGGTTGTTTCTTGGTTTGCTCGTATTAATACTAAGCTCGCGCGCTATCGTTTGGGGCGCTATCGAACTTGCTACTTTATGGGGCTTGAGTGAGCTTATCATTGGTCTCACTATCGTCGCTATCGGTACGTCACTGCCTGAATTAGTTGCGAGCTTGTCGGCCGCACGTAAAGGCGAGCATGATATGGCTTTGGGTAATATTATAGGCTCTAACGTTTTTAATACTTTAGGAGTCGTAGGTGTAGCAGCACTCATTGCGCCTATTACTCCGAGTAGCATTATTCTGTCGCGTGATATATTAGCGATGGGTCTCTTAACCTTACTACTGTTTGCGATGTGCCTATTTGCATTTAAAACCAAGCGTGCATTCGGTCGTACTTCTGGCACCACCTTAGTACTATTTTTCGTCGGCTATACTGTCTGGTTAATTCAGACGGTCAGTATGTAGCAAGTTACTAATAATCACATACGTTTGATTCGACAGTTTACAGTTTCTAATAATTCGTCATAGACTTTCATGTAATTACCTAGGCATCTTCAAATTGAACCGCCCCGACTTTATCGGAGGCTGATTTACTTGGTGGTGGTTCAAAAAGTAGGCTAAATTAAACATACCCATGATTGATGTAAAAGAAAGCTAAATCAAAGGCTTTAAAGTGATTTTCCAGTTTTTTAGAAAAGTTACAACTTCGCCTAAATGCTCGCCTTACTCGATGTCTGATAGTGCAATTATTACCTTCAATGCCGACCGTGAAAAACTTGCCAATGACTTGGGTAAAGCCCTTAAAACCAGTAACAAAGCTATCCCAGGTATCACTAGCGATTCTAGCACAACTTACGCCTAGGGCTTTCAGCTTAGCTTTAAGCTTTTTGACAGTGTTAAGGTCTCGTTTTCCCCACACATAGGCAACAATTTCACCTGTGTCACGGTGATAGGCATAAATTAGCCATTGTTTGTTGGTTTTTTTACCTACGAATGTCCAAAGCTCATCAATTTCAAGACAGTCGTATTGCCTTTGCTTGGGGGTTATTGGGTAGTGACACTTTTTTAGGGTGGCTAGTACTTTGCCTTTGCTGATTCTCTCAACGCAAGCGATGTCTTTTATGCCACTGCCTCGAACCATAAGATATCGTATTTTGCTATCTTTTTGGGAGTGACATCCTTGGTACGTTAAGGCATGGTCTCCAATAAACTGCCGTTTGCAGTCTTTGCATTTATAGTTTTGTTTACCATAGCTTTTGAAGCCATTTTTCTTTATATTGTCACTTAGACAGGCTGGGCATTTGATGTATAGTGAAATGCACATCACACTATAGGCTAATGATAGGGCAAAAGCGCGGCGACCAGTCCCATAATTCAAAAGCCTGTTATAGATAGTTCCATATTAACAGTCTATTTTGAGTAGTCTGTTAATAGGTTTAAAGGGTGAAATAGCTGGTTCCTTTGGGGTATACATAACAGTGTATTTTTTGAGGATGTTTTTTTACGGTGTGATGATAAACTTTAGCGCTAGATTATGAATGACTAAAGGGGTAAGTTTTTTGTCTGAATTAAAAACAGTTGGGCTTTTTGCCATTACGGCATTAGCAGAGATTGTAGGTTGCTATTTGCCATACTTATGGCTGAGAGAAGGTAAGTCAATATGGCTACTTGTCCCTAGTGCGCTTAGTTTGGTCGCTTTTGTATGGTTGCTGACTTTACATCCAACCGCCGTTGGCAGAGTTTATGCCGCCTACGGTGGAGTGTATGTAACAATGGCAATTCTATGGTTATGGGCTGTTGATGGTATTCGACCAACGACATGGGACATATTAGGTACAGCAGTGGCACTTCTAGGTATGGCTATTATTATGTTTGCACCGCGCAATACATAGGATACGGTTGTTTTAACCATCACGTGCTAAAAACTCCAATAGAGTGGGAACATTCTCTCTAGCACTGCGTCCAGCACCAATCAGAGTGGCAGAACCTGGGCTTGCCCAGTCACCATAACCAAATAACCATAACCGAGGCTCCTTGACCGCTTGCCCATCTTTAACTTGCACTTCTCCATCAGCTTCTAAGACATTTAAAGGTGCTAGATGGTCAAGATTTGGTTCAAACCCAGTACACCAAATAACGGCATCTATCGTTTCTTCACTACCATCAGCCCAAATGACGCCTTGTTCAGTAAATTGGTTAAACATAGGTACTGAATGTAAAACCCCTTTGTCACGTGCCGCCTTGACGGGAGGCACCATGACGATATCACCGATACCGCCCTCAGGATCACCATTATTGCTGCCAGTAATACGTGCTGTTGCTCTTTCAAACAGGACACGTCCATCGACATCATCGGCTAAAAACAATGGGGGCTCACGTGTTACCCAGCTGGCGTTAGCCACTTCAGCCAGCTCCGCATAGATTTGTGCACCTGAATTACCACCACCTACTACCAATACGCGCTTATTTCTGTAGGCGTCTGGGCCTTCATAATGCGCGGAGTGGCATTGCTCCCCAAGATACGCTTGCTGACCTTTGATAGAAGGAATTATAGGATTGCTCCAGGTTCCCGTTGCGCTCACGACGGTTTTTGCCAACCATGTAAAACTTCCATCAGTCACCCGTAAGCAATTGTTTTCATCATCACGCTGTACGCTTTGGACTTGATAAGGTCGGTAGATTGGTAACTTATAATGTTCTTCGTAGTCAGCAAGGTAATGGATGACCTCGTCTCTATGGGGATACTCTCCATCTTTTGCTTTTGGCATCAAGCGACCTGGCAAGGAGCTCATAAGAGCAGGAGAAAATAGGCGTAACGATGGCCAAGTATGCTGCCACGCGCCGCCACTTTGGTCTTGATTGTCAAGAATGATGAAGTCAAGTTTCGCACGTCTCAGATAGTAGCCAACGGCTAAACCGGCTTGACCACCGCCGATAATGATGGTGTCGAATACTTTAATTGACATAATGCTCCTTAGTGTCTGCTACCAGAAAAATCAATTGCTCATACTGAGGCTTGCTTTTTACTCTTCAGATCTTAATTGAATACATGTTTTGACGAAATTTTTATCGACATCTTGATTCAGCTTATCATGCAAATAATCTTGCATCGCTCCAAAATATCATTTCACTAACTAAAGCCAATAATAACTATTAAAAGACTATACATATGAANNTTCATATGTATAGTCTTTTAATAGGGTTAGGTTATGGAACATTCAAATAAGAAAAAGGTATTGTTTCTCTGTACCAGTAATTCAGCCAGATCACAAATGGCTGAGATATTATTAAAGTATAAAGCCGGTGATATCTATGATGTTTATAGCGCAGGCATAGAGAAAGGCGAAGTAGATGAACGAACCATCCAAGCCCTAGAAAGGTTTGACTTCGACGCCAGTGGCTTAAGATCCAAGCACGTCGACGAATTTGAAGGTCAGTTTTTTGACTACGTCATTACTCTGTGCGAAAAGGCCAGTACCGAATGCCGAAGCTACCCCAATACGGCCAAGCAACTGGCATGGGATATCCCTGACCCAAAAACACGTGCTGGCAGTCATCCCTTTACTACTACCTTAAGTGAATTAAACAGTCGCTTAACGATGTTTCTGTCTGTAGAAAAACATAACCTCACAAAGACTGCCGTCAATAAAGAAGACACGGCATCATCTGACTTTGATCCGATTACCTTTTACAAAAGCTTGACGGATGACGTTCGACTCAAAGCGTTGATGCTGATCGAATATCATGGTGAGCTGTGTGTGTGCGAATTGATGGAAGCCTTGGAAGAGGACAGTCAGCCCAAAATCTCACGCAATCTTGCTGTGTTAAAAAAGGCAAACGTCATCACTGATCGAAAAAACGGTCAGTGGGTATTTTATCGTATCAATCCTGAGTTGCCTGTATGGGCAAAGACTGTGGTTGCAAAAACCACAGAAAACAATACTCACTTAATTGAGCATGAGATTGGGCGCTTGGATGCGATGCAAAACCGCCCCGACAGAGCCAGTTTTTGTAAATAATCCATCATCCATACTTAAATAACACTGAACGTTTTACACCATTTCTTCTGATGATTTTAAACAGTACTAAGGACAATTTTATGACAATCAAAGTAGGTATCAATGGTTTTGGACGTATGGGACGTTTGACCATGCGCGCGGCATTTGATTGGGACGACATCGAGATTGTCCACATCAATGATCCGGCGGGTGACGCTAAGACGCTCGCGCATTTAATGACGTTTGATTCTGTGCATGGTCGCTGGCATCACGACGCTACCTACGAAGGCACGTCCATGATTATCAATGGCAAAGCCATTCCTTGTACGCAAAACAAAGCGACCAAAGACACCGACTGGTCACTGTGCGATGTGGTCATCGAAGCCTCAGGCAAGATAAAAACCAAGGCTTTACTACAAGCCTATCTAGATCAAGGGGTCAAACGTGTCGTTGTCACAGCCCCCGTCAAAGAAGAAGGTGTGTTAAATATCGTCATGGGTGTAAACGAGCATTTATATGATAAAGACATCTATCCCATTGTGACTGCTGCCTCTTGTACCACCAACTGCCTAGCGCCTGTGGTTAAAGTGATGCACGAGAAAATAGGCATCAAGCATGGCTCGATGACCACCATTCATGACATTACCAATACCCAAACGATACTAGATGCACCGCATAAAGACTTACGCCGGGCACGTGCTTGCGGTATGAGCCTTATCCCAACCACGACAGGCTCTGCGACTGCCATTACGCATATCTTCCCTGAATTAAAAGGTAAGCTAAACGGTCATGCCATTCGTGTGCCTTTGGCTAATGCTTCGCTGACCGACTGTGTGTTTGAAATGGCGCGTGGCACCACGGTTGAGGAAGTCAATGAACTACTTAAACAAGCATCTGAAACTGAGCTAAAAGACATATTGGGCTTTGAGACACGTCCACTGGTATCGATTGATTATAAAACCGATCCACGTTCAAGTATCGTTGATGCGCTATCGACGATGGTCGTCAACGATACCCAAGTAAAGCTCTACGTTTGGTACGACAATGAGTGGGGTTACGCCAATAGAACGGCTGAATTGGTCCAAATGGTTGGTCTAGCAGATAAGGGTTAATCATGGGACTGCTATCCGTTACGGATTTATCGTCGCAAGTGAAGCAATACTTAGTCATCACTGGCAACTATTGGGCATTTACCTTAACGGATGGCGCATTGCGAATGCTCGTTGTGCTGCATTTTTATCAGTTAGGCTATAGTCCACTAAGCATTGCGATGCTATTTTTGTTTTATGAGATTTTTGGGGTTATCACCAATCTGGTTGGTGGTTGGCTTGGCACCAGTCTTGGGCTCAACAAAACCATGAATATTGGATTGGCCATACAAATTGTCGCCCTTGCCATGCTCGCTGTACCTGCTGATATGCTCACCGTGGTTTATGTGATGATCGCCCAAGCCTTATCAGGTATCGCCAAAGACTTGAATAAAATGAGTGCCAAAAGCGCAATCAAACTGCTGGTGCCCAAAAATGCTGAGAGTAAGCTGTATCAATGGGTAGCGATCCTCACAGGATCTAAAAACGCACTAAAAGGTGTTGGCTTTTTTATCGGTGGTTTGCTACTGACCTTGATTGGATTCAAAGGCGCTATGATACTGATGGCATCACTTTTGGCCATCGTCTGGGTGTTTAGTTTAATAGTCTTAAAAGAAGACATCGGCAAAGCCACCAACAAACCCAAATTTAAAGACATTTTTTCTAAAAGTCCTGCTATCAATATCCTCTCTGCGGCTCGGCTGTTTTTGTTTGGGGCAAGAGACGTATGGTTTGTGGTGGCCCTCCCGGTGTTTTTGGCAGCGACTTTTGACTGGAGTCACTGGTGGGTCGGCAGTTTTATGGCCAGCTGGGTCATCGGTTATGGCATCGTCCAGTCGGTTGCACCTTACTTTACAGGTAAGAAAAAAGGCGTGTTACCAACGGGTCGCGCAGCCTTTTTGTGGGCAAGCTATCTGACGTTTATTCCTGCTGCCATCGCGCTGGCCTTATACTTTGATTTTTATATTCAAGCATCGGTTATTCTTGGCTTGCTGATATTTGGCGTGGTTTTCGCCGTCAATTCCTCGTTACACAGCTATCTGATCGTCAGCTATGCTGATAGTGATGGCGTGTCATTGGATGTGGGGTTTTACTATATGGCAAACGCGATGGGCAGATTGATTGGTACGGTGCTGTCAGGTTGGGTCTACCAAGAATTTGGTTTAGAGGCGTGTCTTTGGATATCGAGTGCGTTTGTGGCAATCGCCGCGTTACTATCACTAAAACTGCCTAATACGTACAAAGCGGCGGTATACTAATTATATTTTTATCAATGAATCTGTTGTCTATTTAAAATCAAAACACACTTATGATGATATAGAGCTGGGATAAAACTCTTGCCACTTGCTGCGCTGGTATATGCAGCAGTGGTAAAGTTTTTATCCTAGCCCTACTGTATTCGTTTTCTAATGAATTGGCTACACTAAGAAGTTAGCGAACCAAAATTACTGGTGATAGCGTCTTAGCAATGATTTTTGTCGTAGTACTGCCAACAAATAACTGTTGGAATTTAGAATGTCCGTAAGCGCCAATGACAATAATATCGACCGCATTTTGCTTTTGAAAAGCCAATAATCCATCAACAGCATCGGAGGCAGACACATGATGTGCGTCTACTGTAAAGCCTGCTGCTGTTAGCTGCTCAGTTGCTAGTGATAGGCTTTTTTTGGAGGTCGCATCCTCATTACCTGGCATATTCATAAACTGTCTCAGTTATGCAGTGTTTATTATATGTGGCAACACACTTTGAGCATTGCCACACAGGGAAGCTTCTAAAAATTGACTTCTAAAGAACTAGAATTTATAGGTTTGACCATCATTAGGAACAAGCGCACGCTGTTTGTCTAAGTGTTTTTCTTCGATAAAACGGCGCAGCTCTGCCTTCGACAGTGCGCCATGATTGACCGTATCCATGTGCACATTAATTATCTGAGCATTAGGTGAGAATTGATACGCACGGTATACATCGTCTTTACCCATAATAATAGAGTCATCGACAAAGGTAGACAGCTTTGCATAGCCTGTATTAAGGATGACCGCATCAGGCTTGTAGCGAGTCAGCGCATTCTCTACGTCTTTATTCCAAATGGTATCCCCTACTACATAGACGGTCTTGTAGTTTGGCTTTTGGAACACAATACCCATCGTTTTACCAAGTGCCTGAGCAAGCGCTGGAACTTTGTACATCTCATCAGTGCCATGCTGTCCGATGGTTTTATTGATTCTAGTGCCTTTAAACACCACACCTTGCTCTGTCAACACTCTGACATCGGTAAAGCCATCTTTACGCACGATTGCCGCATCGGCTTCATTTTGGGTAAAAATTGGCATATTACGAGGGACCAGGTTGCGTGCAGCATCGTCCCAATGATCCGCATGTAGATGGGTTAAAATAATGGCGTCAGCCTTTAGCACCTCTGCAACAGATACCGGCAAATCTACCATTGGATAGCGTATTTGGCTATTTAACGTATCTGCAAACCCTGGATAAGCGTTTTTAGCCGCGAGCATAGGATCCACTAAAAACGTGGTACCGTCATAATCAAGCTTAATCGTGGCATTACGGATTTGCTGAAATTGAACGGTATTGGTCGCCGTCTGTTTTACCGCGTTAGAATTGGACGCTGGACTGGCAAAGGTGGTACATGCGGTTAACAACATGACACCACTTAATAGTGTGGTGCCGGTCAGAGATTTCGATATTTTCATAATTTGATGCCTTATTGATGAGTCTATATTATGAGTTAATAATGGTTTGCTTAAAAACTTATAACTAACGCGCAATCCAAGTTTGGGTGTCAATCACTTCGCCATATAGAAACTCAATCGCTGCCATAATGGTGGCATGAGCATGAGCTGCGGGTACGGTCGTGCCATTAAATTCAAGATCAAGCGTGGCACAGGCATCATGGATGGTGGTCGTTGTATAGCCAAAGTCAACCGCAGCACGAACGGTTGCATCAATACACATGTGGCTCATGGCGCCAATCACGGTAACGTCTTTGATGTCTTCTTTATCAAGCAGATCTTTAAGAGAGGTCTCACGAAACGAATTGGGGTAATGCTTCACAACAACGGCTTCACCTTCTATAGGCTTTACTTTCTCATTGATTTCTACACCATCAGTACCAGGCGTAAAGATTGGTGCGTCAGCAGAAGGCATTTCATGACGAACATGAATGACGGTATGGCCTTTTTCTCTAGCAGACTCAATCACCAAAGCTGCATTATCAGCGGCTTCATTAATACCAACGAGTGATAATTTACCTTGCGGAAAATACTCATTTTGAATATCGACAACGATCAGTGCTTTTGTGCTCATGATGATTCCTTTTTTTATCAAAGTGACTGTATAGGCGTCTATTTTACAAGCTCTGTGCTACACTAACGAGTGGCTACATCGACACATAAGAGGTTAATAACGACATATGAATCAAAAACATGCTATTGAAATAGGCTTGATTGTCTATGAGAAAGCACAAATGGCGGCCATCCTTGGGCTGACTGACTTACTGATGGTGGCCAGTAAAATCGCTGCCAAACATCAAGATACAACGGATCTGCCTTTACAGGTCAGTCACTGGGAAATTAAGGGTTCTAATCTGCGTCCTACCTGCAATTTTTCGAGCAATCCTGATGGCTCAGGAAGGTTAGCAGCTATCATCATTCCACCCACGTTAGAGACGCCAATTGCAAAGCAAGCAGCGGCACCATGGCTGGAATGGCTAAGAGATCAGCATTCCACAGGTGTGATACTGTCATCCGTCTGCGCCGGTGCTTTTTTACTGGGCGAGACGGGACTCCTATCCAAACGCAAAGCAACGACGCATTGGGGTTATGTAGAAGAGTTTGAACAGCGCTTCCCTGATGTCGATCTGGATGTCGATCGCATTATTATCGAAGACGGTGATATTGTGACCGCTGGTGGCGCGATGGCTTGGACGGACTTGGGGCTTAGGATGGTTGACCGCTTTCTTGGCTCACAGGTCATGAATGAGGCCGCTCGTGCATTGTTAATTGACCCCTCAAGGCGTGAACAATGCTATTACAGTGCGTTTTCTCCCAACCTCACTCATGGTGATGCCGCCATACTAAAGGTGCAGCATTGGCTACAAAAAACAGAAGCACGGGTTATTGATTTATCCACCCTAGCCAGTTGTGCGCAGTTAGAGGAGCGCACTTTTCTGCGCCGTTTCCATAAGGCGACGGGCATGACATCAACAGAATACTGTCAGCGATTACGCATTGGTAGTGCAAAAGACTTTCTACAGTTCTCTTTAATGCCTGTTGAGCAAATAGCGTGGAAGGTGGGTTATAGTGATGTTAGTGCATTTCGTAAAATATTTAAGCGCATTGTTGGTTTGACCCCTAGCGAATATCGGCGCAGATTTACTCTGGATGAAGAGTGATAGGTTTAGGCGATTTCTGGATTAAAGGTAGGTGCATTGACTGCTTGTAGGCAGGAGATAGGTTTAATAAAACGGTCCCAATGTAGTTGCGACCGCCTTATCCTTTAATGATAATTAATCGGAAGATCTTGTTTTAAAACGCAGTAAACGCAATGCATTCAGCGTCACCAGTACTGTAGCACCAGTATCCGCTAGCACAGCAATCCAAAGCCCTGTCACGCCGAGCACAGTGGTTATCAGAAATATGCCCTTTAACCCAAGTGCAAATATGACATTTTGATGGATATTTCTCATGGTGGCGCGGGATAAGGCAATAAGGTTAGCAACGTCTATCACGCGGCTTTTTAATAGGGCAATATCAGCCGTTTCGATAGCCACATCCGTGCCACTGCCCATCGCAATGCCAATGTCTGCCGCTGCCAAAGCGGGTGCATCATTGATACCATCACCAATCATCGCTATTTTACTATTGCTTTGCATCTCACTGAGTAGACGTAGCTTGTCTTCAGGTAACAGCTCAGCTTTCCACTCTATATCTAACTGACTGGCAAGCGCTTTTGCCGTACGACTGTTGTCACCTGTGAGCATGACGGAGCGCACGTTCATCTTGTTAAGCTGGGCAATGGCCTGCTTTGCATCCTCTCGTAACTCATCACGTAGAGCGACCAATCCGAGCGCCTCCCTCGTTTGCTCATCAAACAAAATAGAAACCGTTTTACCATCATTTTGTAGCATCTCAATTTGAATCTGCTGCTCAGCTGGCAACATCACTTTCTCAGCGACGTAGACTGGTGAGCCGATGGCCAAAGAGCGTCCAGCAACCGTTGCATGAACCGCTTTACCTGCGGTCGCAAAGGCGTTGGAGGATCCAGGTATGACTACCTTAGCGGCTTTGGCATGATCCACAATAGCGATAGCAAGCGGATGACTGGAGGTAGCATCGACACTTGCAAACAGTGACAGTAGTTTATCGCGACCCTCAGCATCGCCATGTACTGTTTTAAAATCAATGATATCGGTTACTCGAGGTTTGCCCTCGGTCAAAGTACCCGTTTTATCAAAAGCGACAGTGTTGACCTGACCCACCAACTCCATGACATTACCTCCTTTGATAAGCAGTCCATGGCGCGTGCCGACAGCCAAACCTGAGGCAATAGCGGCAGGTGTTGACAGCACAAGAGCACAAGGACAGGCGATCAGTAATAGCGCTAAACCACGGTATAGCCATACTCCCCATTCTGCTCCCATCAGTAGAGGTGGGATAATAATCACTAAAGCCGCAATCGCCATAACGATAGGCGTATAGTAGCGGCTAAAGGCTTCAATAAAGCGTGCAGTCGGTGCTTTGGACGCTTGTGCCCGCTCCACAAGCTCAATAATACGAGCAATTGTATTATCTGCCGCTGTTTTTTCTACGCGTATTTGTAGTACCCCATCAACGTTGATAGATCCAGCAAAGACCTCATCGCCTATGGTTTTGGCAACAGGAACAGACTCTCCCGTCACAGGTGACTCATCAAGGCTAGACGTACCTTGAACAATCACGCCATCAGCAGAGACTCTATCACCAGGACGCACAAGCACCTTATCATTCACTTGTAGTGAAGTCGCTGCCACCTGACGTTGTTGTCCTTGCGCGTCCAGTAAAATAGCTGTCTTTGGCACAAGCGACGATAATGCTCTGATTCCTGCGCGCGCACGATTAGCTGCGACACTCTCTAATAGCTCCCCAACCGAGAATAAAAAGACCACGGCAGCCGCTTCTTCAGCTTCACCTATGATAAGCGCGCCAATAGCCGCAACAGACATGAGCATTTCAATTGAAAAAGGCGATCCTGCTAACGCCAGTGCAGAAGCTTTGCGAGCAAATGGTAGGACACCGATAGCCACAGCGGCAATAAAAGCCCATGCGCCATATTCAGGGAAAATTAAAGACAATACATATGCGGCACCCATCAAAAGCCCCGTACCAATGACCTGTTTGCCTTTTATGGTTTGCCACCAGCGCTGATTGTCCACCGCTGATTGATTACCATCATTGCCCCTCTCATTTTGTTGACCCGTTAACGCTGACACACCAAACCCTAGGCTTTTAATGGTTTTCTCGATATCTTTAACGCCAGTATTCGTATCAGGCGCCAAGGTTAGCTCTAGCTTTTGAGTCGCAAAGTTTAACTGAACCTCAGAGACACCAGGTATTCGCATTAACGCCCGCTCGATTTTACCAACACAACTGGCACAGTCCATACCTTCAATATGATATTGCATAATCACTTCTCCTCTTGTTAAAGGCAGTATGAACCCTATAGTAACTTTAGGGTCAAGACTTTTAACGATAAAGAGGTTTGATTTTTTATCAGCAAACCTTATAGTTACTTTATTGTTTAGATAATAGAAAATACTATTTAAGGAGATACACATGCTAATCAAAATTGGTGAGCTTGCCACGCGCACCGGTGCGACGGTCGAAACCATTCGCTATTATGAGAAAGAGAGGTTATTACCAAAACCTGCGCGTAGCCAAGGCAACTATCGTTTGTATAATGAAGCGCATTTTGAGCGTCTACAATTTATCCTGCACTGCCGTACGCTCGATATGACTTTGGATGAAGTACGAACCCTGCTTCAATATAGAGATAAACCTGATGAAAACTGCGGTGAGGTCAATGTGCTATTGGATGAGCATATCGATGCGGTAGAGACACGTATGGAAGAGCTGATACAATTAAAGCAACATCTACTAGCGTTGCGGCAAAAATGCGCAAGTGAAGCGCTAGCTGAATCCTGCGGAATATTGCATGCGCTTGCCGATAACTCGTGTCATAGATAAAGTATTCATTTTGATAACACTGTCCACTTTTTATCATTAAAAGTAGACCTATAACCAAAGGCGCGGGGCAAACGCATCACTAAGATGCAGTTGCCCATGTCAGATTTTTTTCAACTGGTCAATATTTTCAGATGTGATTCAGCCCATCGTCCTTTCTGTCAAACAGATAGGCTGCGCGTTTATAAGGCTGATTCATTGCGCTTGTGCAGGGAAACCGCCTTTTGCTAAAGCAGCTGTCATCTGCTCAATACTGGCGATGGTTTCGATACTGACCACTTTGGCTGCTAAATCAATCTTAACCTTGGCCTTTGAGTCGATATTCTGAATAGCTGCTGTCACACCACGGGCACAACCGCCACAGTTCATATTTGCAATCAATAGTTTCATACCCTTTCTCCAAATAAGTTTTATTTCATCACCGCATAGGTGACTTAGAAAATCAATGTCGTTTATATAATCAAAGTCTTGTTCTTCATCACCGCATAGGTGACTTAGAAAATTAGCAGACTTACAACCCTATGCTAATGATACTTCATCACCGCATAGGTGACTTAGAAAATGCTGAACAAGAAAGCGAGCTATGCAAACAGCTTCATCACCGCATAGGTGACTTAGAAATTGTATTGATATAGTTAAGTCACTTACTAATACTTCATCACCGCATAGGTGACTTAGAAATTTGTCCTCGCCGCCAGTAACAGACATTCCCACTTCATCACCGCATAGGTGACTTAGAAGTCTCGCAAAAAGACTGATTAAACGCTAAGCTTTTGACATAGAAAAAAATAACAAACAATAAAAAACCAGACAGCCTAGGCCATCTGGTTATCAAGTATTATCAAATACCTACCTACTAACCGTAAGCTGTCCCCCAGAAAAACTGATGCATCCATCACAAAACCAAGATTTATGTTGTCTTGCATGGGGGATATCTGCTGGCACATCGAGTTGATAAGGACGACCGCAATACTCGCAATGTATATCACCCAAATAAACCTGGCATTTTGCAAGCGTAGCAAACAACTCATCAGACCTTATATTGTAATCGTAGCAAAGTATCTTTAGATGAGCGATATAGTCATTGGGTGATACGTATGACCAATACTGATAGCACAAACGCTTTGCTACATCATCTAGGCTTGAGTCGAACACAAAGTTAACACTCATGATATTCTCCTCGTTAGTAGCCATAACCAGACGGCGGTAGTAGCTCGTAAATCTCGCTTTGTAGTTGAACATACATATCATCAACCAAATATCCAAGACTCGCATCCAAGCGCTTCTGTACCCATATACGTATTGCCATATGGTTATCAAAGCAAGGCTTGATTTCTAAAAAGCGTGCTAGATTATAACCAGGTTGAATACACAAATCATAAATCAACATATTAGCGATAGTATGGGCATCCTCACTGACATAGCCATTAGGCTTAAACTCGGCAAATAGCTTATCGTAATCAATAATTTTCATTTTTACGTCTCCTTGTCAGTAGATAATTGAGCCATCTGGCTTCGATTTACGAGCGCCTCAAAAGCGCTACCATCCTGCCGTGTCATATTTGGTACATAGCGACTATAAGTGTTAAATAACATCTTAGTCGTTGAGTGCCCCATTTGACTGGCTATCCACTCAGGACTCTCACCTGCCGCCAACCACAAAGTCGCTGCCGTATGGCGTGTTTGATAGGCGTTACGCTTCTTCAACCGTAAAACTTTAAGTGTGGGATGCCAAATACGCTTATTCACATTGTTATAATCCAATGGCTCACCCGTATGTGAGCAAAACACATAATCCGAACGCCTATAGGAGATTTCTTTTTGCTCTTTCAGCGCATCATAGACCCATGGAGACATCTGAATAGCACGATAAGACTCCTGTGTTTTAGGAGGAACAATCTTGCCTTTGACTAACGCCTGCTTAATGACAATTTCACGACGATTAAAATCAACGTTATCCCATGTCAGCCCATCAATCTCACTAGTACGCATACCTGTAAAAAATCGCACCAGATAATAATGGCGATAATCCTCCCTCACGCCATTAATAAACGTCCAAACCTCCTCCAGTGTGAGAGGCTGAATATCAGTTTTAGGCTGTTTGAGTGCCTTGATATCATAATAAGGGTTATCAAACTTATAGCGTTTAGCGGCTTCTTTTAGTATCATACCTAAAGGTACCATTATAGAATTGATGCGTGCCGCTGACAGATGTTTGTTAGCTTTTCCGTACGTTACTTTGCCGAGCGATGAACGGAAGGCTAATACATCTGTCTTTTTTATGAGATGAATGGGTTTAGTACCAAACTCAGGAAGCAAATACATATCAATAATCTCCTGTATTTTGCGCTTGTAAGTATCGCGCCACTCAATTTCTTTTTCAGAAAACCACAGTGTTGCGAACTGCTTGAAGGAAGGAACGTTGGTATTAATACATTCCTTACGATCGTTCAAAGCCACCATTTCTGCAGCCTTATCACTTTTCGGAAAGTATTTAGCATAATTAAAAATACCTAACCTAATTTCGGCTTCCATATTCAAAATAATACTTTCAAGCTTTTTACGATTTGCCGGAGTATCTATCAGGTTTGTCGTCTCCCGACAGCGTTTGCCCATATAATAAAAATCGACTATAAGCCTCTTATTTCTGCTTCTAATGCTAGCCATCATATTTCTCCTTATTGCAATGCCATGGCGTTGATGCTACCGGTGATACCAGTACGCATGTCTTTTTCAATTTCTTCCCAAACGTATAAAATCTTGCGACCACCAAAAGGACGTATGTAATGAATGCCTTCAATAAGTACGCTATCCTTAAGCTCATTACGGATCGTGCGCGGATTGTATTTGATACGCTCAGAAAGCTCTTGGGTTGTCAGGTAAGTATGTGACATAATAGATTCCTTGTAAGTTAATTAAGCTACTTTACGAGTCTATCGAACATTAATGTACTTCTATAAAACAACAAAGTACTTCGATACGCTTAATATACCGTTATTTGTTATTCGATACAAGTACTTTTTATGAAATAAAGGTTTTTATTATGATTGTGTCTAATTTGCCAGTTTTATTAGCAGAGCGCAGAATGAAGGTTGCTGATTTGATAAGGATGACAGGCATTAGTAAATCTACAATGCACAAAATCTATAATGAACAGACTTCGCGAATAGATTTTGAAACCATGGATAAGATTTGTGAAGCACTAGATGTGGGTGTGGGTGAATTATTTACTTATATCCCTAACAAGGCATCAGAAGAAGTTAAATAGGTGGTAAAGAAAAGTTTGGAGTAGAGGTCAAATATCGGAGAAGACAAGATAGTGATATTTTAGGTTGGTCACGTTTTAGTCACCATTTGGTCACCGAGCTTTTTTAAGAAAAAAGAATACTGATAAAAATAGAGCAGCTACAACACGAATCAAATAGAAGTTTTGCGCTACGACCCTTATAAAACGGGCATAAAAAAAGCCCCAATCATAAAGATTGGGGCTTTCGAATCTGGTAGGCGTAACTAGATTCGAACTAGCGACCTCTACCATGTCAAGGTAGCGCTCTAACCAACTGAGCTATACGCCTATTTAGGTCATGCATTTTAGCAAGTTTTTAAAACTTTGCAAGCCTTTTCTATCACAATATTGACTTATTATGAGAATACCTATTTTTAAGCTTTATAATGAAGCACTTAAGAAAATCCAGCGTTGCTAAATAGTTTCCGCTATCTAAGATAGCTCATACCTTGTAGACTTTTAATATCATAAAAACATAACTTCCTAATAGAGGCCATCACATGACCCTACGCATTCATGCCTTATTTCATACAGATTACGAAGACCTCAGCTTTATTAAGCACTGGGCAGTTAATCATCAGCACACCATTACCTACACGCGATCTTATAATAAAGACGCCTTGCCAGTGCTCACCAGTTTTGATTGGTTAATCATAATGGGCGGGCCGATGAGCGTCCATGATGAGGACGACCATCCTTGGTTAAAAGAGGAAAAACGTCTAATTAAGCAAAGTATGGATAGCGGAAAAACAGTGATTGGGGTGTGTTTGGGTGCCCAGCTTATTGCGCATTGTTTGGGGGCGAGCGTAGAGCCAGCGGGCGTAAAAGAAATCGGTTGGCTACCTATTCAGTTGACCACAGACGCTCAGGCGCATCCTTTATTACAGGACTTACAAAAGCAGCCCTTTACCGTTTTTCATTGGCATGGCGATGGGTTTGAATATCCACAAGGCGCGATTCCGTTAGCGACATCAGCAGCATGGCCCAATCAAGGCTTCCTTTATCAAACGCCGCAGCAGAAAGCGCTCGGTACTTGGGTTATGGCTTGGCAGTGTCATTTTGAAGTGACCGAAGAAAGTATCGTTAAAATGGTGGAAAATGGCAA
Source organism: Psychrobacter sp. UBA2769 (assembly GCF_002352555.1). Classification (NCBI taxonomy): domain Bacteria; kingdom Pseudomonadati; phylum Pseudomonadota; class Gammaproteobacteria; order Moraxellales; family Moraxellaceae; genus Psychrobacter; species Psychrobacter sp. UBA2769. The sequence continues at coordinate 56,055 of NZ_DEIR01000019.1, read as the reverse complement.
CCATGCTATTCAAAAAGGGCGGGTCGACTATCCTAAAACGGTACAACCAGCGGCTGACATAATAGCACTTGGCGATCAATATATCGCCGATAACAACGCGCGCTTAGCAGCCATGCTCAATCGCATAGCAAAGACTACTGACATTTAAACCTAACCTTTCAATCCTAAAAACACTTAACGGTTTAGCTGCTCTTGCGTTTTTTAGCCGCAAGTTCACTTTGCTCAATTTCTAGCGGCGTTAAACCATTTTTCTTAGCTTTAAGATAGCTAAGATAAGCGGGAATATGGGTATTACCCAAGTATTTATCCAAATAAGGTAAAAACCCCGCATAATTGCCTTTAAATTTGGCATGGTGAAAATCATGATAAACAGGGCCTTCATACACAGGCAATAAATGCGCAGGATTCCACGGTATATCGTAGCCAATATGCCCATCCGCGCCTTCGATTTGACGTAGAATCACCCACATCCATACCACATAAATGTGCGCCCCTAAAATGATTGGACCTACTAACGTCAGCGACGCCGTCAATGAATACTCGACCCAGTGCATATAATTGCCATTGATACCGCAGGTATTACGAATGCGGTGGTGCACACTGTGGATATTTCTTAGCAGCCACTTATTTTCATGCATATAACGGTGCATACAATAGTATAAAAAGTCATCAAGCAGCACGAAAAAAATCAACTGGGCGATGATAATATACCAAACTGGCATCTCACCATTATGCACGCCGGTCAGCTTTAACAGCGGCCAAGCCAGCACCAATAGCGCGGCTAAAATAATATTATTAATAATGATGCGGCCGATAGACGGTAATAAAAACTGTTTCATCTCAAACGGTTTTTGTTGAATCTTATATTTACGCAAGGATACCGGATCGCGCCATGCAACTATCGTCCATGGAATGGCAACTGCTAGAAAGGCGGTCGTACTAATAGCAAGGGTCGCCATGGGGAACTGCCAAAACCAAGGGTCGTTATAAAACCCTTGCCAATACGAAAACACATCCATATGTCACCTATTGAACATTACGTTTGCAGGTAAAAAGCATTGAAAGCAAATAAAGAAATTAAGATATTAAGAACCTTTATAAGCGTTTAATAATACCAACATAAGTTAATTAATATATCACTATCTTATCCCTTATCTGGTATAGATGTCGCCATTTTTACCCCGCCATAGGTGACTAAGACGACACCCAGCGCTATCAATGACGCACCCAAAAACAGCCCTTCTGGCGGACTTTCTCCCTGCAAAAAGATAGCGACAGGCACACCGACGACCGCACCGACTGAACCTAATAAGCTTAGTAATACTGGGCCGCCCGTTTTTTGTAGTAAAAATAACAGTAAAAACTGACCAGCGAAAACGAACGCCTGCACCGCAATCAATCCTAACGGCAATATCTCTGTCATCGGAACCGCTAGTGAAAAGTGCGGCATAAGACTGACTAAACCAAGTAACACAGAGGCTGCTATCAGCATACCGGGTACAAGTGCGCTTGGAGACAGATTATCTGGCCAGTATAAGCTGCGATAAATATTGCCAATCGTCAATAACACCGGCCCGCAAAGCGCAAGCCCAATCCAAAATACACTGGCATCGGGCGCAGCAAATTTACGGGCCGCGAGCACCCCTGCTCCGGCAAGTGCAGCGACCACGCCAAGCGCGCGCAGCTTTGTAAAGCGCTCTATTTTTAAGATGATTGCGGCCAGATAAGTTAGGAGCGGCGGCAGAGAGATAATTAATGCGACAAAACCTGCGCCGACATGCGGAATAGCAGAGAAGAAAATGAGATTGGAGCCTGCCACACTCACTAACGCTGCCACTAGATAATAGCTCAGGGTTGGTTTGCTTAACGGCGGCAGTTCATGGCGAAAAAGCGCATAACTGAATAAAATCAACGCCGCACCAGTGATAGACCAAAACAGAAATGCCAGCGGCGTCAGACCGACCTCGCCTGCAAATTTCGCCAAATTGGTCGAAATACCGGTTAATCCACCACCAACGATAAGACACAGCACAGGAATGAGCCACGCTTTTTTACCTTTAGCCGTACCTTGCTGCGTTGACCCACTCATAAACTACCTTAATGTTAAAACGGCTATTATATTAGGTCTAGTTTTACTTATGAAGTTTAACCCTATTAGGCTTTGTTGATGCGCTCTAGAAAATTTTAATTTGAGGTAAGGACTGTTAAACCGGAACCTTGTGGTCCACAAAAAGTATCGAATAAAGCAAAGAACACATCGGGATCAATGATTTCTTCTGGCGCAAAGACACCGCTTTGCTTTAAATAACCTCGATGTAGCAGCGGTAAAAATAGCGCTTGCGGGATTCCAGTGACCGTTGCCATTCCACCTGCAGGCGTATTGCGAATAAAAGCGCCAGCGCTGGCAGGTTGACCATTTTTGCGTCCTTGCGCATAGGCTACTAAGCCTGGAATCTCTTTTTCCTCGCTTTCGGCTAAATGGGTTTGGCGTGCTTTGCGACTATCTTTATCAGTCAATAACCGTGCTGCACCCTCAACAGCCATTTGCCCCGCCGCTACTGCCGACGCAATTTGGCGCAGATTATCAACGATATCATCGATACCAAGCATACCGTTATAGCAGTTTTTTAGCCGTGGAAAGCGCCTATTTAAAGTGACCGCTTCAGGATGTCCGAGTGACCACACATCAAGCTCACCAAGCCTTGGGAAGTCGATTTTTGAATGGGCTAATGGTTTCGTATCGACCATCTTTCCAGCTGCTAACACGCGGATATCTTCAGATAAACAATGTATAAGATGTACTGCCGCTGCGTCAACTTGACCCTCATTGGCCGGCTTACTAAATCCATCATCGGCATTCACAGCGCCCGATAGCTTCCATGCCGACACGATAGTATCCACTTCATCCAACGCCGTTGCCGCTTTCACACACAGTAAATTAGAAATACCGGGGCTCGCGCCTAAACCAATCACGGCGGTGACATTATTTTGTTTTGCACGCGCATTTAACTTAAGCATCTCGACGGTCGGTTGCCAATCATCGCAAATGTCACAGTAGTGCTTACCTTCCTCTATCGCCGCCGTTAAAATCGGTACACCAAAGCGAAAAAAAGGCCCTGCTGAATTTAGTACCACATCGACGTCGCGAATCGCTTGGCGTAGGCTATTGTTATCTGTTACGTCCAAGTAAAGCGCGCGGACAGGTTTTTTAAGAGCGTCTGTATTTCTTCTATTTAGCGATTTGCTATTTAACTCGGCAACAAAACGCTCCGCCAGCTCACTGTCAATACCAGCGACGATAATCTCGCTAACAAAATCAAAGCTCATCGCAGCACGCACCGCAGCACGACCCATGCCGCCACTACCACCTATGGCCAATACTTTCATAAAAACGTCCTTGTTCAGTTTTACATTTACTAAAAATCGGCTTAAACAAAATTCAGCTAACTATTGCTTAGCACCAAGATAGATTAGCGTTCGCGCCAATGCAACCATAAACGGGTATCGAGCTCATACTGATGATAATCCGGTTCCATATGGCAGCAGAGCTGATAAAAAGCCTTGTTATGCTCTTGCTCCTTAAAATGTGCCAACTCATGCACGACAATCATACGCAAAAACTCAGGCGGCGCTTCCTTAAATAGGCTGGCTACCGTGATGCTATTATGTGATTTCAGCTTACTGCCTTGCACGCGCGATTGATAGGTATGAATGCCAAGCGCCTGTTTGAGGACAGCAAGTTTACTATTATAAGTCACTTGCGACAGCGGGCTGCTTTTGCGCATATATTGATTTTTAATGTCATTAATATATTGATATAGCGCTTTATCGCTTTGTATTTGGTGGCGATTGGGATAATTTTTATCCAAATAGTCGCCCAATCTGCCCGTGCTAATCAGCGTCGCCGCTTGGCTTTGAATCTGCTCAGAATAATGCGCGATATATTTTAATGTGGTCAATATGGTCACCGTTTTTATCTTTGACGTTTTATCTTTAGCGTTGTGCGATAGACATTTTTTATTCTAAATTTACTCTAAATATACTTTATATTAGCCATGCACCTTCTACCAATATATCAATGTAACGCTTCATGGCTAAAAACTCATGATTGCTGGTAAATAATTAATAGCTGCTTAATGCGCCACTGAATTAGACAGCAAGTTCATCACCACGACACCGCCAACAATCATCGCAATACCAATCACAGCAGCAGTATCAAGCGTTTGCTTAAAGAAGAACAGCCCTACCAAAGAAGTCAGCACGATACCGAGCCCGCCCCATAGTGCATAAGCAATACCGATAGGGATGGTTTTTATGGTTTGGGTTAGTAAATAGAACGAAATCGCATAAAGCACCGCCATAATCAGCGTGGGTATAAAGCGTGTAAACTGCTCTGATTTGACTAAAAAAGTAGTGCCAATCACTTCACAAACAATAGCGATGGCAAGGTAACCGTAAGCAATCATGGTTGGACTCATATTTTAGGCACCTATATTGGTTAGAGCGTGGTTTTTAGGAAGTGAGTGGTTAGAAAATGATTGTTTAGAAAGTGCTTGGTTAAAACGTGTCGCATAGCCGCGCATAAAGTTAAAAAACTTTAAAGTAAAGCAAATTACAGCCAAAACGCTAAAGAAACGCTCGGGTGGCTATTTTATAGGTTTATAGCAGCGCTTGAAATAGAGATTTGAAGGTTTACAGTAATGCAGGGTTTTACTTTACTTTCAAATAGATAGTCTAATTAACCTGACTAATAAAGTGAAATTTATAACCTTTCTTGCAAGTCGGTTTTATATATAGGCTCGATATACTGTATCAGGGTCACTTATTAAAACAGTCAATAATCCAGCCACTTTAAAAGCAAAAAAGCTCAATTTCATACGGATTGCAATTATATTTATAATTAATCGCCTAATAAGGTTGACAGCCCATAACTACTTGGCTAAAATGTGCCCCACATAACGCAAACAAGATAAGCAATCGCACCTACCAAAGCTTTTGTAAAACTTGTGATAGTAACCGTTATAAACAACTTATTCTCCAATAGCTCAGTTGGTAGAGCAACGGACTGTTAATCCGTGTGTCCCTGGTTCGAGCCCAGGTTGGAGAGCCATATTTGAAAAGACCTTCATCACTTATTTGATGGAGGTTTTTTTATGCCCGCCGATTTTAGCTGCTAATCGCATCGGCATAAGCCCACACAATATTAATACAGCGACAGTGTTCTTTTAGCAACTTTTGTTGTATGGTAAGGTTAGCAGTGACTGAGTCAGTTTTTGTCTGAGTGCTTTACTCCTACTCACTAAAAGTAATGGTTTATTATGATACCTGTACGTGTAAAAAATAAATTCTCTGACTATCCGCAAAAAATCATGCGCCCAGTCAGTATTCGTTTGTCTGAAGAAATGATTTCGCTATTAGAAGCCACATCAAAAGAGCTGGGTTTTAAGCGCATTCAAGGACTTATTCGCCTTTATATTCGTCAAGGTCTTGATCGCGATCATCAGGATTACACCCTAGCCCATGATGAAGTTTTTATCGAAAGTTTGCGTAAGCGCGGCGTCAGCCAACGCATCATTGATGAGGCGATTGTGGTGACTCATAATAACAATATCACCCATCCGCTGTCTGAGCTGCAAGATAAAGATAAAAAATAACGCCAGTCATGAACTAATAATACATACAAAATGAGAAGACTAAGTTTGCTTAATAGCGCTTAGTCTTTTTTTTACCACTTAATTTGTCACTTAACTTGTCAATTAAAACAAGCCCTCCTCGATAAATTCAATAACGTCAAATGGCTATTAGCGATAAATAAACATACAAAATTATCATAGGCGCTATATTAGTATAAGAGTTATTACCATTTATATGGGTTGAGAAGGAGGCATAAGATGATTGGTTCATATAAACCTGCAAGCTATGTAAGAAAGGCCATGTTATTGGCATTTACCTTGGCGATGCTGCCTGTTATTAATGGCTGCTCACAGCCGCCCGCCGATCCCAGTAAGCAGACCATACCGACCAACTCTGACCAGTGGCAAAAAAAGCTGGGCGACACCTTTGAGCGTTTGCCTGAAGGCGATAGACAGCTGCTAAGCCGCTATATGCTGCGTATGAAGCTCAGTGGTGCTTATGAATCTGGGGCGATGCCTCGTATCACCATTAAGCAAGCACTCGTCCAACAGCGTGAATATGAGCGCCTACATCCAAACAATCCAACTGGTAAGAAAAGCCCGATTGTAACCAGTCCGCAAGTCGGTACTGCCAAAGCGCAAAACTACCCTGTTGCCTTACTGCCAGTTAAGACCAGTGATAGCGATAGCTTAAACCAAGTAAAGCTACAGTTTATGCTCTCAAACCACGGTAAGGTGGCGATTAAAAGCTTTAAAGGTAAGCTCACCATGAAAGAGAAGCAGTTAACCAAAAGTAAAACCTTTAATGTGCCGTTAACGCAGTTCAAACCACCAATCGAGCCGGAGCAATCTGGCAAAATAATTATTGAAAGTAGCATTGAAGACATCAATGTCATGCGGGCGATTAAAAATAACACAGGGATAAGCATCGAGATTAGTAAAGGTAAGCTGGTATTAGTGGATGGTCAGGAAATTGAGTTTGATGAATTGCTAGAAAAATAAGACGATATTTATAAAACTTGTAAAAATATCGCATAAAAAAAGCCCCAATCAATTGCTGATTGGGGCTTTTTCGAATTTGGCGGAGACGGAGAGATTCGAACTCTCGAAGGGCTATGAACCCTTGTCGGTTTTCAAGACCGGTGCATTCAACCGCTCTGCCACGTCTCCATTGGTGCATCATTATATAGATATCATTAGATAATGCAAGCGGTTCATATTAAAAAAATGAAATTAATTTGCAGCTGGTTTTAAATCAATGACTTACCGTTTGCTCGCAACTATTTATTCAGCTCTTTAGCTTAAACTGTTTACTTGAAGCTATTTTATTTACTTGAAGCTAAGTGTAAGCACATATCAAGCAACCTGTTGGCATAGCCCCATTCGTTATCATACCACGCAAAAACTTTATACTGATCACCCACGTGCATAAGCTGTTGCCCATCAATAATCAGTGACTCCGTTTGATGAATAAAGTCACTTGATACCAATGGCTCATCAGTATAGGCCATGATATCAAGCAAGCAACCTATGCTAGCCGTTTTAAGCACATCACGAATCGCCTCTATACTGACATCTGGAGTATCAAAGACAAAAGTGACATCAATAGCGGCAACATCGATGGTGGGCACTCTGATTGAATGGCCGTTTATTTTGCCGACCATCGCTGGCAATACGCGCTCAGTGGCCGCGATACTGCTGGAAGTCGTAGGAATAATATTGTGGCCAGAGGCTCGCGCCCGCCTTGGGTCACGATGCGCTTGATCGAGTACAGTCTGATCGGCAGTGACGGCATGTATCTCAGTCATCATCGCTGACTTAACGCCAAACACTTTATCAAGGGTAGCAATCAGCGGCACCAAGGCCTGCGTGGTACAAGAAACGCTCGATATAATCGGCAGCTCACGCGTGAGCTCATCGGTATTGACGCCCATAACGATACAAGCATCGACATCATCAAAGGGTGCGGCACCGATTATGACTTGCTGCGCGCCCGCTGCTATATGCAACTGCGCTTGCTCATAAGAGCGAAAGTGCCCTGTACACTCTAGCACCACATCGACGCCCAGTTCCTGCCATGGTAGGTTTTTTGGGTCGGGCTCTGAGAGCATTTTAATACAATAGGTTAAATTGTTTTTAGTCAGACACAGCTGGGTGTCTGTATTAACAGTCGTATTGCTATCACCTTTACCAGCATCGACGTCATTCATTACAATATCAGCGCTGACACCCAGTCGGGTTAAGCGACCGTGGGTACTGTCAAATTTTAGCAAATGCAGCAGAATGTCAGCCGGTGCCAAATCATTAATCGCCACCACATGAATGGCACGACCTAATACCTCAAAGCGCTCTAGTAAGGCGCGAAGTACATTGCGCCCTATGCGGCCAAAGCCATTAATAGCGACTCTCAGAGGCTGTGTGTACTCGCCAGTGGTAGGATATGCGACTACCGCTGGGTCAGACGTCAATTGATAAGTGGCGCTAGAGAAATCAGGCATAACATCAGACATAAACAGGTATCGCTATAAAAGGATATAAAAAATTGAGCGCTGCAAGCTCAAGGCTCTCATGAAAAAACTAACAGACTACTATGACCGACTTCTTATCTTTGGCTTTTATACAAATGGCTTAACCATGATTGATTGGCTCAGTTGGCTTACTAAGGCGTAATAAAAATTAAAGCCAAACGAATGGTGTTGTAATCGATGCTTTGCTTAAGATGGTCAAAGATTGGGCGCAGCTTAATACTGCCATCATCATTAAAATCGTTTGGATTGTTGGCAACTTTAATCGCCACATAAGCGTTACCCACTGCCGTCATCACTTCATCGTCTGGGCGCAAATGATCACAGGCAAGGCTTGGGTCTTGAGATTTTAGCTCGCCAATATGACGCATAATGGTCGATTGTGATAGCTGACGCGCTTGCGAAATCTCCGCAATAGATAAGCTTTCTTCTAATAGTATTCGGGTGGCGAGCAAGGTACTGTCCGACTTATCAGATACTTGATTGCCGAGTTTTTGTTTTTTATCGAGCTGCGCTTGCTGTTGCTCGCGGCGTTTTTTCTGCAAATTGGCATAAGCATCAATCACTGATTTGTTAAGCGTTCCACCTGACTTTAAGATAAACTTCTCATGTGCTTGCGTCATACTTTCTTCATCGAGCATTGCATAATTGGCATCAGCCTCATCAGACAATGCTAAAAAGCGTTTATCCGCGCCGCGTGCGAGCGGATCAAGTTGCAAGCTCATGTCATTCATACCAAGCAGCTGCAAACCTGCCAATGACTTTAGCCGTGATAATGCCACATAACCTTGTCCTAGCTCAAAGGTGCGCGATAAGTCTATTTCTGCTGCATCAAGGGTCATACCTTGTGATTTATGAATGGTAATCGCCCACGCCAGACATAAGGGTACTTGCTCATAGCTTGCCAGCACATCACCGGTCTCATCTTCAATTATCCATTCTTCCGGCTCGGCGATGACTTCACGACCAGAATTCAGCCTAACCACGGGCATCTTTTGCGTGGTTGGTTTTTTAACGTTTGGTTTCTCTTTATCCTTTGTAGTCTTTTTACCTTTGCCTTTTATATTCTTATCATTCTCATTTTCAGCGTTTTCACTATCGTCTTCTATCAAATCATCATTATTGTCTTTATCATCATTAATTTTTACGGCGGCAAAGCCTATCAGCTCGCCCATGGTGCCGTTAGAGACGCCAAGCTCGGTATTGTTTTTGATAAACATTAGCTTAGCACCGACTTTTAATACCAAATCATCTTGGGTACGGACGGTCTTTTTAAGGGTCTCAACCAGTTTACTATCACCCGTAGAGGTGGCGGTAAAACGCATCATCTCGCCATCTAACGCCGCAAGTTCTTTATCATTGATGCTATTAACGTTGAGATTATGGGTATACAAACGGGTACGTTTGATATCGACGTTTTGATCAAAGGTGGCCTCTAAGGCAGCAATCGCCTCAAAGGTCACTTCTTGACGGCGAATTTGATTGAGGATATCGTCCAAATCAAGTCCGCCATTAGCCGCTTCGCTTACTTGACGATGTTGCTCAGACAAGTAGCAAATATGGAACTTAGCATCAAGCCATGCTTCAGACATAAAGGCAAACTTTTCACGGTTGGTTTCGCCCTTGCTACCAATCGGCGGTAACTGGAAAAAGTCGCCCGCAACGACGACTTGAATACCACCAAACGCTGCATCATTTTTGCGTACATGCTTAAGCACTTGGCTGACCAAATTAATCTGCTTGGCGTGCAGCATCGATATCTCATCGATAATCAATACCGCAGTATCTTTTAATCTATCTGCCAAAAATTGCTTGCGCGATAGATTGCTTAAATCGCGATCAGTCAGCTCATCCTTGATACCAATACCCGACCAACTATGAATGGTCGTGCCGTTCATGTGTGTGGCGGCAATACCCGTACTCGCGGTCACAGCCACAGGAACACGGCGCGCGCGCAGATAATCGATATATTGGTTGAGAGTATAGGTCTTACCTGAACCTGCTGAGCCCGTCAAAAATACATTTTGACCCGTTTTTAAGATATCAAGAGCAGAAGATTGACGCATATATCTAAACCAATTTAGTTAATAGTAATAAGAAAAAGAGCTTAAGAACAAATCATGAGGGACAAGCTGCCCACAATTATAACAGCTACGCCAGTTTTGCGAACCACTTTAACCCGTCAAGCTTACATAACCTAAAGTTATATGATACGAAATATATCATTATAAAAAGTCATTATCGCTCAAAGCCAAAGCTCAGTACGATAGAGTCATAGCTTGGTCAGGAAGGCCAGGTATGTTTATCTATATAACCATAGTACACAACAAGGAATCGTTCATGTTATACGCCTATCCCAATACTGAAAAAAGCCCCGTTCAATTCCGCAAAAAATATGACAACTTTATCAATGGTGAGTGGGTCGCGCCAGTCGATGGCGAATACTTTGACAACTCAAGTCCAATCGACGGTAAAGTTTTTTGTCAGGTCGCACGCTCAAAAGAAGCCGATGTCGAAGCGGCGCTAGATGCTGCTCATGCTGCCAAAGACGCATGGGGCAAAACCAGTGTCACTGAACGCTCTAATATGTTGCTCAAACTTGCCGACGGTATCGAAGCCAATTTAGAGGCAATCGCTATCGCCGAAAGTTATGAAAACGGTAAACCCGTACGTGAGACCCTCGCTGCTGATATTCCAATCGCCATCGACCATTTGCGTTACTTCGCTGGCGTTATTCGTGCACAAGAAGGCGGCATTAGCCAAATTGATGAAGACACGGTCGCTTATCATTTCCATGAGCCGCTTGGCGTCGTCGGTCAAATCATTCCTTGGAACTTCCCTATTCTAATGGCGATTTGGAAAATTGCCCCAGCCCTTGCTGCTGGTAACTGTATCGTCCTCAAGCCTGCCGAGCAAACGCCAGCTTCCGTTTTGTACATGCTTGACGTCATAGGCGCGGCGGACATTTTACCGAAAGGCGTACTAAACGTCATTAATGGCTTTGGCGTTGAAGCTGGTAAGCCAATCGCTTCTAATCCACGTATTGATAAAGTTTCGTTTACGGGTGAAACCACCACTGGTCGCTTAATCATGCAATACGCCAGTGAAAATATCATTCCAGTCACGCTAGAGTTGGGTGGCAAAAGTCCAAACATCTTCTTTGCCGATATCATGGATGAAGACGATGACTTCTTAGATAAAGCGGTTGAAGGCTTGGTCATGTTTGCGCTCAACCAAGGTGAGGTCTGTACTTGCCCTTCACGCGCATTGGTACATGAGAGCATCTATGATGAATTTATGAAACGCTGTATCGCCCGCGTTAAAGCCATCAAAATGGGCAACCCACTTGATACCGATACCATGATAGGCGCGCAAGCCAGCTCAGATCAGTTAGAAAAAATCCTCTCTTATCTTGATATTGGTAAAAAAGAAGGCGCAAAAGTCCTTGTCGGCGGCGAACTCGCCAAACACGATGGCGACATGGCAAACGGTTATTATGTACAGCCAACCATCTTTGAAGGCACCAATGATATGCGCGTGTTCCAAGAAGAAATCTTTGGTCCTGTGCTAGCTGTCACCACCTTTAAAGACGATGAAGAAGCGCTGGCTCTTGCCAATGATACCTTATATGGTCTAGGTGCTGGCGTATGGACGCGTAATGGTACGCGCGCTTATCGTTTCGGTCGCGGCATTAAAGCTGGTCGCGTTTGGACCAATTGTTATCATCTCTATCCTGCGCATTCAGCGTTTGGTGGCTACAAGCAATCTGGTATTGGCCGCGAAAACCATCTGATGATGCTCGATCACTATCAGCAAACCAAAAACATGCTGGTGTCTTATAGTCCTAAAGCGATGGGCTTCTTTTAAATCAGTCTTTTGTTATTTTATAAATGAATCAATGCAATCTATCGCTAGGTAGATTGCATTTTTGCTTTAAAACTCATCAGCAAAAATGAGCGATTTATAAATTAAAAGGAGTTAATTATGAAACTTGAAGCGACAGAGTCCTGCAAAGCATTAATCGAATTACTCAAATCTAAACATGGCGAGCTGATGTTTCATCAATCAGGCGGCTGCTGCGATGGTAGCTCACCGATGTGTTATCCATTGGGCGAGTTCAAAGTGGGCGGCCAAGACGTGCTCATCGGCGAGCTCGCTGGCTGTCCTTTTTATATGGGTAAAGCGCAGCATAAACTTTGGCAACATACCGATTTGACCATCGATGTGGTCGATGGACGCGGGGCCAGTTTTTCATTAGAGATACCTGAAGGTAAGCGCTTTATCGTCCGTTCAGAAGTATGTGCGCTATAAAATGCGACTTTATTCACAATAAGCTATCAGTGTCATATCAGCGCATTTTATGTCTTATTGGACATTGAATTTTTCATAACACTTTGAGCAATACAACTTTGCCAAGCACCACTTGGTCATTTTTATTGCATTATTTAACCAAAATAATAGATACTGTAAGACGGAAGCGATTTTAGAAGCTCGCTTTAATGAGCGCGTTTTAATAAGCATGGATGCTATAAGGAAGATAACATGGAAGTTGATCCAAAGTTTGATTACGTCATCGTGGGTGGCGGTTCTGCAGGCTGCGTGCTTGCCAGCCGGCTGACAGAAAATCCAGACCTCAGTGTCTGCCTATTAGAATACGGCGGTGAAGGCAAAGACCTTGCAGTTCGTGTCCCTGCAGGTTTGATTCTCCTAGTCCCAGGCAAGCCGCTAAAATTGAACAATTGGTGCTTTCATACTACCCCGCAAGCGCATCTGAATAACCGGCGCGGCTTCCAACCACGTGGTCAATGTTTAGGCGGCTCATCCGCTATTAACGCCATGATTTATACCCGTGGCAGTGCCTTAGACTATGAGCGCTGGGTTGAACAAGGCTGCGAAGGTTGGGGTTTTGACGATGTACTGCCCTACTTTATCAAAGCTGAAAACAATATCCATGGCGCAGATGATCTGCATGGTGATAGCGGACCTTTGCATGTCAGTTATTTATTAAGCCCGCGTGATATCTCAAAAGCATTTGTAGAAGCTGCCGTTGCCAATGGTTTAGATCAAAATGATGACTTTAATGGCAAAAAACAAGACGGTGCAGGCTTATATCAAGTCACCCATTTTCATGGCGAAAAACAAGGTCAACGCTGCTCTGCGGCGGCCGCTTATTTGCATCCAGTTCAAAGCCGACCCAATCTGACCGTCATTACCCACGCCCAAGCCAACCGAGTTATTTTTGAAGACAAACAAGCCGTTGGCGTCGCTTATGAAAAAGATGGCGTCGAGCATACGGTGATGGCAAACCATGAAGTCATTTTATCTGGTGGCGCTTTTGGCTCACCCAAAGTCCTGATGTTATCGGGTATTGGTCCTGCTGAGCATTTGCAGTCACATGATATCGAAGTCTTAGTCGATGCGCCCGAGGTTGGCGGTAACCTGCAAGACCATTTAGACGTCGTCTTTGATTATAAGGTTAATACCACTGATGTCATCGGTATTGGTATGGCAAGCATTTCAACCTTAACCAAAAGCATTCGCCAGTGGAGAAAGGATGGCACGGGCCTCTTGTCTACCAACTATGCTGAAGCGGGCGCGTTTTTTAGTGTCGGTGATGACCCAAAAGACTGGCCAAATACTCAGTTGCATTTTGTCATATCGCGCGTGATTGAGCATGGTCGTGATCTTAGACGCGGCTTTGCCGTCTCTTGTCATAGCTGCTATCTGCGCCCTGAAAGCCGCGGCACCGTTAGGCTTGATTCTGCTGACCCGTCAGCTGCGGTATTGATTGATCCAAACTATCTCTCGCATCCCAAAGACGTAGAGTATATGGTGGCGGGCGCTGAGCGTACGCGCGCTATTATGCAAGAATCGCCCATCGCCAAATATATCACCGAAGACTACCCTGCTCCTTATATCGAAAAAGACGGTATGCTCGGCTATATCCGCAATAAGTCAGATACCATTTACCATCCTGTCGGTACTTGTCGTATGGGTTCAGATGACAAATCAGTGGTCGACTTAGAATTAAAAGTACGCGGCGTCAGTGGATTACGGGTTATTGATGCGTCTGTGATGCCGACCTTGATTAGCGCCAATACCAATGCACCAACGATTATGATTGCTGAAAAATTGGCTGATCTTATTAAAGCCAACCATCATCATATTGAGCTAGCCGCGTCATAAAATACGTTAGGATGGGGTGGAATGGGATAAGCAGCTTATTGTGGCTGCTTTTCTTTAACAAGCTTATCTATTCAAAACTTGATATTCAATAAAATGAGAATAAGCTGATGGTATAAAAATGTGGCTCATATTTTTTCGTTGCTATCTTTAGAACTTATTTAGGCAATTTTATATTAGCAGTCTATGTTTTGGTTTTTAGAATACCGAAAAAATCGATAAGATGTACTAACTTACTGAACTCAATGGCAAATAATAAATTCGGCAATAAAGATATTAAAACGAAACGTTTTCTATCAAAATTAGTTTATAGATGCCTTGCATTAGCAGTGTTTAACAGAGTATATTTAAACGACTTATTTATATCAGTATTTTTTGCAAAGCTGACTGACGGTTTATAGAACCTGATGCATTTTTTATTTGCTTATCAACAATACGATATAAACAATTGCTTTAAAGGGAATTAAAAGGACGTCAAGCATATTTATGGTTCGCAAACGAACTTATAAAGATGCTTGGCGACTAATTATAATTACATAGGATGTAATAATGCAAAAATCACTTTTCAAATTGACCCTGTTGGCGACGGTTATCTTAGGTATCAGCGCCTGTAGCGGCGACAACAAAACCACTGACGGAACTGCTGCCAGCTCAGACGCCAAAGCCGCGAAAACCCTACTTTATTGCTCAGAAGGCAGCCCTGCTGGCTTCGATCCCGCACAGTATACGGCAGGTACGGATTTTGATGCGAGCGCCTATCCTATTTACAACGGCTTGGTAGAATTCAAAAGAGATGGCACTGAGATTCAGCCAGCCTTAGCCGAAAGCTGGGTTATTAGCGAAGACGGCAAAACCTATACCTTTAATCTACGTAAAGGTGTCAAATTTGGTAAAACCGATTACTTTACCCCAACCCGCGATTTTAATGCGGACGACGTAGTCTTTACGCTAGAACGTATCACCAATCCTGATTTTGAATTCAATAAAGCTTATCCTGCTGAGTTCCCGTATTCAGTCGGCATGGGATTGCCTGATCTTATCTCTACTATCGAAAAAGTCGATGAAAATACTGTAAAAATTACTCTCAGCGAGACCAATGCGCCGTTTCTGCAAAACCTAGCGATGGCCTTTGCTTACATCGATTCTGCTGAATATGCAGACAAGTTAATGGCTGCTGGTAATGCTGCTGATATCAACACCAAACCAGTAGGTACCGGACCTTTCGTCTTTACCTCCTACCAAAAAGACGCGCAAATTCGTTATACCAAAAATCCAGATTATTGGAACAAAGACGATATTCATATCGACAATCTTGTATTTGTTATCACTAAAGACTCGGCGGTTCGTGCGCAAAAAGTGCAAGCTGGCGAATGTCATGTGTCCGCTTATCCAAAACCTGCCGAAATTGAGTCTGTTAAAAAATCTGGTAAGGCCACCGTGCTTGACCAGCCCGGCTTCAACATCGGTTATGTCGGCTACAACGTTGAAAAGCCGAAGCTTAGCGACCTTAAAGTTCGCCAAGCATTAGATATGGCCATCAACAAAGACGCTATTATCAACGCCGTTTATCAAAGCGAAGGGCTTAAAGCCACCAATCCTATGCCACCCACGCAATGGGGTTACGATAAATCGATTAAAGATGCCCCTTATGACGTCGAAAAAGCCAAAGCGCTTATGAAAGAAGCAGGAGCTGACAAACTTGCCATCAACCTCTGGTATATGCCAGTTCAGCGCCCGTACAATCCAAATGCCAAGCTCATGGCTGAAATGTTGCAAGCAGATTGGGCGAAGATTGGTGTTAATACCAAGCTGGTCACTTATGAGTGGGGCGAGTATCTAAAACGCGCCGCTAAAGGTGAGCCTGATGTTATCTTAGCAGGTTGGACGGGTGACAATGGCGATCCAGATAACTGGCTTGGTTCGCTATTATCTTGTGATGCGGTCGGTGGCAATAACTACTCACGCTGGTGTAATAAAGACTTTGACAGTTTAGTAACCAATGCCCGTCAGATTACCAATCAAGATGATCGCGTCAATGACTATGTAAAAGCTCAGCAAATATTTAAAGAGCAACTGCCATGGACCACGATGGCGCATTCGGTGGTAACGGTATTCACCGCACCAAACGTCGTCGACTATAAAATCAGTCCACTTGGCTCAATACGCTTCGATGGTGTAAAGACTGAATAATCTTAACTGATGAAGTCCGGTAAAACATGCATGATTGTTTAATTGCTATTCGGCTGGGTCAGATACTCTGCTCCAGCCGTATTTATATGAATTAGGCACCCTGTTAAGCAAGCGCTTTGTTAAGCATCCTGTCACCGACACTCTCATCATTATCAATATTCTAGTCATCGACTTAGAATTATTAAACCATAACTATTGAACCACAACTATTGAGCAGCCCATGCTACTTTATATTTTGCGTCGTATTGCCATCCTCATTCCTGTCTATCTTGGCTTAACGCTATCGACATTTACCCTGATTCGGCTCGTCCCTGGAGATGCCGTCGAGATTATGATGGGTGAGCGTATGGTCGATCCAGAGCTCCATGCTCGTGCCTTAGAAAGACTTGGTTTAGACAAACCTCTTATTATCCAATATTGGGATTATTTAACCGGTATATTGACTGGAGATTTTGGGGTGTCTTTTCGTACCCGTACCCCCGTATTACCAGACTTCTTTGCCCATTTTGTACCAACCTTAGAGCTAGCTGTGTGCGCCATTGTCATTGCCAGTATCATTGGGGTGAGCTTAGGTATTTTTGCCGCGCTGCGCCGTGGTACATGGATTGATTACACCTTGATGTCAGGGGCGCTGGCTGGCTACTCTATGCCCATTTATTTATTAGGACCTATCCTAACCGGTATATTTGCCCATTATCTCGGCCTGTTACCCGTCGCCGGTGTGATATCTGTCGCGCAGTTTTTAGACGTCAAACCTTTATATGGCTCATGGTTATTAGGTTCCTTGACCTCAGGAGAACCTGGCGCATTTTGGGACGTGGTAAAACACTTTATCTTACCATCTATTGCTTTATCGACCATTCCACTCGCGATGATTGCACGTATGACGCGCTCGGCGATGCTGGAGGTATTGGATGAAGACTATGTGCGTACTGCGCGCGCTAAAGGTTTATCGCCGCGCCGCGTGATATTGGTACACGTCATGCGCAACGCCTTGATTACTGTGGTGACGGTGATTGGCTTACAGATGGCAACCTTGCTCGCTGGCGCTATTATCACTGAGACTATCTTTAGTTGGCCAGGTGTTGGTAATTGGCTACTCGACGGCTTCTTTACCCGTGATTATCCTATTGTGCAAAACGGTATCTTATTGGTCGCCACCGCCTTGATTTTGGTTAGTTTATTTATTGATATTTTGTATGGTCTGATCAATCCGCGCATCAGACATACTTCTTAATTTAACATTGATAAATACTCATATTATAAATAGTGGCTATTGGTGTTTGCATGGTTTTGAGTGATTTTTTAGCAAATGCTTAATACTTATTAAGGCTAAAACTCTAAAACTTTAAATATTAGCAAAGCACTAGCCACTGTAGGAAATGCTCATGAAGCCTTCTGTTCTTCCCTCTGATCTTAAGCTGATGGCAGCGACACCGCCGTCATCTTGGCAGCTATTTTTATCGACATTTTGCCGCAATAAAGGCGCGGTACTTGGTTTTATTGTATTGGCCTTGATGGTGATTATCGCCATACTTGCGCCCGCCCTTGCACCGCATGACCCTTATGAATTATTTACCGGTCAAGAGCAATTGCCGCCCGCGTTTTTAAGTGGCGGCGATAGCATGTTTTGGCTGGGTACTGATGATGCTGGCCGCGATACGTTATCGCGGGTAATGTATGGCGCACGCTATTCCTTATTTATTGGACTAAGTGCCACAACCCTTGCGATGTTGGTCGGTATTTCTTTAGGACTGAGCGCGGCGTTTTGGCCAAAGGTTTGGGGCAAAGCGGTGATGCTGGTCAATGATATTTTGATGTCTTATCCAAGCTTGCTATTGGCGATTATTATTGCCGCTATCTTAGGGCCGTCTATGACCAACACAATTATTACCATTGCATTGGTTTGTACGCCGCCTTTTATTCGTCTGACACGTGCTACTGCCATGGTAGAGCTACAACGTGAGTACTTTGTTGCCTCGCAAGTGATGGGGGCTGGCGTGCTGCGCTTATTATTTATAACCATTTTGCCAAATTGTATGGCGCCGCTTATCGTCCAAGCAACGATGATTTTTTCCTCTGCTATTTTAGAAGCAGGCGCAATTGGTTTCTTAGGCTTTGGCGTGCAACCGCCAGATGCCGAATGGGGCGCAATGCTCGGTACAGCGCGGCAATATATTCAAAGTAATGTTTGGCTCGCTATTTGGCCGGGTGTCGCCATCTTCTTAGCTGCCTTGTCTATTAACCTGACGGGTGATGGCTTACGCGATGCGCTAGATCCCAAATTAAAGCAGGTGACCTAAGATGACTGATACCTTAGATAAAACAGCGCTTACCCATACTTCTATGAATGGCTCGTTAATAAAAGAAGCGCCACTGTTATTAGATATTGAAAATCTTTCGGTCACCTTTGGTCAAGGCGCGCGTGCTTTTCGCGCCGTCGATGATGTGTCATTAAAAATCACCCAAGGCGAAGTCATCGCCGTCGTCGGTGAATCAGGCTCAGGTAAGTCGGTCACTATGATGGCGCTCATGGGACTATTGCCGCCTTCTGCGACAGTTCGTGCCAAGCGGGTGATGTTTGATAATAAAGACATGCTGAGTATGTCAGCCAAAGAAAAACGCGGCATCATTGGCAAAGATATTTCTATGATTTTTCAAAATGCCATGTCTTGCCTAAATCCAAGCTTCACCATTGAGATGCAGTTGGGTGAAGTACTACGCAAGCATCTTGGACTGCGCGGTGCAGCAATACAGGCGCGTATCTTAGAGCTGCTCGAATTGGTTGAGATGCCGGATGCTAAAAACCGACTTAAGGTTTATCCGCATCAATTATCAGGCGGTATGAGTCAGCGGGTCATGATTGCGATGGCAATTGCTTGTGAGCCAAAACTGCTTATTGCCGATGAGCCAACCACGGCGCTTGACGTCACGGTGCAAGCACAAATTATGGATTTGCTCGGGCGCTTACAACGCGAAAAACAAATGGCAATGGTATTAATTACTCATGACTTGGGTTTGGTCGCGCAAAACTCACGCGATGTCGCCGTCATGTATGCCGGACAAGTGGTTGAAACCAGTACAGTGCCGGAGATTTTTCAACATCCTGCCCATCCTTATACCGAAGCGTTGCTACAAGCCATCCCTGAGCTGGCAATCGGTCAAGACAGGCTCAATAGTTTGCCGGGTGTGGTACCAAGCCAATATGATCGCCCAAGCGGTTGCTTATTGTCTCCCCGTTGTCCGTATAAAGAACCTGCTTGTGAAGTACCACCGCCCATTTTAGATACGCCCAATGGCAAAGTGCGCTGTATTCACTCTGAATTGCCTAATTTACCTTCTCGCACCTCCACCCCTCACCCTGCTACTTTGGAGTCACAGCATGAGTCATAAAGTGATCTTAAAAGCAGACAACCTACACAAGCATTACCCGGTATCGCAAGGATTGGGCAAGCCTAAAGCGTATGTTAAGGCGCTAAATGGTATCTCGTTTGAGCTTGAAGCGGGCAAAACGCTAGCGGTCGTTGGTGAGTCAGGCTGCGGTAAATCGACGCTTGCCCGCCAGTTGACCCTCATTGAACAGCCCACTGACGGCGAGTTGTTTATCAACGATGAGGCAACGACCGGTTATAGTAGAAAAGCATTAAAAGATTTGCGTACCGAGATTCAGATGGTATTCCAAAACCCTTATGGCAGCCTAAACCCGCGTCATACGATTGGTTATCAATTGACTGAACCGTTAGATATTCATACCAAGCTATCTAAAGAAGAAAAGCGTGACAAAATAAACGAGATGATGCGACATGTCGGTCTACGTCCCGAACATGCTGGCCGTTATCCACATATGTTTTCAGGTGGTCAGCGCCAACGGATTGCCCTTGCCCGCGCGATGATGCTTAATCCAAAAATTGTCGTCGCTGATGAGCCAACCTCAGCGCTCGATGTGTCGATTCAAGCGCAAGTGTTAAACTTGTTTATGGATTTACAGGACGAATATCACACTGCTTATGTCTTTATCTCTCACAATCTATCAGTAGTGCGCCATGTTGCTGATGATGTGATGGTGATGTACTTAGGTCAAGCCGTCGAGCATGGGTCTAAAGAAGCGATTTATAATGCGCCAAAACATCCTTACACCATCGCCTTATTGGCGGCGGCACCGACTGTAACTGGCCATAAAAATGACTTAACCTTACATGGCGAGCTGCCAAGTCCGCTTAATCCGCCAAGTGGCTGCGCCCTGCACAAACGCTGTCCTTATGCCAAACAACAATGCAGTGAAATAGAGCCAAAACTGCGAGAGTGGGACGGTCGATTGGTTGCGTGTTTACGTTTGGAAGAAATATATGGATAAGCGACATTTTGTGTTTAGCGGTACATTATCTTGTGCTGTGCTGATAGCGATGACTGCTGCCCAAGCCAATGACTCTACCGGCTATGTCGGTGCAGGCGGTGTTGAGTATATTAAAAATAAAGATATCAGCATGCATAGCGAAGATTTATACATCTCAAAAGATGAAGTGCGCGTCAATTATGAGTTTAAAAACCTAAGCAATAAAGACATTACCGAGACGGTTCTTTTTCCTATGCCAGCTGTGCCCAGTTTTACAGACTCAGATTACGCTGATACTAGTGCCACTTATAATAATTTTAAACTTTGGGTCAATGGTAAGCCTATCATTCCTGATCAGCATGTCCGTACTTTTATGCGTCCAATTGTTGTCAAAGATGGCGATAGAACCTATGCAGACATCTCTCTTGATACGACTGAAATATTCAAGTCGTGTGGTCTTAACGAGGCTGATATGATGGGACCTTGGACGTATCAAGTTGATACTGACTACGTCAATCAACAGCTTTTAGATTGTAATAATAAGGCATTAGATAAATTCATATATGATAGAGAAAGTCTTTATATGACTTGGGATTCGCAGGTGATTTATAGTTGGAAGCAAACTTTTAAAGCCAATACTATCACCAAGGTCAAACACACGTATAAACCGTTAGTAGGTGGCTCAGTTCATTTAGGCGAGGAAGAATTTCCAAATTTTTGCGTAGATGCTTCAACTCAGAGAGGATTTCACAAGAGTGGTGGTCGTCCCTATCACGCCTTAAGCTATATCCTAACTACGGGAGCAAACTGGGCCAAACCGATTCCTCATTTCAAACTGACCGTCAAACGCGACCTTAACGAACTAGTCTCGTTCTGCTGGAAAGGTAAAGGTAAAATCAAAAAGATTGGACCAACGACGTTTGAGATAAAAGAAAGTAATTTTGTGCCAACCCATGATTTTGACGTCGCTTTTATTATGAAGTAGCCGTTATTTTTTAGAGTACGTCTAGCGCGTCGATAAAACTTGATTCGACAGTCGTCTTGTATCTAGGTTTTAGTGAACAAAAACAAGCAAGAAAATAAAATTATTAGCCTCAGCATCCAATGCTTTAAAATTGGGAAAATATGCGAGGCATGGGACGGTTTGCTTTACTAACTGTACTCGGCCTATACCTGCTAATAGCTAATCAACATTCACCACACCGCGACACTTAGGAAATTGACGACAACCAAAAAAGGTCTGACCTTGGCGAGCGCCTTTTTTGGCAACGCGTTAAATCATCTCGCTATTGCACTTAGGGCAATTAGGTATTTGAGCTAAAATAGTTGTTTGGTTTATCGGCTCTGACTCTATAACCTCAAACGGGGTAATAAAAAACTCATCATTATTAAGCAGTTTATTGTTAGTCTGTTCATCGATAAGCTGAGTCCTGATAGACGGCGTAATAGCGATATCAGCAGTCTGCGCCACTTCCGTTTGCCCAGACCATCGCAGTACTTCTCTGCTTTGAAGAGTGGTTTTTTTAGGAGGCTCTTTTACTATTAACTCAGACGCAGGCTGATTAGCTGGTTTAGTCACTGCTTTAGCATTTGGCTTATCACTAGCTTGCTTATTTGATGGGCTATGCTTGTCTTTTAGATAGGCTTTATGCTGTCTATTGGTTTTCCAAGAATTACTAAATCTATTACTTTCAATCTGCTCAATGATAGTTTTAACTTCATCTTCGCTCAATAACTTATCTTGTTTTTTCTTAACGTAAGATGCCATGCCGCTCGTTAATACATGCTCTGGTAACTCATCGCGAGTTTTAAGCTCACACTCGCCAATGAATGCAATCATCGAATGAAAATAATTCAAATCCAGCGCTAACAAATCTGCTAATGTCTTGATATGTAGATAATTCTGCCTGAGCGGGTTTTGAAATTTATACTTACGACCCATGATGACCTGCGTCCACTGTCTTTGCTTCTCATTACCGAATATCCAACCTTTATAGTTTTTGGTTTCGATGACAAAAATGCCATACACAGAAACGATAACATGGTCGATTTGGGTACTGCCACCATTGGCTAATGGCAAAGTGATATTATTCAGGCGATGATAAACGTCTTTTTCAAGTTTTAGCCACATGGCAATGTTGATGACAGTTTCGCCTAAAACACCTTTAAAGCTGGACATTAGCGACATGATTGTTTCTACTATAGAGAGAAATAAATTACTTATTTTAAGCGATACGCCCTTACTAATGCTTACTTTTATAATAACCCATAACTTTAATAATACATTGAAACAGCACAGTTGTAGTACGCTATCGCATTATTATTTAGGCTATAAAGCTCAGTACTACTTTAAAACCACTTTAAAAGTACTTTCAATACTGACGACTTTAATACTACCCTTTGGATCATACGTATGAATACACGCGCCGCTTCTTGGCTTAAAATCACGTTAAGCACCTCTTTATTATTCTCCTTACCGGTAATGGGACTGGCCGCTAATACGATGCCACAAAAGTGGAAGCTAGATGTGCCGAAAACCAGCGCAGATTTTGAGGTCAAATACTTAGGCAAGGCGACCACTGACGGTAAGTTTCGTAAGGTAAATGGGGCGATCAATTATGACGTCAAAAAGCCTGAGAGTACGACCATTAATTTTACCGTGCATACCAATAGTATCGATACCGAGCGCAGGCTACGTGACTCTTTTTTACGCCGTAAGGAGCTGCTCAATACGCAGCAATATCCGACGATGACGTTTGTCTCAAAAAAAATCAAGATGATTACGCCTAAAGAAGCCAGTGTCACGGGCGACTTTACCGCTTTAGGTCAAACCAGACCGTTAACGGTAAGAGTGACTCTATCTGATGTAGAGATTGACCCTGTCACCGCACAACCGACATTAAAGTTTCGCGCGACGGGCATGGTAGATCGCTATAACTATGGAGTGACGGCTTTCCCGAAAATTATTAGCAATATCATCCCGCTTGAGATATCAGGAAAGCTGATTGCTGCTAATTAATTGAGCGACAAAAAAACCTAACTTAGAAGTTCTAAGTTGGGTAGATAACACAATAGATTTTAAGATACTCTTTACAGAAACACCCAATTATTTAGAAACGCTATGATCTGAAAAATCACTCGAAAATCGATTAAATTTTAAAACCATATTTTCTAAAGTTTTTAATACTGCCATATTTGGTCTTCTGCTATGCCAGCTTTGTCTATTTTATTTCTTCTTTTCTGAATTTTGGTATCTATCTTTTCTTGCTTTTTCATCGCCTTTTGGTTGATATCGTCTATCATTCTTTGAATCTTCTTATCTACTTTGTCTTGTTCTTTTTTACGCTGCTTATCTAACTTGGCAAGCTCTTTTTGACGTACCTTGTCTATTTTATCTTGCTCTTTTTGACGCTGCAGATTCAGCTTACTTAGCTTTTTTTGAACCTTTTTGCTTAACGTAATCTCATCTTTCGCTTGTTTTTTAACAGATTTATTCGACATGATAACTCTCCTGAATCATATTATATAAAACACTTAGATACTTGATGGTAAGTCAATCCTCATGTCTAATCAATGTGCCAGTACAAAACAGGTACACGTCCTTGAACACCCTTTAGATTAGCAAACTAGATATAACACTAATAACGGTCCAATATAGAACATTACATTAAGCTTGGTTAGAACCGAGTATTAGCTAATATCAATTATTTCGAAACGCTTTTAAAAGCAGAGCATCGGCAACTATGAAAAGTTTAATTTATTTGAAAATCACAGGGAGCCAAGAGATAAAGAGATTAGCCTCTAGATATAAGTGCTTTAAAAGTAGGGAAATACGCGAGGTATGGGTGAAAATTTTTAAATAATTCATACCCATCTGCTCCCTCAGCAAAAGTTATTTATTGAGCTCGGAAAAAGCAGTGCTCCGTTATTTATTCGTTCCCGAAAGAGTAAAGAATTAATATAGATTTGAAATATTTTTTATTATTAAATAGAGTGGCGTTAGACTTGTCTAATACTCATAGAGAATGACGACAAAGAGTAACCCACATCATGTTCACTAAAAATTTTATAATAATAAATTTTTATAAAAAGTCGATTATATATTGCTATTATCTTAAGAGGAGATAAATTATAATATTTAATTTTTAAGTGGAAAAATTATGGACACTGATGACTTAGCACAACAGCAAGCCTTACAAAAAGAGTTCAACGAATTGGTAATGAGCTTATCCCAGCAGGTAAGCGATAAACATTTACTGGATACGAATAAAAAAATAATTAAAGTTAGCAGTGAAATCGCTAAAAACTTGGCGTCACACGCTACTATGTTGGACGAGGTAAGTCAAAAACATGCTGATATTTTAAACGAAGTTAGCAAAAACCATCTATTCGCTATCAATAAGGGTATAACCAGCCTGAATGAAAATATTCCTTCTCAGTTAGACAGTCAAGGTTTGGCACTACAGTCTATCGAAAAGCACTTATTCCAGCATCATAACGAAATTTCTGACACTATAAATAATGAGTTAGTTAATCATTTAATTACCTATAAACAACAATTAAACACTGAGTTCGCAAAAATAACACAATTTATGGAAACCAAATTTAAGATTAACAACGCAGAAGTGTCTGAATTAAAAATAAATAATCATAAAATCTCCAGCGAGCTCAATCACGCATTAAACAATAAAATAGATAGCGTTGCGCGTACTGTCTTGTATGCAGCTATTGCCGTTATTATTTGTATTGCACTACCCTTGGCATTTCTTATCTATTCTATTGTCATAAGGTAATTAGTCATGTCTAATAAAATATCAGAGCAATCACTAACCGAGCAGTCTCTGCTTGATACTTATCGGCACTCACTAGATAATCTATTAAGAAGTTATCCTACATTGGAGAATGGCTTTGATGTATCTTTAAAGAAAGACTATCGAAAACAAATGAACAAGAATGATGAGCGCTTACAAGAAATTAAGCTAGATTTTTTGAGTTTTCTACAAGAAAAACACAATCACGCCTCTGATATTATTGATAAATTACAGGGTTATACTAACAATACCAACAGTGAAAAATCTGAGTTTGATAAGTTTATAAATGACTCTAAAAGCTTAAGTAGTGAAATACTAGCCACCAAGAATGACATGTTACAGCCTTTTTCATTATATGTTATTGGCGCGGGTAAAGCTGGGAAATCCACACTGATTAATGCATTGGTAGGACAAGATGTCGCTACGGTTGGTGTGCTACCAAAAACATGGAAGGTGGATAGGTTTTTTGATGCAGACACTAAACAAGCAATTATCCATTATAAGGACGGTACTCCGATCAATATAACCAACCAAATAGATGGTCAAAACATAGTACAAGCGGAAGAAAAAAAACGCAAAGATAGTGAAAAGGATATCTTAGCAAAGAGACGCGAGCATTATCGTCTTTATCCAAACCTAACCCTAGAAGAAAAAGAAGGTATTACTCGCAATCTAAATGACCTTTATTTATATCGTTCTAATATCAGACAAATAGAATGGGCTATAGACATTAATAATAATAGTCATTCTATTTTAAATAAATTTTCAATCATAGATACTCCTGGGGTTGGACAAAACCATTCAGGCAAAGATACCATCAATTATGTGGGAGAGGATGTTACGGCATTTAGTCAAGCAGATGGCATGATATGGGTACTTGATGCCACCACCCTAGCCGCAGCAACACCAGAGGCGCTACTTAGGGATTTTGAAGAGACTAGCGACGGCATTACAACAACCAATAAAATCGCCGTCCTCAATAGAATTGACTTAATACGCAGCGCTACAGGCGATGAGGGCGTAAAAAGAGCAGAACAAGCAGCACAAAGACTCTTAGGTAGTTTTTTTACAAAAATCATTCCGTTTTCTGCCAAAGACGCATTTGATGCGATCATACATAGCGATGAGAACAAACTATATCGTAGTGGTTATGATGAGATTTTTGAAGGTGTTAACCATGTTTTCTCAAAGGAAAGTACCAATAGAATATTGCAAAAATCAGACCGATTGAATAAAAACTTAATGTATCGATATGCTAGAGATTTGAGCCCATATGTTGAGCGTTTAGCAGTAGATGAGACATTGCTAAATACCAGCTATCGCTTATTACAAGAGTCACTGCAAGAATTGCAGACAGACTTAGATAATGCCAAGATTAATTTTTTAGATGCCTATAAAACAGAAGTTAAAGCTAATATCGATAACTATGCCGCAAGTTATTTAGACATTGTTGAGGATAGCGAGCGCGATACGTTTTTAAATGAACGTATTTTCAAAATGGATGAGATGCAACAGGAACTCAATCGTTTATTAAATAATAACCAGCAGTATGTTTCTAACTTTATCACTGGGCAAAAAAAATCAAATAATAAAAAATTCAAACGATTTAAACACCTCAGTGAAACGCTCTATCCTATGGCTATAGAGGGGCATGATAAGAAATCCAGTGCTCTTATCATGAATGCTTCCGACATTAACTTTTCTGGCGAAGATGAGACCTCAATGTTGATAGGTGGCGGTTTGGCAGTGGCAGGAATGATTTTATTAGGTCCTATTGGTTTATTAGCAGGAGCTGCAGATGTGTTGTTTGGATTTTCAAAAGGGCGCAAAATCAATGCGGCAAAATCAAAACTGACAAACCACTTGATAGAAAATATCTTAGCGCCATTATCAGAACAAATAGACAGTGTTTTTCAAAAATTACTAGATAATGCAGAAAGTGAAATAAAAGAATCGCTTTTTCAGATATTCAGCCAACTACACTTTGAACCTACACCAAATAACTTCAAGCATGTCAGGCGATTGTCAACACAACTGCAAGAAGAATTAAACCTGCCTTATAAAAATAATCAAAAAATGCCTGATGAAATTATTCAGTTAAAACCTTCTTTATCACTATATTTATTGAGACAAAAAAATGCAAATAAAGCTTCAACAATGGTGCAATGACTTTACAGATTACTTGCAGCAGTCCCCTATAAGAGCTGAGAGCCACGTTCCTAATATGATTAGTCAGGATGCGCTACAAAATATTAAAAAAGTAGAGACTGATTTAGTAAAAATTCAAAAAAACATCCTAACAACCTTGCGCGTGGCCTTAATAGGTGAGGTAAAGGCTGGAAAATCAACATTAATGAACGCTCTTGTGGGTTACAAGGTCTCACCGACAGATATGTTAGAGGCGACGTCTGTTATTTGGGAAGTGGGTTATGACGCTATAGACTCAACGGTAATACAGTTTACGGATGGTGAGTGCAACAACGTTGAACATCAACAAGTCATGAGTATTGTGGGAACAGAAGCTGAAAGTTTACAACAAGCCAAAAAAATTGAAAAAATCATCGTCAAGTCCCATCAGCATAAACTTAGAAACTTGTTATTGTTAGATTCGCCAGGGCTGGCGACTATTACTCAGCAAAACTCAGCGTTAACAAAAAGTATCGCTCTCGAGACTGATTTGGTGGTGTGGGTCGTTAACGGTAATCACCTAGGGCAGGCAGACATCGCTGAAGATATCATAAGTATTGCCCATTTAGGCAAACCTATTATTGCGGTTATTAATAAAATAGATGAAATCGACGAAGACTCTGACGAACTTATTGAATATTTGGACAGCACCTCAGGAGATTATTTGCAGCAGATTTTTGCTCTTTCAGCATTTAAATCGATAGAAAGTAATGGCACTGCTACTGACAACCATTATCAGGCTTTATTCAGTGCTTTTACAGACTATCTACAGATCAAAGTGGATGACAAAGCAAAAACTGTAAAACAAGATAGCATGCGAGACTCTTGCGAAGCTTTAGCCCGTAGAGAGCTGATTGTTCATCAATCCATCATCAGACAAACGCGTGAAAAAATAGAAGCCTTTGATGATTATAGAGATGATTTAAGACGTGATATGGCGCGTATTGATA
Source organism: Psychrobacter sp. UBA2769 (assembly GCF_002352555.1). NCBI lineage: Bacteria > Pseudomonadati > Pseudomonadota > Gammaproteobacteria > Moraxellales > Moraxellaceae > Psychrobacter > Psychrobacter sp. UBA2769. The sequence continues at coordinate 27,243 of NZ_DEIR01000019.1, read as the reverse complement.
AATCTTTAACTCTTGAAATGGACAAGAAATACAATGAATTATTGAAGAATAAATCCTTTGAACAAGAGCTTAAAGGCTATATATCAAATACTAATACGCCGATAGACAGTGAGCTTTTAGCTATCATACATCGATATAACGACCCTATAAGTATGTCTATTCAAAAAAGTTACGATAAACATGTCAGTAATGCTTTTGAAATAAACGCTAGTCAAATTATTAATCGCTTCCAGCGCTTTCAATTACTCGAGAGCCAGAAAATGCAAGAGGACATGGAGCGTCATGGTATTGTTGATAATGTTACGAGTCTAATTAGTGGTGTGAGTAGCAGTATTGACAACATGAGTCATATTAAAGATTATGCTGTTAAAGGCGGTACTATTTTGGGTGCTGGTGGAACGGCATTTGCAGGATATGCTGCTATTTTGGGCGCTAACGCATCGGTAGTTACTGTTGGGGCGGCATTGTCTGCCGTTGCCTTGCCCTTGGTAGCGGTCGGAGTCGCGGCAGGTGCAGCTTATGGTTTTTTCAAAATGAAAGATAAAAAAGAAAATGCACTTAATCTACAAACCCATACTATGATGAAGCAAATGGTTGACAACAATAAGCAAGTACTAACTAATACCATTCAAATTGGTCTAGAGAAAAACTTCCGTGAAATGGAAAATTACTATATAGATACTTTTTGTTCAGGGCAAATTTTAACCCAGCAAAAAAAGTTGCTACAGCACTTAGAGGGCTATAATAGTGGACTTTATGCATTTTTGAAAAACTAAACTACTTAATTCTATTTGATAAGTTTCTTATGGTTGGGATGATTAGCATACAACTTTGGTGTATAACACTAAAAAAGCCCTAAGCTACTTTAATTAGCTTAGGGCTTTTTTAGTTAATAACTATTAAATAAGTTTGAATCAGACCAAACTATTTACCGCATCAACCACCGCTTCAGCGGTAATACCAAACTCTTTATAGAGCTGATCTGCTGGCGCTGATTCACCATACGTCGTCATGCCGATGACTTTACCATCTAGGCCAACGAACTTATACCAGTAATCGACATGCGCGGCTTCTACGGCGACGCGAGCGCGGATATTGCTTGGTAATACCGCTTCACGATAGCTAGCATCTTGCTCAACGAAGATTTCTGCACAAAGCATAGAGACGACGCGGACGCCAACGCCATTTGCACTTAACGTCTCATACGCTTGCATAGCAAGGCCAACTTCTGAACCAGTCGCGATGATAATTGCTTTTAGCTCGCCCTGCTCTTTGGCTAGGACATAACCACCTTTAGTGATGTTAGCGACTTGCTCAGCATCACGTGCTTGATGTGGCAAGCTTTGACGGCTAAAGATTAACGCTGATGGGTTATTTTCAGACTTAATCGCTTCGACCCAAGCAGTAGCAGATTCGGTCGCATCACACGGACGCCATGTACGTAGGTTTGGCGTGGTGCGTAGGCTGGTCAATTGCTCAACAGGCTGATGCGTTGGACCATCTTCACCCAGACCAATAGAGTCATGTGTATAAACGTGGATGATACGTTGCTTCATCAATGCGCCCATACGCACCGCATTACGCGCGTACTCCATAAACATTAGGAAGGTTGCCACGTAAGGGATAAAGCCGCCATGCAACGCGATACCATTGGCAATCGCCGTCATACCGAACTCACGCACGCCATAATAGATATAGTTGCCATCAGCATCTTTCTCGATGCCTTTTGCGCCTTTAAATAGCGTTAGGTTCGAGCCTGCTAGATCCGCTGAACCGCCTAACAGCTCTGGCAATAATGGCTGCAAAGTATTGATGGCATTTTGACTGGCTTTACGACTGGCGACATCGCCGCCCTGCTCTTGGGTTTGCTGAATATAGGCTTGTGCTTGGCTATCAAAGTCAGCAGGCAATTCACCATTTAAACGGCGTAATAACTCAGCTGCCAACTCTGGATAAGCCTTTTTATACGCTTCAAAGTCTGCATCCCAGTTCTTTTGTTGTACATCGCCTTTGGCTTTACCGTCCCACGCTTCATAGATTTCGTCATCTAATTCAAATGGTGCATGCTTCCAAGATAGCGCATCACGGGTTAAGACAATTTCGTCATCACCAAGTGGTGCACCATGACTAGCTGCTAAGCCTTGCTTGTTTGGGCTACCCGCGCCAATCGTGGTTTTACAGATGATTAAGCTTGGCTTAGTGGTCTCAGCAATCGCTTGCTCAGTGGCTTGGGTAATTTCATCGGTATCATGACCATCGACTTTGATAACCTGCCAGCCATAGGCTTCGAAACGCGCTTGCGTATCGTCAGTAAACCAGCCTTCGACATTACCATCAATTGAGATGCCATTGTCATCATAAAAGAATACCAACTTGCCCAACCCTAACGTGCCCGCTAGCGAGCAAACTTCATGGCTGATACCTTCCATCAAGCAGCCATCACCCAAGAACGCATAAGTATGATGGTCGACGATGTTATGACCGTCACGGTTGAACTGTGCGGCAAGCGTCTTTTCTGCAATCGCAAAACCAACCGCATTGGCGATACCTTGACCTAGTGGACCAGTTGTCGTTTCAATACCTGGTGTATAACCAAGCTCAGGATGACCTGGAGTTTTTGAATGCAGCTGACGGAAGCCTTTTAGGTCGTCAACGCTGACATCATAACCCGTTAAATGCAGCAATGAGTAAATAAGCATCGAGCCATGACCGTTCGATAATACAAAGCGGTCACGGTTATGCCACTGTGGATCGGCTGGGTTGTGCTTTAAAAACTTACGCCACAAAACTTCAGCAATATCAGCCATGCCCATCGGCGCGCCCGGATGTCCAGAGTTGGCTTTTTGAACCGCATCAAACGACAACACACGGATGGCATTGGCTAATTTACGTTCGCTAATTGGAGCTGGCATAGAGTGTCCTAATATTCAAATGAGAAGTATGGATGACAAGCAAAAAATCAATGAAACAATGAAACAATGAAACAATGAAACAATGAAACAATAGACATGAAACAATAGAATAAGAGTGCGATAAACGCTCTTAAGAATTAGGTGTCTAATTAAACGACAATATTAAATGACAATTTTAACATATTTGCCATAAGCCAAACTAAAAATGCGCTGACAGAAGCGTTTGCATTTAGCAATCACTCCTATCAGTTTTGTTAAACGATAAACAATATTAGATTCCTAACCACAAATTGCCAGTAAAAATAGCCACTCGCAGCTCATAACCATTCATAACAACATTGAATTGCTTAAGCTGATATGGTTTCAACACCGCCCATAAACGGACGCAACACTTCTGGAATGGTAATGCTACCATCGGCGTTTTGGTGATTTTCCATCACTGCCAATAAGGTACGACCAACGGCCAAACCTGAACCATTTAGCGTATGCGCCAGGCTCGTCTGCTTGCCGTCTTTAACGCGCGTGCCCATACGGCGTGCTTGGAAATCACCGCAGTTTGAGCAGCTTGAGATTTCACGATAGGTATCTTGGCTTGGTAACCAGACTTCGATATCATAAGTTTTTTGTGCGGCAAAGCCCATATCACCGGTACATAATTTGACCACGCGGTACGGCAGATTAAGCTGCTGTAAGATATACTCAGCTTGTCCAGTCATTGCCTCAAGTAAGTCATCTGATTGCTCGCTAGTGGCGATATTAACCATCTCAACTTTCTCAAACTGATGCTGACGAATCAGACCACGGGTATCACGACCGTGCGAGCCCGCTTCACTACGGAAACATGGTGTATGGGCAGTGAATTTTAATGGCAACTCTTTGATATCCAAACGCTCACCACGTACCAAGTTGGTCATGGGTACTTCAGCCGTTGGAATCAGATAAAAATCTGTACCTTCGTTATTGGTATGATTGGTCAATTTAAACAAATCATCTTCAAACTTCGGCAATTGACCCGTACCTTTTAGACTCTCAGAGTTCACAATATAAGGCACATAGGTTTCAGTATAGCCGTACTTGATGGTATGGGTATTGAGCATAAACTGAATCAAAGCACGATGCATTTGCGCAAGCTGACCTTTTAACACATTAAAACGGCTACCTGTTAATTTTGCAGCGGCTTCAAAGTCGAGCATACCCAGCGTTTCGCCAATATAAGTATGGTCTTGAATTTCAAAATCAAACGCGCGCGGCGTACCCCATTTGCGCACTTCAACGTTATCATCTTCTGACGTACCAACGGGCACATCTGCTGCTGGGATATTCGGGATTTGCATGGCCGCTTGGCTAATGCGCTCTTGCAAGGTACGCAGCTCGTCTTCAGCGGTCTTAATCTCACCGCTGACACTTTGCATCTCAGCCAATAATTCGCTGGCATCTTCGCCCGATTTTTTTAGCGCACCCACTTGCTTAGCACCCGCATTACGGCGCGATTGCAGCTCTTCAGTTTTGACTTGTAAAGACTTACGTTCGTTTTCAATATTTTGCCAAAACGCCATATCAAGCGTATAACCACGAGTGGCCAGCTGCTGTTGTAAATCCGTTAAATCACCGCGTAAGAGTTTTGGGTCAATCATAATAGTTGCCTGTAGCGCTAAAAGTGAGTAAGAAATGAAAAGAGAAAATAGTAGTTAAGTATAAGTAGCTATGTTAAGTAGCCAAGTAATAGGGTAAAACAAAAAATGGCGCGCAAAGCCTTATAATATCGTTATAAAGCTTCGCAATGACGCCATGTCAATCATAAGAATAAATGATAGCCACTATCATACCAAGACCCAGCAGATTTGACCATGTTTTGGCTATATTTTGCCACAATCTAGCCTGTTTTTTTGCGCCAGCTTTACGGATTAAATAAGCAATAATATGAGCCGCATAATTCTCTTATGAATCAAGTTCTATCATTGACGCTATTATAAATAACGATGCTATCTGAGAAATAACCGGGCTATCCGTCAACATAGCCGCTTATATGTTTCATTTAAGAGCAGTTTTCGGTAAGATAAGCGCATATCTTTATTCTACTTCCAGCCAAGCCCAGCCCAGCATAGTATTACAGCTTCGCTTTGGCGCTTTTCATCCCACGCTTTTAACATACGTATCTGAGAAACCTTTATGGCCCTGTACCCCTACACGCTACAACCTGTCGCCTTAAACTTAACCGAGGCTGAATTTCACCAAGCACAGTATGAGCTATTTGCCAGTGCCAGCCCGTCTTTTGGTCTGTCGAGCATTAAGATGAAAGAGTGGATTATTATGGCAGTCGTTGTCATTTTAGCCCTTGCTGGTTTGGTTTTTTTGACCGGTTACTCGACCATCATTTTTTGGCTCATGCTAGCGTCTGTGGTTATTTATCTATTGGTTCGTACCCTTGGCTTTAAATGGTATGTCAAAAGAGAGTTTGAAAAACAAGTTGCTGACCAAGAAATGCCCGATGAGATGCGTCAAATGAAATTGGGCGTACAAAAGCATGGTCTTGTGATGGCAATGCCAGTCAATCAGCCTGATATGTTTAATAGCAATCAGATGCGCGGCATGCAAATGCGTCCCGGTAGCACTCAGCAAGCAGTTATCCCTTGGACGTCGATTAAAAGTTGGGATGAGACCGATGACTACATCTTTATGATGTTTGAGATGAAAGGTCAGCAAGGCAGCCAAATCGTTCCGAAGCGCTTACAAGCACAGAAGTTTCCAATCGATACGGTACGTCAGCATTTATTAGAAGTCATTCCTGCTAAGGGCTTAAATCCTGAAAACTTGCAACCACCTGCAAAAGTATAAATCAGCTGCTAGGTGGTTAGCATGAAGTATTAACCTTATAGAATAGATTGGATAGCTTGAATTGTATAATATAGACTGAATAGCAAAGACTAAATAATAAAGACACCGTAGTTTAGGTAAATCAATTACAGACTTCGATTAATTGAATTTAACTTGTCATGGTTTCTTTGCTATTATAATAAGCATCAACAGACAAGGTGTAGAAGAGATAAAAATATAGCAGAGATATAATGAGCATAGCAATGCAGGAGATGACTTGCTACACTCTTAGGCTTCTATATTTAACTTAGTGCTCCTATACTCAGATGAGTATGTCGAATACTAAGTCTATAACAATAACCAATCTATTAAATCAACACTCAAACTATAAGGATAATATTATGAGTAATACTAATAATGCGACCAACCAAATCGGTCTAGAAAAATCAGATATGAGCGAAGTGATTGCTAAGCTAAACAGCCTACTATCAAGCTATCATATGTTTTATATTAACGTGCGTGGTTATCATTGGAACGTAAAAGGTGAGCATTTCTTCACATTGCATCCAAAATTTGAAGAGTTATATACCAGCTTACAAGTAGAAATTGATGAAATTGCTGAGCGTATTTTAACCTTAGGTGGCACGCCGCTACATGCATATAGCGACTTTAGCCAACATACCAGCATTCAAGAAGATAAAAACGTGAAAGATGGTAATGCTTGCGTGAAAGGTGTGGTGACTGGTCTACAATCGCTTATCGCTGAGCAGCGTGAGGTTTCAGCACTGGCAGTAGAAAGCGAAGACCAAGGTACAGCAGACTTAGTAGATGATTATGTACAGCAGCAAGAAAAGCTTATTTGGATGTACAACGCTTTTTTAGGCTAATAAGTACTGAAGAATAATTCACCACTAAACTAGCTATGCCTAAAACAGTTTATTATTAAAATAGTCAGTAAGAAAAAAGCACCTAATTAGATTAGGTGCTTTTTTTATGCTTCTTTACCAATCGCTACTTACTGCTCAATCATTTTACTTCTGAATCCACTGACGCATTTTTTCACGCTCAGCTGGAGTCGCTTGTAGCCAAATTTGCATAAACTGATCTAAAGTGTTGGTAGATGAAGCAGCGCTGGTCGTTTGCTTAACGGTAGTAACTGCGCCTGTGCTGACATTGCTTTGAGTGCTGACAGCAGGCTTATCTAAAGCCGCAATCGCACGTTGGTTTTGTAGTTCGGCATCATCAGCACCACCAAACACGCCGCCTAAGGCTTTACCTAAACCTGATAGCAAACCACCTTGATTGCCGCCCAGACTCTGCTGGCTAGCTACTACTGTGTTGTTCTGCTGCACTGCCAGTGTTGGACGCTTAGCATACTCTTTCGCCGCTGCATATTTTTCGGGCTGATTTGGCATGGTAAGACGATAGGTTTGATTGTCCACCAATTCTGCCGTCACACTCACATTACCCGAGCGCAAATAATCGTGCTCATCACGCGGCAAATTGTATAAGCGGTCATATTTAGCGGTAATCGCATGCTGGCCTGGCTCTAAAGTAAAGGATTTCTTTAATGGCTGAAACGCACTTTGCTGGATTTCCTGCCCGTTAATAGCCGTTACTTTGATATGGTCATCAACCAGCAAGGTCACTGCCGCATGCGATAGCATAGAGACTGAGCTAGCAGTGATTAGTAATGTGCCCATCGTCAGTTTTTTTAGCAAAGAAGCGGTTGTTTTCATAAGTTATTCCATGAATAGTAAAGGTAATTTCTAAAATTTCTATAGAAAGATAGCGGTTTATGTTAAAAATCAAGCGGCATAGTATGTTGGTCTTGGTTGGCGACCTCATTATCTACTTGCGTCTCCTGCGCGATATCAGCAAGCTCTGCAGCAAGCGTCTGCTCATCAATCGTGCGCAGCGCATCGCTGATGACCGCCTTGGATATATTACTGCGGCCAAGATTGGAGAACATCGGCTGAATGTAGTTCAGCACCTCCATCATAGAGCCGATACGATGCGGCCCTTCGGTCAGTAGATGATTAATAATACGCTCATCAAACTGCCAACCACGCCGACGTAGGATAGACTGCAACAAAGCTTGACGGTCAGCCAAATCATGACCATTTGGCACTTTAAAGCTTGGCGATTGTGCCAAACGGGTGAGCAAGTCTGTTAGCTGAAACGGCAATTCGGTCGCCGGTTTATTGGAAGCAAACAACAGCTGACGCTGCCCTTCGCGGCTACGATTAATCAGATGAAATAGAGCCTCTTGCCATTGGCTGCTTTGTTCAAGCACCTCTAAATCATCAATCGCAATCAGGGAAAAGTTCTCTAAAGAGGATAGGACATTGACATCGGTATGAATCAGTTCATTCAATGATAGACAAATCGCTGATTTATCCATCTCAATAAACGACTCACAAACGGCGGATAATAAGTGCGACTTGCCCGTCTCGGGGCTGCCAAATAGGTACAGCTGGCCAATCAGGCCGACATGTAGCTGCCGCACTGCATCGATAATAGACATCCAACCCGGACCGGCAAAGTCGCTGAGACTCGCATCATGCTTAATGTCTAGATTGAGACTTAGCTGTGCTTCTGCCATGAATCATCAACTCGGTTTGCGTAGCGCAATCACTAAAAAGGCTAAACGACTAATATTCTTTAAACTGGCTTTGCTAACTTTTACATTTATCAAAGCCAACCTAGTAACGGTCAATACCGTTAATACTGCGCCTATATATAACATATTTGCAAAATGACTGACAAGTCTTTTACCCATTAAGCTCAATCAATCCACCTTTATCCACTTTATAAGTGAATACCGACTCCTAATCGCGCTATAAAATTATTAGGCAATTGATGTGACTAGAGCCATAAAATGCTTATTTCTCGCGAAGTTATTTTTTAACCTATTCTTTATCATTTTACTTTTTATCAAATAAGGCCAATTGTTTACGACCTTTATAAAAGTCCGTCGATTGGTAATAAGCGTACAGATGACGAAATAAAACATTAAGGACAGCGGACACTGGCAGCGCAATAAGCATACCAACAAAGCCCAATAAGCTTGCCCCTGCCAATACCGCAAAGATAACCCATAACGGTGACAGACCAATTTTATCGCCTAACAATAATGGCTGCAAGATATAGCCTTCAGCGGCCTGCCCGACTAAGAAAGCACCAACGATTAAAGACAAATACGTCCAGTTTAAGCCAAACTGGAATAGGCAAGCGATGATCGCCGCAATAAAGCCAATACCAAAGCCCAAATACGGCACAAAGCTGGCAACACCAGCAACCATACCGATAATCAACCCAAGCTCAAGCCCAATAAGCTGCAACTGTACTGCATAAATAGCGCCTAGTAGCACCATTACCAACAGCTGACCTTTGATAAAGGCCATCAGCGCCCGATCACACTCTTGAGCAATGCCGATTACTTTTTTGCAATAAGGGGCTGGAATCGCCATCTTCCAAGTTTGCAGGCGCTGATCCCAATTAAATAAAAAATAAAAGGTCAAAATCGGTACCAATACAATCAGCCCAGCGTTATTGATAAAATTCATACTAGACGTCAATATTTGGCTCATCATGCTGCTGGCATCAGCGAACTTATAATTGGTCTGCATATAATCGACCAAGGTATCAGAAAAACCTTTGGCTTCTAGTTCTGGCAGACGAATACGGCTGTTATTAATAAACCATTCACGCACCACTTGGTTATACCAGTTTAGCACCTTGGGCAAATACTCCCACGCTGCTTGCAGCTGATGCCATAAGGTCGGTATCAACCACCAAAGCAGCAGCACCATGCCAAGCGTAATCGTCGAATAAACAATGATAATGGCTATCCAACGCTTGATATATTTTGATAAGCGCTTAACCAGCGGATTGAATAGATAAGCCAATACAAAAGCCACAACAAATGGCACGATGACCGGCGTCATCAAATACAATAAAAATACCGCCACAACAATAGCAACGACGATGAATAGGCGTCGAAAAAAAGGGTCTATTGGTTGGTTTATCATGAAGGGTAACCCTACGATTAAGTCAATGTAAAATGCTGGCTTATGATGGTTTTTTAGCTGAATTAGGTAGCCGATAGCTTTATATTTATAATGGTATTTATCATTGTCATGACAGTAAGTTTTGCCGACAACTTTGGCGTTCTATTATCGCAGAGTACAACAAAAAATCAGTCATTTTTTGTTTCTTAAATTTTTATTACGCTCTATTTAGCCTTTATTACCACTCTTCGTTAAATATCGGCCAAATATTGGTAAGTTGCTTTGCGAGAGGGGGTCGTTTTTGGGTATAATGCGCGCACTATCTGCAAAATTAACACGACCGATCCGCTTTTCTACTGACAGACCTTCATTCCCTATAAAATTTGTGAGATGACCATGAGTAACAAGCCTTCTTTAAGCTACAAAGATGCTGGCGTTGATATTGATGCTGGCGATGCGTTGGTACAACGTATTAAATCAGTGGCAAAAGCCACCTCTCGTCCTGAGGTTGTGGGCGGACTTGGCGGTTTTGGGGCGCTTTGTCGTATTCCGACTGGTTACACCTCACCGTTATTGGTTTCGGGCACTGACGGTGTCGGCACCAAGCTTAAACTGGCATTACAACTAAACCGCCATGACACCATCGGTATCGACTTGGTCGCCATGTGCGTCAATGATTTATTGGTGTGCGGTGCGGAGCCATTATTTTTCTTAGACTATTATGCAACTGGTAAGCTTGATGTAGACGTAGCAGCGACTGTTGTTACTAGTATTGGCGAAGGTTGTAAACTATCAAATTGCGCGCTTATCGGCGGCGAAACGGCTGAGATGCCAGGCATGTATCAAGACGACGATTATGACCTAGCGGGATTCTGCGTCGGTGTGGTTGAAGAAGCGGAAGTCATCACTGGCGAAAACGTCGCTGAAGGCGATGTATTAATCGCTCTTGCTTCAAGTGGCGCGCATTCTAATGGCTACTCATTGGTGCGTAAAGTCATCGAAGTCAGCGGTATTGATGTGACTACTAGTGATGAGCAATTAGACGGTCAGCCTATTCAAGATGCGCTGATGGCACCTACTCGCATTTATGTTAAAGCCATTAAAGCGTTGCAAGATACCCTTGGTAGCTCAGCCTTACATGCGATGTCACATATCACTGGTGGCGGCTTAACCGACAACCTACCGCGTGTATTACCAGACCATCTGGCTGCTAGCATCGATACCAGCAGCTGGAAGTTCTCAGAGCTATTCACTTGGTTACAAACCCAAGGTAATATCGAGCAAAGTGAGATGTACCGCACCTTTAACTGCGGCGTTGGTTTCGTCATCGTGGTGCCTAAAGATAAAGCAGAAACTGCTATCAAAACGTTAAATGATGCGGGCGAAAACGCTTGGAAATTGGGTGAAATGGTTAGCCGTGAAGCGGACGCCGTGGTGTACCGTTAATGCCAGACGATAATCTAAAAAGTATTGCAAAAAAATCAGCTAAGCCGTTACGCGTCACTGTTTTGGTATCTGGTAGTGGTAGCAACCTGCAAGTCTTGATTCATGCCATGCAAGCTGGCGCGCTACCGATTGAGATTGTTGGTGTTATCAGTAACCGTGAAGATGCTTATGCCATCACACGTGCCAATGACGCCGCTATTCCCGTTGCGGTCTTATCTCACGTTGCTAGCGGCAAACGCATGGGTATCAAAACCTTTGAAACTCATGCCAGCGCGCAGCTGAGCGCTTGGCAGCCTGATTTGATTGTCTTAGCAGGATTTATGCGGGTTTTAAGTAGCTCATTTATCGATAATGCGCCTGCGCCCATGATTAATCTACACCCTGCTCTACTGCCTGCTTATAAGGGTCTAGATACCCATCAGCGCGCCATACAAGCGGGTGAACGCCATCATGGCTGTAGTATCCATGTGGTTACCGCTGAGCTTGATGCCGGCGCTGTTTTGACCCAAGCGCTGCTTGAAGTCAATCAAAAAGACACTGCTGATAGCCTGCAAGCACGCGTACAAAAAAGTGAACATCAACTGCTACCGTGGACGATATTACTCATTGCTAACGATATTATTGACTTAAATAATCCGCATGATGATGATGCTGAATTATCTTGCTTACCAGCTTTACCTTTAAAGCTATGGTTAAATGACTAAGGCTTGAAGTCTATTTATATATTTTAAAAAAGCAGAATCCGTAATTGGTTCTGCTTTTTTTATGTGCTTAAACAACAAGGTGTTTATAGCAAATTGCTAGCAAAAAAATACCCCGTTACGGAATAACGAGGTATTTAGAAAACTAGGATTTTAACAAACTAAGCATTTAAAAAACGAAGCTTAAAACATTCTAATAATTAAACAGGCTTTTTACCAACCACGTGTACAGCTTTGATATTCACGAACTCTTTGATACCAAAGCCACCATGTTCACGACCATAACCTGAGTCTTTAACTCCACCAAATGGCAAGCCTGGATTGACTAAGTTATAACCATTGATATAAACCATACCCGTGTCAAAATGCTGCTGCGCTAAATTAATCGCCTTCTCTTCATCTTTTGAGAAGATAGCACCGCCCAGTCCATAACGACTGTCATTGGCAATTCGGAACGCATCATCTTGGTCTTTGGCACGAATAAGCGCGGCAACAGGACCAAATAACTCATCTTTATAAGCAGGTTGATCTGGCTTGATATTTTCCAGAATCGTTGGTGGATAAAAAGAACCCGGCTTATCAGGTACTTCACCGCCCAAGGTAATGGTTGCGCCTTTGCTGACACTTTCTTGCACTTGTTTATGCAACTCATCACGCTGCTTGCTGCTTGACATCGGACCTACGTCAGTCGATTCTTCCATTGGATCGCCGATTTGATAGCCTTTAAACTTCTCAATAACCAAATCACGGAATTTGTCATAAACGCTATCGACGACCACAAAACGCTTAGCTGCGATGCAAGTCTCACCATTGTTATATAAGCGCGCATGGGCACAAGTAGTGGCTGCTAAGTCTAAGTCGGCGTCTTCTAATACGATAAAGGCATCGTTTGAACCAAGTTCCATAACGGTCTTTTTCAGCACTTTTGCCGCTTGCTGCGCTACCACTCGACCAGCGACATCACTACCCGTTAAGGTGACACCACGTACTTTTTCGTGCTCAATGACTTTTTCGGACTGATCATGGCTAATGATGAGGGTACGGAATAAATCATTTGGCAAATCAGACTCATGCATGATTTTTTCAATCAACAAACCTGAGCCTGTTACGTTTGAGGCGTGCTTAAGCAAGATGCTATTACCGGCCATTAAGTTAGCAATGGTATAGCGGAATACTTGATACGCGGGAAAGTTCCATGGCTGGATACCATAGATAATACCGATAGGATTGTAGCTGATTAAACCTTTTTTGATACCTTCGATATCGCGCTCATCATCCGCTAGAGCGGCAATTCCTTCACCAGCAGTGAAATCACAAATCGCTTTACATAGATCTACTTCACCTAAGCTCGCCTCCAAGGTCTTACCGCGCTCCTCGGTCATCAGCTTCGCAAGCTCTTCTTTATATTTCATCAGCGTCTCGCCAATGGAATTAATCACTTTAGCGCGCTCATCGGCACTAACCAAACGCCATTCTGAAAAGGCTTTATGCGAGGCATCGATAATTTTATTAACTTCATCGCTGCTCATATAAGTATAGTTTTTAATGTCTTTACCCGTCGCTGGGTTCACAGTGGTAATATCTGCCATGATAATTATCCTTATTTATTTGATTATTATGTAATAAATGATTGATAAAAGGTTCTTTTTAAGAACCTTTTATCAATAAATGACTCAATATGATTACTGTATATAACTACTATTTAAGTCTTTATGCTAGATAAATAACAATATTGAGAGATGAACAAGCCACTTCACATTGAGATAGCTGTATTGATTGAGATAGCTGTATTAAGAGATATGTAGTTGAAGGCGCTAACGATTAGCTCATATTTCTTAACAATGCTTGTGGCAATTGTCTTTTTACTTAATGTCCATCTATCATAACAAAAGGATTTGACCATAGTTTTACAAGTTATGAAGAAGTGTGGATGAGATGTTAACAGTGTGTCATTGATAAATGTCATGCAAACTTTGCTGTAGATAAATAGCTTGAACCAAATCAATACAGCCTGAGTGTCTAATGGGCATAAAAAAACCAGCACATAAGAGATGGGCTGGTTTTATTCATTTATTAAATGCTATTTTTATTATTAGTGTATTAAAACAAATGATTAATAATCGGTATTTCTTGCGGTGGATTGTCTTCTTCATCGACGATTTGACGGGCCACATGCATGATAAGTTGGCGTAACCAGCGATGGGCTGGATGATGTTGCAATAAGGGCGACCACGCCATGGTCAGCTCAAACTCAGGGATAAAAAATGGCGGCTCTTCCATTTTAATACTGTCATTATTGGCTTGCATTTTTGCCACCCGCGTCGGCAAAGTCGCAATCAAATCTTTATTGGCTGCAAGCATGGCGGGCATTTGGTAATGGCGGGTAAAAACACTGATTTGGCGTTTTTGACCTAAGCGTTGTAGCGCCTGATCGATAGAACCAAGTCCGCCAGATTTTTCTGGATTGACGCCAAAGCCCACACCCATACCCGTTTTAGATACCCAAACATGCTGCGCTTTTAGATAATTTTTTAGATTAAAGCGGTTGGCATAAGGGCTTTCTGACGACAATAAACAGCTAAAGGTATCGCGCCAAACCAAAACTTGATGGAAGCTTTGTGGAATCTCATTAAAGCGGTTAATCGCCAAATCAACCCGACCCTGCTCCATATCACGATATGAGACGTCAGACGGCGTCAAGAAATCCAAAATGACATTGGGCGCTTCAGAACGCAGTGCTTTGACCAGTTTTGGCACCAAAGTCGCCTCAGCATAGTCTGAGGTCATAATACGGAAAACGCGCGAGGTACTATAAGGGCGAAACTCGGTACGCGGCTCGAGGACTTGGGTCAAATCGGCAAGTATCTCACGAATACGCGGCTGCAGCTCAAGTGCGCGCTCAGTTGGCGTCATGCCTTCTGATGAACGTACCAACAATGGATCATTAAACAATTTGCGTAAGCGCCTTAGAATATTACTCATCGCAGGCTGGGTAATGCCAAGCTGCTCAGCAGCACGTGTGACGTTTTTTTCACGAAGCAGCACATCTAAATGCACCAATAAATTCAAATCAACCCGCTGCAAATTCATATATTTTTCTCTTTGCCTTAGAATAAATACCACAATAAGCTTGAGCAAGCTTGGCATTTTTCGCGCTGTTATTTTAACTAAAGCTGTCATAACAGCATAATATAACTATATTTTTTATTAAACTTTTCTAGAATATGCTTATTATAACTCAATTTAACCAGCATAAGCCATTGTTTTATCTATACTATAAGCACATAAAATACCCAAGATAACAATCATAAATTAGATAAATCTTAGTAAGGCAGTTATAGTGATTGCCGTAGACCAAATACAGTGAAGACCACAAAAATCCGCTCTGAGCGTTAAATGTAGTGAGTCTAACCGCTTAATAATAAAAGTATTTTGAAGATGAGTCGTGATAGCAGAATACGATTAAATGGGCAATGAGCCATCATAAATTATCGTGTCATCGCCTGTCTTAGAGACAGCATCGATTATTGTAACATCTCTTATCACCAAATATGATATTGCTAACCCATAATTGCTTAAACATTATATTGCTTAAACATCATATAGAAGCTTTTTAAGCATAGAAAATTTTCAATTACTACCGATATCATTTAGCTATCGTCACTCACTATCAGCTAGCTACGGTCACTTAACTATAATCATTTGATAGTCAGCACATATTTTTACCCACTAGCTTTTAACTGAATAATTTGTAACTGACAAGTTCAGTAATCGCCTTGTATTAATAGGCAGGTTTGTTTAGGGTAAGTAAGGCTGGATGATTAAGCGGCAACCTAGTTTTAACGATATTAAATTGGCTATATCACGCAAACTGTCATATTTGATGTCATACAAGCTTGATATAGTGACGATAAGAATTAGGTTTAGGTTTTAGTAAGATAAAAAGTTAGTTGCCCCATCTTTAATTGTTTTGACAATTAAATTTTCGTTTTTTACACCCCACCAAGGAGACTATAGATGTCAACTGCATATAAATCAGCGATCGATTTAGTACGTGAATTAAAGCAAAAGCACGGTAACTGGCAGAACATTAGCGAGACTGATGCGGCACGTATGATGTCACAAAACCGTTTTAAAACCGGTTTAGATATCGCAAAATATACTGCAAAAATCATGCGTCAAGATATGGAAGACTATGACAATGATACGTCTCAGTACACGCAGTCTTTAGGTGCATGGCATGGTTTTGTTGCCCAGCAAACTATGTACGCTAAGAAAAAATACTTTGGTACGACGTCAAAAACTTACATCTACCTATCAGGTTGGATGGTTGCAGCCCTTCGTTCTGAGTTTGGTCCTCTTCCTGACCAATCTATGCATGAAAAAACCTCTGTACCTAAGCTAATCGAAGAAATTTATACCTTCTTACGTCAAGCTGATGCTAAAGTACTAAACGACTACTTCCGTGAGCTAAACGCTGCAGAAGAAGCCGGTCAAGACACTTCAGCTATCCTAGAAAAAATCGAAAACTTTGATTCACACGTTGTGCCAATCATTGCTGATATCGATGCAGGTTTCGGTAACGAAGAAGCGACTTATTTGCTAACTAAGCAAATGATCGAAGCTGGTGCTTGTGCTATTCAGGTTGAAAACCAAGTATCTGACGCTAAGCAATGTGGTCACCAAGCTGGTAAAGTAACGGTACCGCATGAAGACTTCATCTCTAAACTAAATGCTATTCGTTATGCATTCCTAGAGCTAGGCGTTGAAGACGGCATCATCGTTGCTCGTACTGACTCTGAAGGCGCATCACTAACGCAAAAAATCCCAGTATCAAATGAGCCAGGCGACCTTGCTTCTAAATACATCGACTTCATCGAAATGGAAGAAGTGACTTTAGAAAATGCAAAAGAAAACGACAGCTTGCTTAAGCACAACGGCAAACTAGTACGTCCAGTTCGCTTGCCAAACGGTCTATATCAGTTCCGTGAAGAAACGAACATCGACCGCGTTGTCCTTGACTGTGTCACTGCTCTAGAAAACGGTGCTGATCTACTATGGATCGAAACACCAACTCCAGACGTAGAACACATCAAAATGATGGTTGACCGTATCAAAGAGCAACAGCCTAAAGCCAAGCTTGTATACAACAACAGCCCATCATTCAACTGGACGCTTAACTTCCGTAAGCAAATCATCGCTCAGTGGGAAGAAGAAGGCAAAGACATCTCTGCATACAATAAAGATGACTTGATGAGTGCTGATTACGATGGTACTGAACTTGATACAGCAGCTGACGAAGCGGCTAGAAACTTCCAACGTGATGCATCACGTGAAGCAGGTGTATTCCATCACTTAATCACGCTACCTACTTATCACACTACTGCTCTTAGCGTTCATGAACTTGCTAAAGGCTATTTCGGTGATGACGGTATGCTTGCTTATGCAGCTGGCGTACAACGTAAAGAAATCCGTGAAGGCATCGCTTGTGTTAAGCACCAAGCAATGGCCGGTTCTGACCTTGGCGATGATCACAAAGAAATCTTCTCTGGTGAAAACGCCCTTAAAGCTGGCGGCGGCAAGAACACGATGAACCAGTTCTAATGTCCGACCACTTATAAGTACACTTTATAAGTAAAAGTTTTAAGAAAAGCCGTCCTACCTTGTAGGGCGGCTTTTTTATGCGCTATACATAACCCCATCTCCTGCGATAACAGTGCTACTTAAGCAATCGTTTCATTAACTGCCATTCATTTACTCAGCACTTCTATTACTTGAGTCAACCAAAACAAAAGTTTTACTTGTTATTCACCGATAGCTTTCATACGATGGTAATCACTTAGATAATAATTTACATAGTATTAAAATAATCGGGAGCCATCATGCAAGAGATAGAGCTAAAGTTTTTGGTACCAGAATCACGACTAAAAGGCTTGCTGCGTCAAGCACAAGTCAAATCATCTGAAGTAACGCAACTGGCAGCCCATTATTATGATACCCCTGACCAACAGCTTGCACAGGCGGGTATTGGCTTACGTATTCGTAAAGAAGGCGATGCATGGGTACAGACCATCAAAGCGGGTGGCGACGGTATTGCGGCACGTTTAGAGCACAATGCGCCACTGGATAATGAGCAGGTACAGGCAATGCTCGATAGTAATACGCTTATGCCCGATTTAAGCATTTATAAAAACACCTCTGTCGCTCCTGCTTTGGCTGAATTTAAACTAAAAAAACTGGCCAAAAATCTTACTCGGTTATACGTGACCGATGTCGAGCGCACCACACGATTGCTGGTAGATGAGAGTGACGATGAAGCAAATAACCATGTCGAGATGGCATATGATTATGGAGAAATTATCCACGGTAATGATGATAGCCAGCGCGACGCTATTCAAGAAATTGAGTTTGAGCTGGTATCAGGCGATATAGACTTTTTATTTGCCACGGCCAAAACGTGGTGTAAACGCTATAAGCTTTGTCTATCTACGGTGACCAAGGCTGAGCGCGGTAGCTTGCTGATTACAGGGCAACATCATAGCCCAGGCGTCAGTGCTGACCTTGACCAGCTGACTATCAACAAAGACAGCAGCATGCCTGCATTTATACGGGCAGTAGTGCATAACTGTCTGTTGCAAATACTACCAAATAGCAGTGCCATCGTCGCGGGCAGCGAAGATGATGACCATATCCTGCAACTGTACATTGGCATTGCCCGCTTGCAAGCTGCCCTACAAGCATTCGCCAGCTATTCTGACGAAATCAATCCAGACTGGCTACCAATAATAAAACAAACAGCGGCTTTAATTAATGACTACCAAAAGCTTGCCTATCTCGCCTCCGATATAGAGCCTGAGTTACAACAGCACGGCGCACCTATCGTCGATTGGACAGCTGACATTGATACGCTCAAGATTACCCCAAAAGATGCCGTCGGTGCCAATGATTTTCAGCTGACCTTACTTGAGCTGATTGCCTTTACCATGAGCGACCCAAGCCTTGAACCGCAAGCGGATAAACCCGTCAGCGATAAGCTGGCAAAAACGCTATCTAAACAGTATGCAAAGCTTGGCAAAGTGGCGCAAATACTACAGAGTAAAAAGGCTACGGACTCAGATAGCATTACTGTAGAGAATAATGATTTAAAAAATGATGAGTTACAAAGTATTGATTCAGAAGATAGTGACTTAGAAAACGTCAATTCAAAAAGTATCAACTCAAAAAAACTTGATGTAGAAAATGACGATATAGAAAATAGTGATACAGATGACAAGGATGCAGAGCAAGCAATGAGCAAGCTGCATCAGCAGTTAACAAGCTTACTTTATATCAGTGAATTTGCCGCGCCATTATTAGAGAAGAAAAAGTCAAAAAAGAAAACCAAGCGCTGGCTAAAACGTTTGGTCAAAGCGCAAACAGCTTTGAATCACTATCGCAATCATATAATGTATCAACAGCGCTATCAGTTGAAATCAGAGACAGATAGCAATGCCCTATATGGCGCTGGTTGGTTTGCAGCCATGCTAACAAGAGACCATAAGCGCAGCGAAAAACGCTTGGCTAAAGTGATAGACAGCTCAATATTTTGGTAAAAATGCTCATAGCATTATGAATCAAGCTTAGAATAAACAAAGCTTTAAATAAAAATCTTAGCATAAAAAAGACAGCTCATTATATATGGGCTGTCTTTTTTATAAACTTAGCGCTCTTATAAACCTAGCACTTTCATACGCTCGCTAACTGGCTGATAGGTTTTCTCGCCAGCAGGCTCAACAATGTTACCGAACGGCATTTGCGCGACCAATTCCCAACTATCTGGGATAGAAAAAGCCTTAGCGGCATCTTCATCAACAAGCGGATTGTAGTGCTGTAGGTTGGCACCAACGTTCAAGGTACGTAGCTCTGTCCACATGGCATATTGATGCATGGCCGAGGTTTGCTGAGCCCAAACTGGGAATCTGTCTGCATATAACGCAAATTGCTCTTGCAGCGATTGAGTCACGTTTTTATCTTCATAAAACAGCACAGTACCCGCAGCAGCACGGAAGCCGTCTAGCTTTTGCTTACTGCCAGAAAAGTCGCCATCACCAACGGCTGCACGCAGTTTCTCTTCGGCGATATCCCATAGCCGCTGATGCTCGGCACCAAACAATACCACCAAGCGCGAAGATTGTGAATTAAAAGCAGAAGGCGTATGCAATAAAACACGCTCGGCCATATTGACAATTGCTTGTGGCTCTACTGGTAGCTCATTGCCCAAAGCATATACCGAACGGCGTTCATCAAAGGCTTGTTGTAAAGTGACTAGACTTTCTTTAGACATCATCATTATCCTGATAACTATAATAGAATGTAGGTTAAACGTGCCGTATTTGGCATGACACGTTGATATTAACAAGGAGGCTATTATATCAATATACTAAGTAACGTCTAGACTCTATAAAGTTTATTTTATCAATCACTCTATAAAGTTATTCTGTTTTACTTAAGCTTGAGTGAGTAATAAATAGCAGTTAATTAGCGATAATCGTCACTGCTGTACCTTCTTTAACCTGCTCGAATAATTCCATAATATCCTCATTACGCATACGTATGCAGCCATGTGAGAGTGGCGCGCCCATCGGCTCGCTGTCTGGCGTACCATGAATATAAATATAGCGCTGATAGGTATCACAGCCACCTTGGCTATTGCTGCCCTTATTAATTCCCTCTTCCAAACCACTTAACCAAAGAATACGGCTTAATATCCAATCGCGCTCAGGATGGCGCTTGCCAAGCTCTGCACTATATATCTCGCCCGTAGGAATACGGCCAATTAATACCGCATTTATGGGTTCATCTGTGCCAATTTTCTTGGCGATAAAATGTTTGCCAAGGGGCGTACAGCCGCTATCTTGCTGACTGCCTATGCCATTTTTAGCAGTAGATACCGTATATTGAGTCACTTCTTTATCGTATTCATAGAGCGTGAGCATTTGCTGAGCAATATTAATCACTAAATGCACATCAGATTTTTTGTTAAAGTTTTCGTTATTCGTCATAAAGGGATTCCAGCGGTCATTCACCTAATGGATGTCATTATTGACCGCGTGATGAGTAAGTTGAGTGAATTTTTCTATTATTAAGGGATTGTATCAAGGCTTTTGGCACCGTAATATAGGGGCACACTTTTTGATGCTAGCAGATTATGACGACTATTTCACCGACACGTGTGTCGATGTATGATTTTCTCTATCAAGATACCAAGCCGATGGTGTCATTATTGGCAGATGCGGCCAAGCTTTCATTACCGCAAGCACGCTTGGCGATGGATGCCAGCTTGCAGGCTATTGTCAGTGCCTTGCTTGCTTATCAGCAGCATAATGATGGGCAAGCCGTGAGCAAAAAGCTGTTTGGGCGCGGCGCGGTCAAAGAGCTGCGCCAATATAACTCGATGAATTTTTCGACCATCAATGCGACGTTATATCATCGCCATGAAGCGGCGGATGCGATATTTTATGATAATGCTCGCGTGATTAAAGCCAGTGAAGACATTGCTAGACAGATTGACGCGACGACGACGCAAGTGCAGATATTGCTCACGTCTCTATGCGTGATTGTCTTACGCGAGCTGGCTATTTTAGCCGAATATAGCCAACTTGATAACGACGAGATGGATAAATGGTTTGCCTTACAACCGCAGTTTTTATCAGCTGCTCGTTTTGCCGCCAATGAACCAACTTCTATCGAATCGAATGAAGCTAATGAAGCTAGTGAAGATAAAAATTTAACTGCGCCGACAGAAGGCGTTTTAGACTCGGCAGCAGAAATACAAGCAGAAGTCGAGAATAGCTCTAATACAGAACGTACCTTATTAAGTATAGAGCAGCTCACTGATACCCCGCCAGTTTTTAATCCTTACTGGCATGAATTGACGACATTTAAACCTGAACGTCATGAGCCGGTGCAAGACATGCAACTGGCGACGGGTAATTATTTAAAAGTCATCGGGCGCTCATCTGCAAATGCTCAGCAAGGCAAACATAATGACTTGCTCATGTTTGCGGAAATGACCGCTATCAGCTTACCGCACCAACGCTGGTTGCTGCAATTGGCTAAAATTTCAGAAATATACTTGCAGCGTAATCGCCTACGTATTACCTCCGAGCCTGCCAGCGCACCAAAACCACCTTTGGTCAGTTTGGGTCTAATCGGTAGCAATAACGACAATACGCCGACCACCACCAGTGAAAAGCCCATTGAATACGACGCGCCTATACCCCTCTGGAAAAATCCGGTTATCTTAATTATTATAGCTGTTATCGGGGTGCTCGGCGGGCTTGCCGCTCTTAAATATCAAAGCCAAAAATCTGATGGCGTGTTACTGGCGACAGAAGAGGTCATAGAACAAGACCTTATTAAGGAGCGTCAACAGCAAGATGTGGCTATCGTCATGGTAGACGATGATGAAGATGGTGCTGAAGAAGCAAAAGCAGCACAATGATAAGTGGCAGCAATTAATACATAACTTATTAAGCATCAAAAAATAGTCGAACAAACCTGCAAAAACCCATAAAAAAAGGCGCTAACTTAATAGCGCCGTTTTTATTTCTTCTTGCTTATGTTGTGTCGCTAGTAGACTGACTTTAAAATCGATATAGTGCGACTGGAATGAATTTTTCGTAGCCTCTGTGATAACAGCAAGCAAGGAAAATTTATAACAGTCGCACGTGACTATTAACGTATCATCTATGTCTCGAATTGACTACCGCAAATCTGGCTTACTTCGATAAATCACGACCACGGCTGGCTTCAATCGCCAAACGTAGACCATTTAAACGGATGAAACCTTCGGCGTCTTTTTGATCATAAGCGCCCGCATCGTCTTCAAAAGTGGCGATTTTTTCATCAAATAATGAATCATCTGACTTACGACCAACGACGCTTACCGCACCTTTGTATAATTTAACGCGTACTGTACCGTTGACATATTCTTGTGATTTGTCAATCAAGGCTTGTAGCATCATGCGCTCAGGGCTGAACCAATAACCGTTATAGATAATCTTAGCGTAACGTGGCATCAGCTCATCTTTTAGATGCGCCGCTTCACGGTCAAGCGTCAATGATTCGATACCACGGTGTGCTTTTAGCATAATAGTACCCGCTGGGGTTTCATAGCAGCCGCGTGACTTCATACCGACATAACGGTTTTCGACGATATCTAAACGACCGATACCATGCTTACCGCCAATCTCATTAAGCTTAATCATCACTTCATAAGGCTTAAGCGCTTCACCATCGATAGCAACGATGTCGCCTTGTTTGTATTCTAATTCTAGATATTGTGCTTCGTCAGGTGCTTCTTCTGGGCTAACTGACCAGCGCCACATATCGTCTTCTGCTTCAGCGTATGGGTCTTCTAAGATGCCGCCTTCATATGAGATATGCAGTAAGTTGGCGTCCATTGAATACGGAGATTTTTTCTTATTGCCGGCATAATCGATAGAAATATTATGTTCTTCAGCATATTTCATCAAGCTTTCACGGCTCGATAAATCCCACTCACGCCATGGCGCAATGGTGACCACATCAGGAGACAAAGCAACGGCGCCAAGCTCAAAACGTACTTGGTCATTACCTTTACCGGTCGCACCATGGCTAATAGCATCGGCGTTATGTTCTTTAGCAATTTCAACCAAACGCTTGGCAATTAATGGGCGCGCGATAGAAGTCCCTAACAGATACTCGCCTTCATAGATGGCATTGGCGCGGAACATTGGGAATACATAATCACGGGCAAATTCTTCACGTAAGTCTTCGATATGGATATGCTTGATACCCATCGCTTCAGCTTTGGCGCGCGCAGGCTCAACTTCTTCACCTTGACCAATATCAGCGGTGAAAGTAATCACTTCTGCATCATAGGTTTCTTGTAGCCATCTGGCGATAATTGAGGTGTCAAGACCACCTGAATATGCCAAGACGATTTTATTAATAGTTTTTGGATCAAGCTGAGCCATGAAGAACTCCTAATATAAGAATTTATTGTCGAATACATTTAATGGGACGTAAAATGCGAATGATGGGATGAAATCAATAAAAGATAGATTGCCTGCTCAGTGTACATCATATTTACTAACGGCAAAAGTGGCACTGCCATCAGGCACTGGGTTTTCCCTTATATTTGAGGTTAATTCTATAAATCCGGTTATTTCAAATAACAGTCGCTGTAAACAACCCTCATTAAACAACCCTCGTTTTTAACAACGTTCTTAAAACTCTGGCAAAAGTTAATCCGGTAAAAATCGCTTATCATTTATGTACAGATATTTTTCCGCATATTTAGTCAGGTAGGCAAATCTGTTATGATAGCAGCACAGCAAGACTCCCCCCCCTTCACTCCCGTATATGACGATATAGAGCGCGATGACACCATGACTGATTCGATTAGAGAATTAACCATCCTGCAGCCAGATGATTGGCATATTCATTTGCGCGATGATAAAGCGTTAGCAACCACCGTTCCGCATGCCGCCCAAAGCTTTAACCGCGTCATCTGCATGCCAAACCTTGTGCCACCTGTTAAAAATGTCGATGATGCTCATGCTTACCGTGCGCGTATCATGCAGCAGCTAGAAGCAAGTAATTTGAGCGCTGAGCGCAAAGCAGCTTTTGACCCACGGATGACCTTGTATCTCACGGATAACACCAGCGCCCATGATATCGAAATGGCGGCAAAATCAGGTATCGTACAGGCGGTCAAGCTCTACCCTGCTGGCGCAACCACCAACTCTGCTGATGGCGTTACTGATATCAATGCCCGCGTCGATATCTTTGAAGCGTTAGAAAAATACAATCTGCCATTACTGCTACATGGTGAAGTGACTCACGACCATGTCGATATTTTCGACCGCGAAAAACGCTTTTTAGACGAAGTATTGGCACAAATAATTGTCAAATTTCCAACCATGAAAATTGTAATGGAACATATCACCACCAGTGATGCCGCTGATTTTGTCTTAGCCCAAGGTAACCAAGTTGCTGCCACCATTACGCCGCAACATCTGATGTTTAACCGCAATCATTTACTGGTCGGTGGTATTAAACCGCATTTTTATTGCTTGCCTATTTTGAAGCGCGAAAGCCATCAAAAAGTATTGTTAGATGTCGCCACCAGTGGCAATCCGAAATTCTTTTTAGGCACAGATTCTGCGCCTCATGCAACGAACGCAAAAGAATCTGCTTGCGGCTGTGCCGGTTGTTATAGTGCTGCCAACGCCTTGCCGCTATATGCCACCGCTTTTGATAGTGTCGGTAAAATTGATAAGCTTGAAGGGTTTGCGAGTCGCTTTGGTGCTCAATTCTATGGCTTACCAGTCCACGAAAGCACCATTATTTTGATAAATACGCCGATGCAAGTACCAACCGACTACCCTTACTTTGATGGCTCGTCGTTAACGCCGTTAATGGCGGGCGAGATATTACCTTGGTCTATTAAAGACTAGCCTTGGTCTATTAAAGCCTAATAGTGATGACGTAAAACTGCCTGCGTCTCTATTATCTATTCGATCCTCTATAAAATAAACATCGTCCTACTGGTATAAATTGTGCGCAGCCTCTGGAGTGCGAAGCGCACAGCAAGCAAGGAAAATTTATACCAGTAGCGTATTATAATATTTGTACTTATTTTATTTAGGGCTATCTCCTATGATAGACAATGTGCTTCTGCTAAAAGGCAACTCCATTAGCAAAAGCAATACTCGCATCATAGGATGTTTATTTTTTAGCGATTTTTAATTCAATTCTTTAACTTAATTTTTTACTTCAATGTCACAGCACGACTGATAAAAGCGATTTAACTTGATATGACCATTCAAAACGATGCCGCCCTACCTGAAAACAACGCAAACAATACTAGCAATGTCACTAATACTAGCAATGTCACCAACACGACCGATGGCAACACAGACGAACAAGCGCCCATGACCTTGAAAGAGCGTTTTCGTAAGTTCTTGCCTGTAGTCGTCGATGTCGAAACAGCCGGTTTTAATGCGCAAACCGACGCCTTATTAGAGATTGCCTGTATTCCTGTTTTGCTAAATGAGCAGGGCGTGTTTTATCCAGGCGAGGCTTTAAATGCTCATATCGAACCCTTTGAAGGGGCAAACCTTGAGCCAAGCGCCCTCGCCTTTACCGGTATTGACCCTAAAAACCCACTACGTAAAGCCATTGCCGAAGATGAAAAAACTGCCCTACGCCGTATTTTTAAAGGTTTAAAGGAAGTGCGCCGTACTGAAGACTGCCGCCAATGCGTCCTTATCGGCCACAATGCGCATTTTGACTTGGGCTTTTTGAATGCGGCGGTGCTGCGTACCAATAGCAAAAACCATAATCCATTTCACAATTTTTCAGTCTTTGATACCGTGACCCTGTCTGCCTTAGCATTTGGACAGACAGTATTAGCACGTGCCTGTAAGGCTGCTGGTATTGATTTTGACGGTAAAGACGCTCATTCAGCGCTCTATGATACCCAAAAGACCGCTGAGCTGTTTTGTCATATCCTAAACAGCTACCCTATGCTATCGAATGCGATGCATCTTGAGCAGAGCAACTCGGAGGTGACAGAAGATAGCACCGCAGACACTACCGTACAAGCAACCGATAGCGACACCAAATAACATAAAGCACACGCCCTCCATTGTTAAACGCAAATAATAGTGCTATCTATAGTTAATAACCTGCTATGGATTATTTGAGCTTAACAAAAGGGACTTTGCTATGGAGCCACAGTTTAAGTTATGGGCAACCATCATCGGTTATATGCTGCTCGCTTTAACCATTAGCACTTGTACGTCGTTATGGATTCGGCATCATTTAAAGCGTAATGACCTACATCCACGCCGCGCGCTCAAAAAAAGATATTTAATTTTAAAAAGACGCAGAAAAAGGCTTGACAGAAAACGCAGACGCCATTAGAATACGCACCACTTCAGCATAAAGGTGAAAGCAGCTGAAGCGTTGTACTAGTCCCCATCGTCTAGAGGCCTAGGACACCGCCCTTTCACGGCGGTAACGGGGGTTCGAATCCCCCTGGGGACGCCACTATTTGGCGTCACTTGTTAGCAAGTTTGCTGTAAAGCATTGATAAGACTAATAAGCGTACCATCAAAAAGCCCATTCACATTTTTTGTGAGTGGGCTTTTTTTATGCCTGTTTTTATAGCTGCTCATTTCTCATGCGTTGTTATAATTTCGTATCAGTGACAATGCAGCGGTTTATGATGACTCTTTATGATAAATTTATAAAAGCAAAAAGCTTATGACAGCAAAAAGCCAGCGATTAATGCTGGCTTTTTTAGGGCGTGTCTTCAATTGGATA
>NZ_DEIR01000020.1:26910-262045 GCF_002352555.1 Psychrobacter sp. UBA2769 | reverse complement strand
CTGTATATCGAAGTATCTGGTATCGATGAAGCCCAAGCGCAAACGCTTATCGAAGCCGCTCATCAAGTTTGCCCATACTCCAATGCTACACGCGGCAATGTAGAGGCACGCTTGCATGTGACTGTGGTTTAATGGCTTTAATTTAATTGTTGCTCTAATAACTATAAATAAATATAAAAATGACATGGCTTTCAATTGCTTGAATATATAGCGTATTCAAGCAATTTTTTTTATTTCACATAAAAGATGGTATGCATAAAAAAGAGCCAGTAGTTTGCCTACTGGCTCTTTTGTTTTAAATAGATTGTTTTAAATAGATCTGAATGAAAATACGGATTTTATTCAAATAACTATAATGCATTTAACTACCATGCATTAATTATATTTATAATTTGCAGTTAACTTGGTACTCTTGGCCGTTGTCTGATTTGATGGTCATGATGCCAACATCAGCTTTGGTGTGCCAATCATAAGTGGTTTTAGGGTTCACATCGTTTACATAACGAGCGCCAGAACCTGATACCGCTTGCTTCATGGTGATTTTTGCGTTGGTCAAACCAACTTTAGGCAAGGTAACGTTTAGGTTAGCAGCTTGACCATTGGCAGTGTATGCCGCAGTTACTTGACCGTTGTCTTCACAAGTAAATGATTGAACTACTTGCTGAGGATTGGTCGTTGGTGTAGTAGTGGTCGGTGTGCTGGTTGCACAAGCAGCTAGTAATACAGCAAAAGGCGCTACGGCTAATAATTTTTTCATAATATCTCTCAATGTCTATCAAAATTGGTGTGAATTTTATTTGTTACGCTAGGCGGTATAATACAACAAAAAATGTAATTTCGTGTTGTGGTTCGAGCTTAGGAAAGTAACATCGGCTAGCGGATTTATGACTGAAATGCATGGCTGGTCAAGCTTTGCTTACCATAAGCCTGTTATATCTCTACTATCAAACCTTTGTTTTTCCTTACTTTTTATTTAGGACAAATACCAATACTGCACTCAAAATAACCGAGCTTGCGATAATAAACTCTAAGGTGAGCTGCTCGGACAAAAACACCACACCCATAATTGCTGCCAGTACAGGGACACAAAGCTGTACCACCGCAGATTGGGTGGTTTTTAGCAGCGGCATGGCCACATACCACATACTATAGCCGATGCCAGAGGCGATAGCACCTGACGCGACCGCCAGCATGACGCCTGTCATGCTTATGGTTAAGAGGTAACTCATACCGATCAGTGCCAATATCGGCACAGCAACTAGGCTTCTTAAAAAGTTAAAGCCCGTCGTTCTTAATGGCGATACGCAGGTTTTGCCGCGTATGCTATAGATACCCCAAGCGGCACCACTTATTGCCATCATCAGCGCGCCAGATAAGGAAGGCGTTGCCGCGGACGGCAGCATCAAGTAGATAAAGCCTATCAATGCTATCAAAAGCGCTAGCCACTGTATGCGGTTGAGTGGCTCTTTATTATAAATTCCCCAACCAATCATCGTGAGCTGCACGACTGCAAACAAAATAAGCGCGCCCGTGCCAGTATCAAGCGCTTGGTAAGCCACTGAAAAACACAGCGCATAAACCACTAAGCTGATAGCACTGAGCCAATCGCCTTTGTCTGTTAAGGCAGTAGGGTCAAAGTTGCCCGTCTGTTTTAAATCAGTCCGTTTTAAACTGGTTCGTCTTAAATAGTGAGCTTGTGCCGTCATGATTAGCCCAAGGCAAGCGGCGCCGCTTAGCAAGCGGATAGCGGTAAAATTCCAAGCATCAATCGCACCGTCTGCCAATGCCATTCTACAAAGCAATGAGTTGGCGGCAAAGGCTATTAAGGCGGTTATCGTATATAAGGCAGCTTTCAAAAATAATTCCTACAATCATTAACAGAGTTTTTGCATAAAATAGAGCAGCGTTAAGCAAAGCAGTAGATGTTAAGCACAGAAGTATATTGAGCAATTTTGCTGCGCTAATCCTGCCAAAAAATAATAACAAGGAAAAACACATGGATTGGGCAAGTATCTTTATTTATGACACCACATGGGCATTTGCCGCCGAAATACTCATACGCGTCATCGTGATGTTTACGCTTATTATTTTGTTTTTACGTTTTACCGGTAAGCGCGGCGTGCGGCAGCTGTCTATCTTTGAGCTGACAATTATCTTATCGCTTGGCTCTATCGCTGGTGACCCGATGTTCACCGAGGACTTGCCCATTATCCAAGCGGTACTGATTATGAGTACGGTGATTGTGCTTTATCGCTTGTGTACGTGGGCGATGATGAAATTCCAAGCTTTTGAAGACTTGCTAGAAGGGAGAGCGATTTATATTGTCGAGGACAGTATGTTGGTTCTTGATAAGATAAAAAAGGGCGAAATGTCGCACGATGAGTTTTTTGCTGAAATGCGCCAGCAAGGGGTTGAGCATCTAGGGCAAGTGCGTACCGGCTTACTTGAGACAGATGGTGAATTTAGCCTATTGTTATGTTCACCTGAGGATACCTGCTATGGCTTGCCGCTTTTCCCTAAGCAGTATCAGCCTGTCGAGCAGATAGAGCCAGATGTGCATTATGCTTGTATGTATTGCGGCTATGTGGACTTTATCTCAAACCCCAACCAAATATGCCAACGCTGTGAGAATGACTGTAAAAACTGGGCGAAAGCGTTAAATAACGAAATTGTTAGATAGTTAATGAATGGCACAGCATTTACCATCTTTGTTAAACAACCTGACTGCGTTAAATAGCCTAAGTATTTTTATTTGCTAAAATCATACTAATGACGTTAATATTTTTACCACTTGCTGAACCCGTTCTTCTCTATCACCACCGATACGTTGAAAAGCCTTGTTATGCAAGGTCAATTGACTGGCAAAATAAGCGCTGATATCTTCGCGTTGATGCGGGCTATCACGCAAATCATCGGCAACCCATGGGATATCAACGTCGGTTAAGAGTATTAAATCATAATGGTGTACCAATGCCGCTTGGGTAAGCGCCTCAGGGCAATCACCATAATACCAGTTGGAATACACCATCAGCTCAAACAAGCTGGTATCACAGAATAAGTAGCCACGATCAGACGTTTGCGCGGCTTGCTGAGCGAGTTTGTTTTCTAATTCAATCTGACCTTGCGCGATAGGTAATAAATCATCCCAAGTACAGGTCAGCTGCTCACTATCCCATTTTTCTTGCAGATAAGTGCGCATATATTCTGGCACCCACGGACAGCCAAAATGCGCGGCCAAATCGCGGCATAACGTGGTTTTGCCGGTACTTTCTGCCCCCAGTATGGCGACATTAATAACGGATTTAGGCGTATGCTGCGTGAGATTGCAGGCGGTAGCGTCGTTGCCATTCATAATATGCCCAGATTGCAATAAGAGTGAAGACTACATATTGTAGCGCCGTAAAAGTCAGACCTTTATAAAAGTACAGTGGTACGGAAATAGCATCGGCGATAATCCAAAGTAGCCAATGCTCAATTTTGCGCCGTGCCATGAGCCACATTGCCATTAAAAACAGCGCCGTGGTCAGCATATCGGTGTAATCGACCCACGTAAATAAATGCAAGCCCAATACCGCGCCATCAAAGCTAAGGTTATTATTGATGACGGGTCTAAAATAATAGACCAAAGCAACAAAAGCTATGGTCGCCGCCGCCAATGCGCTTAATATGGGCACATCTTTTTTGCTTAAATGTTCAACTTCAATAGCATATTGAGCATCCGTATTTTGCCCGCGCTCATCTTGCGGCTGGCTAGTGGGATTTATATGATCCTGATGCTTTTTAATTTCTATATTATTTTTATTTTGCGTCCAGTTTATCCAACCATAGATACTCATGACGCTGTAATAGGCATTGATAAACATATCACCGAATAATTGCCATTTCCACAGCAGATAGACAAAGATGGCGGTACTGACCAGCCCAATAGGAAAAACCAAAATATTGGTCTTGCTGGCAAGTAAAACGCTACTTACCCCAAAGATTACCGCAATCAATTCTAAGGTAATAAATAGGGTCGGGTAGTCGGCATATTGCCCGAATAGCCAGTTTAGGAGTTCTGCCATTGCTATTCCAAAGTCAAAAAGTAAAAAGAAAAGGTGGATAGTATCAGTTAAGTTGATAAAAATTTAACAAGTCCGTGGCAATTAATGTCAATGAGTGGCAGTCAGCCACAACCAAAGGCACTTATATTGGATAAAATAACGCGATCAAGCCATGCTAATCAACGCTGATTATAGCGCAGCTGTTGGGAAATGAAGCCAATCTTTACTTATTCTCGTCAAGAAGCTGATTATTTGTAACAAAGTATTAGAAAAATTATATTATTCAGGCATAATAAAGGCACTTATTTTAAGTTTACAGTTATTCACCGAAAATTAGACGACTGTTGTTTTCTCCACTTTTATGCTTATTGCAAGCACCATCGTAGTAGACAAGGAAGCGCATCATGACGACTTGTATCACGGGCACTGGCCTGTATATTCCCCCTTATAGCATCAGTAATGAAGAGCTGGTTGATTCATTTAACCAATATGTTGAAAATTATAATGCCAAGCATGCCGATGAGATTGAAGCAGGAACGGTTACTGCGCTTCAGCCTTCATCAGCGGCTTTTATCGAGAAAGTCTCAGGTATCAAATCACGTTATGTGATGGAAAAAGACGGTATTTTGGATCCTGAAATCATGGCACCGGTCATCCCTTACCGCAATTTGGGTGAAGAGCTGTCTATCATGGCAGAAATGGGCACGGCAGCGCTAAAAGATGCGCTAGCTGACGCAGGTTTAGAGGCCAATGATTTAGATGGTATTATTCTTGCCTGCTCAAATTTTCAGCGTACTTATCCTGCGGTTTCTATCGAGATTCAGGATGCCATCGGTATGGTTGGTGGTTTTGCTTATGATATGAACGTGGCTTGTAGTGCAGCGACTTTTGGTCTATCGCAAGCACATGGCTCAATCGTGTCGGGTCTTGCTAAACGCGTTGCTGTGGTCAACGTTGAGATTACCTCAGCGCATCTAAACTGGCGCAACCGTGATAGCCACTTTATCTTTGGTGATGTGGCAACCGCTTCTATCGTTGAAGAGCTAGATACGCCAAAAGGTTATGAGATTCTAAACGCCAAGCTGTTTACGCAGTTTTCGACCAATATTAAAAATGAATATGGCTTTATGGACCGCTCTGAGTTCCTAGCGGCGCAGACTGAGATGTATCCGGATATCAAGGAGCCTGTCACCGATAAGCTGTTTTTGCAAAATGGTCGTAAAGTATTCCGTGAAGTCTGTCCAAAGGTTTCTGAGATTATCACTGAGCATTTACATTACAATGAGCTGCAAGCTAGTGACATCAAGATGATGTGGCTACACCAAGCCAATGCCAATATGCTTGATTTAATTTTGCGCACAGTCGTTGGACGTGATGCCGATAAAGCCATTGTCCCAAGTGTTATTGATGAATTTGCCAATACCAGCTCTGCCAGTCCGATGATTGTTTTCCATCGTTATAAAGATGCGCTAGAATCTGGCGACTTGGGCGTGATTTGCTCATTTGGTGCGGGTTACTCAATCGGTTCAGTGTTGGTTCGTAAAGTTTAATATTTCGTTAAGGTTTTCTGATAACCATAATAACCGCAAAAATAGCTAAGAGTTTTCTTAGCTATTTTTTTATGTCCGCTATTTATAGCTTTTTCTGGACTGTTTTTGTGCGCTATTTTTACTGATTTCTTATTGGCCGCAGAGCTATGGGTTAATATGAAGCTAGGGGCTAATATTTAGGCATAATCTGCGATAAAACAGCCAGTTTGCGAATATTATGGCAAGATTGCTTAGAGGTTTTAAATTAAGCGCAAAAATTTGCTATAATCACTCTCTTATTTTACTCATTTTAAAAAAGTCCTTTTATGAAAGAATCCTTACGCCTGCGTTTAGACCAGATGGTAGACCGTTATGAAGAGGTCACCGCCTTATTATCAGACCCGAGTGTCATCAGCGATAATAATAAGTTCCGTGAATTGTCCGTTGAGCATAGTGACTTGATGGATATCACTACTTTATGGCAGAACTATGTGCGTGCAGAAACGGATCAGGCGGATGCAGAGGCGATGCTAGCAGAAGCTTCAGACCCTGAAATGAAAGAGATGATGCAGGACGAGATTGACAGTGCCCGTGACACCATTGTCGAGATGGAAGAAGCGCTTAACGTCATGATGTTGCCAAAAGACCCTAATGATAAAGTGCCTGCTTTCTTGGAAATTCGTGCGGGAACGGGCGGTGATGAAGCGGCGATTTTCTCTGGTGACTTGTTCCGTATGTATCAAAAGTATGCCCAAGCGCAAGGCTGGACGGTAGATATTCTGTCGGCTAATGAGGGTGAACATGGCGGCTATAAAGAGATTATTACCCGTGTGTCGGGCAATAGCGTTTATGGTCGTTTAAAGTTTGAGTCAGGCGCTCACCGCGTACAGCGTGTGCCTGAAACCGAAAGCCAAGGCCGTGTCCATACCTCAGCGTGTACGGTTGCTGTTATGCCAGAAGTTGAGATTGATGATAGCGTCGATATCAATCCTGCCGATATTAAGATGGATACCTTTCGCTCAAGCGGCGCGGGTGGTCAGCACGTTAACACCACCGACTCTGCGGTACGTTTGACCCACATTCCAACGGGTACCGTGGTAGAGTGTCAGCAAGAACGCAGTCAGCATAAAAACCGGGCGCATGCGATGAAAATGCTGGTGTCCAAAATCCAGCAAGCAAAAGTACAAGCGCAGGTCGATGTGGCGGACTCAATACGTCGCGACTTGGTCGGTAGCGGCGATCGCTCAGAGCGTATTCGTACCTATAACTTCCCGCAAGGTCGTATGACTGACCATCGAATCAACCTGACCTTATATAAGCTTGATTCGATTATGGAAGGTGACTTGGATGAAATCCTCGATGCGCTGTTACGCGAGCACCAAGCAGACTTGATGGCCAGTATCGGCGGCGGTGATTAAGACAGTTAAAAGCTGATTAAGCTAAAAGCCGTAAACCATGCCGATAAGCCAGTTATTTATAATAGTAAAACTAAGGTAGCGATTATGATAAATAACTGGTTAGCTTCAAAACAATCCTTTAATAGCATTGTGTTAATTATATTGGCTGCGTTTATGGCGTTTTGGTTATCTGCTTGTAGCGTAACACCCGCAACTTCGCCAGCGCCACCAGCACTATCGTCTTCTGAGAGCACCGCATCCGCTGAAACAGCTGATCCATTGACTTACCAAGCATGCGTATATCCGCCTAATGAGCTGGTACAAGCTTGTGAGGTAAAAGGTGGAACGTTTTTGCAGCAAGGTAGGCTTGGCTGTTATCAGTGTGTGCTGTCTTATAGCGATGCTGGCAAGGTTTGCCAAGATGGTGCTGACTGCCAAGGACAATGCAAAAACACGGGTAAATTTATAGATTCATATACCAACAATCAAACAGGGCAATGCGCCAGTGATAGCAGCACGTTTGGCTGTTATCAAACGATTGAAAGGGGCGTGGCACAGCCTGCTATTTGTGTCGATTAGTTCTAGCGCTTTTTAGTATGAAAAATCAATAAGTATTATTGAGCTTTCTTATTTATATGTTTTATTTGAACGTCTTATTTTAATTTACTTCGTTTATTCCTTTAATTATCTAATAATTTTGAGAGTATTATGTCAAAGCACAACAATCAAGACCAGAATCAAGAGCAAACTCCAGAAGATGCGAACGAGCTGATTGCTCAACTACAAGCTAAGCTAGATGAAATCACCGCGTCAGGTAAGCAGCCTTATCCTAATACCTTTAAGCGCACAGATTACGCTCAGGATTTGCAAACGGCTTTTGATGGTATCTCAAAGCAAGAAATCGAAGATAAAATTGCCAACGGTGAAAAAACTCAGGTAAACGTTGCCGGTCGCGTGATGCTAAACCGTGGGGCGTTTATTGTTATTCAAGATATGACTGGTCGTATTCAGTTATATGTGGCACGCAAACAGTTAGATCCAGAGACATTGGCGACGATTAAATCGCTAGATTTGGGTGATATCGTTGGTGTATCTGGTTATATCGGTCGTTCTGGAAAAGGCGACTTATATGTCCATATCGAAGAGTTTACTCTGCTGACAAAAGCACTACGTCCGATGCCAAATAAGTTCCATGGCTTAGCGGATGTCGAAGCGCGCTATCGTAATCGCCATCTTGATTTGATGACTAATGAGACAACTCGCGACACCTTTGTGATACGCAGCCAAGTTATCAGCGGTATTCGCAAGTTTATGTTGAATGAGCGTTTTATGGAAGTTGAAACGCCTATGATGCATCCTATCCCAGGTGGCGCGGTTGCTCGTCCTTTTGTGACCCATCATAATGCCCTAGATATGCCATTATATCTGCGTATCGCGCCTGAGCTATATCTGAAACGCCTTGTGGTTGGTGGTTTTGAAAAAGTATTTGAGATTAACCGCAGCTTCCGCAATGAAGGCGTGTCAACCCGTCATAATCCTGAATTTACTATGATTGAGTTTTATCAGGCGTATGCTGATTATCATGATTTGATGGATTTGACCGAGCGCTTGTTCAATGAGCTGGCAATGGATATCTTGGGTACGACGGAGCTGACTTATCAGGGTGAAGCGATTAGCCTAAAAGCGCCATTTATCCGCCTGTCTATGTCTGATGCGATTGCTAAGTATGCAGAAAACTTTGATATGTCACGTATTAACGATCGTGATTATCTTGCAGAATACGCTTCAACGACCCTTAAACAACAAGTAAAAGACGTCTTTGGTGTGGGCAAATTGCAGACTATTATCTTTGAAGAAACCGCTGAGCATCAGCTACGTCAGCCGACTTTTATCACAGAATACCCTGCTGAAACGTCGCCACTGGCACGCCGTAACGATGACAATCCTGAGATTACCGATCGCTTTGAGCTATTTATTGGTGGTCGTGAGTTGGCGAATGGTTTTAGTGAGCTTAATGATCCGGCCGATCAAGCTGAGCGTTTCCATGGTCAAGTCGCCGAAAAAGACGCTGGCGATGATGAAGCGATGCATTTTGATGAAGAATATATTGAAGCCTTATCTTATGGCTTACCGCCAACAGCAGGCGAGGGTATTGGTATCGATCGCTTGGTGATGCTATTTACGGACTCGGCTAGTATTCGTGATGTGATTTTATTCCCGCATATGCGCCGCAAGCATGAAAGCTAGACTGCTTTACTTGCCATAAATCCACGCTGGGACTAAACTGAACATAAGAAGGCTCTTTCTACTTTTAACGGAATGGTCTCAAGTTCTTTATGAGACCTTATGTATAGGGATATTATGGACACTCAGCAAGTACCAGCGTCGATTTGGCAGCAGATGATTCAGCAGAATTTTTTATCTTTGTACGACTTAACCCCAGACAAAATCACTGACCCTGAGTATCTTCAGGGTTATGATTTTGTTTTTGAGTTTTCTAATGCCGTGGTCTACCTTATCGTCAATGATGTGACGATACAGGCTGATAGGCAGGATATCGATAGTGCTCAGGTACGTACGTGGAGAAAAGAGGTTGTCAATCAACTGATTAAGCAACATGCTCAGCTGTATCTTAAAAATGATAAGGCGCTTGCCTATAAAGATGAATCTAAAAACAAATCTAAAAATGAATCGGCATCTGACACAACGGCAGACAAGGCGATTTATTTTATTGGTTTGACCGCACTTTCGGTTCAGCATCAAGACATTGCTGAAAAAAACAGCGCTCAGAGTACTTATCACAATAGCTATCAAAACAGTTATCGTAATAGTCACCAGAGTAAGCCTGCAGAGGCGGTCTCTTATGCGGTTGGCTATGAATATGGCAGTCAGTTTTTTGCGGAAGACTGTGTGCTAGATTTGGACGATGAAGAAAGTGTCCTACAAGTATTCAGCTATCAGAACTTCACTGAGATCCTCAAACAGTTGGTGACGCCCAGCGATTTGACGGCGTTTTTAGACTTTCACCGCGGTAAGCTGACAGGGTTTGAATCGTTTCAAGATGAGTCAACCTTGCTTGTACAGTTTTTGCAGTCGCCAGATTTTCATCAAAGGGCGATTAAAGTTCAAGAGCAATTAGTCAGCCATGACTTGATAGCGCAGATTGAACCACGATTGCTAAAAGCGGCAGAGCCTGAGCAAGCGGAATTTGCTAAAGCATTGATGGCAGAGATTCAAAAGAACACGCGCATGTGGTATCAGCTTTTTAATAGCTTAGTCAGAGAGCGTTATGACGCCGGTACGCCACTGCCAAAAGAGCAGGTTGATATTTTGGTCGACGAGTCGATGTATACCTATGCTTGTTTGGTGGAAAAAATCTTGGCTCACAGAACGATTGACCAAGATTCACGCTGGAATGGTTATGTGCGCCATGAGCACTCTTATAATGTTTTTGGGCGTCATTATCTGCTGGTGTTTTATGCGCAAGATGATAACAGCTCGTTAAGTGCCGATAAGGTACGTGCTGGCCATCAAGATTTATTATTTGAGCTTAATGCCCAAATGCAGCAACCTGTTATGCAAGATCTGTTTTTGATCGGTGTCGACGTTAGACCTTGTGAAAATAGCGTGAATACTGAGGTTCATCTTGACGCATTTCATCAGCACGGCTCGCTTATCGATGCAAATACCCAACGTTTGTATGAGCAATTGGCTGAGTTACGGGCGCAATCATAACCTATTCTAAAATCCAGTTTTGATGCTTAGCTTCAATATTTAGCTTTGCTATCTGGTTTTAATAACTGGCTTTGATATCTGGTTTAAGGTAAATCGCTGATTTGATGCTTTATTTATATTACTACTCACATTGGCATTCATTATGACGCAGCAATATCAAGTTTTAGCGCGCAAATATCGTCCAAAAAACTTTCACGAGTTGATTGGGCAATCACACGTCTCACAAGCACTGATTAATGCGATTGATTATAATCGTCTGCATCATGCTTATCTATTTACCGGTACGCGCGGTGTCGGTAAGACCACTATCGCGCGGATTTTGTCTAAATGCTTAAACTGCGATACCGGTATTACCAGCACCCCATGTGGCGTCTGTGATAATTGCGTGGCGATTGATCAAGGGCGTTTTATCGATTTGATTGAGATTGATGCCGCCTCTCGTACCAAAGTTGAAGACACGCGCGAGCTCCTTGATAATGTCCCTTATGCGCCAAGCCAAGGTCGTTATAAAGTGTACCTGATTGATGAGGTGCATATGCTGTCGACACACAGCTTTAATGCACTGCTCAAAACCTTGGAAGAGCCACCTGAGCATGTAAAGTTCTTGTTGGCCACTACTGATCCGCAAAAGCTGCCCATCACGATTATCTCGCGCTGTTTACAGTTTGTGCTGCGTCCTTTATCGCAAAGTTTACTGAGTGAACATCTAGCCAATATTTTAACCCAAGAGCAGGTAGGTTATACACAGCCTGCGCTTTGGCAATTGGCCAGTGCCGCAAAAGGTTCAGTTCGTGATGCGTTATCATTGACCGACCAAGCGATTGCTTTTGGGCAAGGTGCATTAGATGATGTGACGGTTAATGCCATGCTTGGCTTAATTGATGCGGCTGATTTGGTGCGTTTAATCACAGATATTTATAATCATGATAAATCAGCGGTTGCCACTCATATCGAGCAGATGCGTGCACAAATGGTCGATGCGACCAGTATGTTTGATGGCTTGGCTGAGCTGTTACATCAATTAGCATTAACGCAACTGTTACCTGAAGTTGCTCTTAACGTCAATGAAGCACAAGCGCAGCAGATTAATCAGCTTGCCCAGCATATGAGTCCTGACGTTTTACAGCTATATTATGAAATCGTAGTGCAAGCACGAGAAGGCGTTAAACTTGCTAGCACACCAATGCAAGCGCTTGAGATGTGTATTTTACGTTTATTGGCTTTTCGCCCTTTGCCCGTTGATGAGATTTTAGCGAACCTACCTGATAGCACCATACCACCAAGCTCTATACCATCTAGTCCTGAATTACCTAGTCCTACCGCTTCGATAGAAACAGTGATTTCTACTACTTCGACAGCTGAATCCAATACAGCATCAATAAATGCCAATACTATTGAGCCATTAAATACCAATGCGCTTTTAAATACTAATGCGCATTTAGCATCAGCGTCTTCATTAGTGCCAACATCAGCAGTAATGTCAGAGCCGCTATCAGAAACGCAGCCAGAACAGAAGTTAGAACAGCAGTTAGAGCCAGTAGCGGAATCAATACCGCCGCTACAAGATTATGATGCTGATTATCCGACCCCAAATCAAAATGAGGTCAAGTCATATAACGCAAGCTATGATAATGCGGAATTGAGTCAATATGATGGTTATAGCCATAGCCATGATGAAAGGTTAGATTTATTAGACAGCAACGTTAGCTCTGAACCTGTTGTTGAGCCTGAACCTGTTGTTGAGCCTGAACCTGTTGTTGAGCCTGAACCTGTTGTTG
Organism: Psychrobacter sp. UBA2769; assembly: GCF_002352555.1. Lineage (NCBI taxonomy): Bacteria > Pseudomonadati > Pseudomonadota > Gammaproteobacteria > Moraxellales > Moraxellaceae > Psychrobacter > Psychrobacter sp. UBA2769. The sequence goes on along the minus strand of NZ_DEIR01000020.1, from coordinate 249,563 downwards.
AGCCTGAACCTGTTGTTGAGCCTGATGCAAATGATTCTCAATTAACTGCGCAAGCTGATGATCCGCGTACCTTGTTACGTTGCGCCCCGCAACCGTTGACGGGCGAGTGGACGCCAGACAAATGGGATTATTGGTTACAATGTGCGCGCGAAGCCGGTAGTTTGGCGCCAGATGAATTGGCGCTGGCGCGTCAAGGGATGATGACTGGCTACTGTAATGATAAAGCTGTCTTTGTCACCGCAGTGGATAGCAAGCATTTACAAGCCACCTTTCAGCAGCTGGCGGCAAAACTGCAAGAACAATTTACGCAAGCAGACATCAGCTTGCAGATAGATGGCAGTATTATGCAAGCCGACGATAAGACGCCTGAGCGTCGTCAACAAAAACGCCTCATACAAGCCCGTGCAGTGGCAGAGTCTAGATTGCTCAATACGCCCGTCATGCAATATTTGACTGAGCGCGGCGAAGGAAAAATGGGCAAAGTTCAGTTATATTAAACAATCAGTAGTTTTATAATGGTTGTTATTTTAATAGTTAGATAATTACTAAACCTATTATAGTGAATAAAATATCAAGGCGAGATTATGTTATCGCCTTGATATTTTTGGTTTTATTAAGCAGTAAATCTGCTTTATTGACCGTCAGAGGTATATTAAAAAACTGTAAGATTTATGATAATCGGCTATAATGGTTAAGTTATATTAAAAACTAAAAAGCAGCTTAGGTGAGAATATGTTAGATAATTTACGTGGTATGGCTGTGTTTGCCAGTGTGGTCGGACACGGCTCTTTTAGTGGTTCAGCTCGTGAACTGGGTATTACAACCAGTGCGGTTAGTCAGCAGATACGTTCTTTAGAAAATGAGCTGGGCGTGGTGCTCCTGCATCGCTCAACTCGTAAGCTTAGCTTAACAGAAGCGGGTGCCAGCTTTTATGAAGCGGCAAAAGACGTGGTTAGCGCTGCTGAGCAAGGGCGTATCAAGGTCAATCAATTACGTGATGAGCTGGCTGGTAGCTTGCGTATTGCAACAACGCCTGAGCTGGGTGTACATCATATTTTACCGGCATTATCGACTTGGATGTCGGCGCACGACGACCTTAGCATTACGTATTTCGCCGACAATCATTATATCGATATGATCGATGAGCGCATTGATATTGCGGTACGTATGAGCCCAAATATCAATGATTCAACGTTAAGCAATCATCCGTTATCTGATGTGCGTCAACTGTTGGTTGCCTCACCGCAGTATTTACGTCAACATAAAAAAATCGAAACCCCAAAAGATTTGGTAGACCATCAATTGATTTGCATCGATCTTATGAAAGATGCCAATCACTTAGAGCTGTCTCAAACAGAAACGGGTAAAAAAACCCGCATTAAGATGAATTCACGTATTCATACCAATAACGTCTTTATGGCGATGACCTTGGCAAAAGAAGGTCATGGCTTAATTCGAATCATGGAAATGGACGTCAAAAAAGAGCTTGAAAACGGCAATTTAGTCGAAGTTTTGACTGGCTATCAGCTGCCAAGTTTCGTGTTGTATGCCGTCACTTTAAACCGTGATCAGCAGCCTGCAAAAATCACCCGCTGCTTAGAGGTATTAAAAAAGTACTTTCATGCCAATTAAGCTAAGCGCTTAATAACATTTAATTTAAATTACTTTTAAAGTGTTAAAAAGCAAAAAGCCTATAGATAAGTTATCTATAGGCTTTTTTAGCTTTACACTTTGATTAAATCAATCATTTAAAATGAAGGCTTTAATAAATTAACCAAGCGCTCAACTACTTGTGAGCTTTCATCACGGGTCATATTGAGCGGCGGCAATAGACGAATCACATGCCCACCTGTGACGTTGATGATTAATTTTTGTTCATCACGGGCGCGGTCAACCAATTTGCTACAGTCCAACTCGTCAGGGAGCGCAATACCAATCATCATCCCAGCGCCGCGAGTGCTGACGCCATATTGTCCAAGCGCCTCAACGACACCATCACGGATAAACTGTCCTTCGGTGACGGCATTGTTCATGATATCGCCATTGGCAAGCACGTCATAAACGCTATGTACCACGCGACTGGCTAATGGCGTGCCACCATAGGTTGAGCCGTGACTACCGGCGCCAAACAAGCCATTGGCGCGACCACGCACCATGCAAGCGCCTACTGGAAAGCCATTACCTAAACCTTTGGCAGTGGTTAATACATCAGGGCGAGCATTGCTATGCTGATAAGCAAAGTATTTGCCCGTACGACCGTTACCGGTTTGTACTTCATCGAGCATAAATAACCAATTATGGCTATCGCATACGGCTTGTAATTGCTCAAGGTAAGTAAAGCCATTGGCTGCTGTATTCAAACCACCTTCGCCTTGGATGGGTTCGACAAATACCGCACAGATATCATCATGGTTTTGAGCAGCTTGTTCAATCGCGGCGATATCACCAAAGGGCACACGGATAAAATCTTCATCCAAGGTATAAAAACCTTCACGTGCTTTAGGGTTGGCAGTTGCTGATAACGACAGCAAGGTACGCCCATGAAAAGAATGTTCCATGACGATGACTTTTGGACGTTTAAAACCTTGCTGATGCGAATAGAGTCGTGCCAATTTTAATGCCGCTTCGTTGGCTCCAGCACCACTATTGGCAAAGAATACGCTGTCCATTTGCGCCGCATTACATAAGGCTTCGCCAGCACGCTCCTGCCAATCAATACCAAATAAATTACTGGTATGCACCAAGGTTGCCGCTTGCTGCTGAATAGCCTCAGTCACCTTTGGATGACAGTGCCCTAAGCCGCATACTGCGATACCCGTCAAGGCATCTAAGTAAGGCGTCTCATCTTTGGTATAAAGCCAACTGCCTGAACCGCGGGTGAAGCTGATTGGTTGACGATTATAAGTGGGCATCAGGTAAGTAGCAGACATGTAAAATATCCTTGGGATAATAAAGAGTTAAAGGGTTAAAAGTTTAACGGAAATAATTAGATGATTAGAGCTCATCAGAAAATGGCGTCGATTCGGCAGGTAAGGTGTATTCTTCACTTGCCCAAGCGCCTAAGTCGATAAGCTTGCAGTGATGACTACAAAATGGCTTATATTTATTGTCTTGCCAAGCGGTTTGGTTGCCGCATTCTGGACAAGGATAAGTTTTGGGTAAGGGGTTGGTATTGTGGTCGCTGTTGCTAGAAGTAGATTCAGTCATAATAAAAGTGGGTATATCCTATGGGCTATCAACAAATGCTGTCATTGACAACAGCACTGCTCATCAATAGCGAGTATGAATAAAGGTTGTAAAACCAAAACGTCATCGAACGACACTCGTTAATTGCACTGAGCAATTAATGATTATCGTTCGATGAGCACAGTCGTTATATTACTATTGGGCTTGATTGACTATATAATAGCATGTGGTCGAATAATGACAAATGACAAATACCTTAAGGATAGTAGATGACTCATAATCTTGAGCTTTCACATCAGCAGCCGCGTGCCTTTCAACCACAAAAACTCTCAGCCCCACGTGATTTTATAGTGCCCGATATATTGATCAACGCTGAACTGCCTTTGGTGTTAGAGATTGGCGCAGGGAAGGGCAAGCATGCCCTTAGCTTCGCACTGCAACATCCTGACAAACACTTGATAGCCATCGAGCGTACGCGCAATAAATTCGATGCCTTTGCTAAATTAGCAGCGCAGCAGAAATCAAGCAATCTAAGCGCGATTCATGCTGATGCCATTGCTTGGATTGTCCATGCCATTGCGCCAAACAGTATCGAGCGTATCTTTATATTATATCCCAATCCTGAGCAACATAACCCTAACCAGCAGTGGTTAAACATGCCTTTCTTTGAGTTCTTACTTTCTCGTTTGCAGGTAAATGGAGAAGTGATACTGGCGACCAATATAGAAGCATATATGGATAATGCAGAGCAGCAAGCCAATGAGGTCTGGTGCTTACCGAATACGCGTCATAAAGTAGCTAGCGATAGTCAGCGCACACACTTTGAAGTTAAATACTTGGCGCGCGGTGAAACTTGCTGGCAGCTAAACATGCGTAAGCCTGAAGGTTATAAAACCAGATTTGATACATGGCAAGCGAGCAGTGAAGCATAGCAAGATAAATAGCCTAAGCATTTATATGTACGCTACGAAAGAATGATAGGTTAAAAAATAGAAATGCATATCCTTATCAAGATATTTATAAAAAATAGCCTAAGCAAATAAAAAGAAAATATAAAAAAGACCGCCAAAAAAGGGCGGTCCAAAAAATATCACTTTCTCACCTTACAAAAAAGGCTTTACCAGTTTATTAGAATCCGTATGCGCATCTAGCACTGTCAAAAACGTATAAGCACCGATAAATTTTCTGCTGATAAACATAAATTCTTTAGGCGGCAGATTGAACTCGAAAGACTGCATTGCTCGCGTCGCATCGTTTGAGAGGCGAGTATGCAATTTACTGTTTGCCCAAATATAACGCTGCTGCTCATCCAAACAATCAAGAGGAATATCCGGATTCAATGCCGGGTCACTAAAAGGTTCGGTGGCCAATAAAAACAATGAGGCAATATCGGAACGGACTTTATCACTCATGCTATCAAAGAAATCATAACCGGTCATGGCACGTTTCATTGCTTGATGGTCATGACGATATCCGGCGCGCAATAACCCGTGCGCAATCGTCAGTAGGTTGTTATCGAATTGGCGAATGGCTCCGAAATCTAACAGCACCAGTTTATCGATTTCGTGCTCGTCAGTAGCGACACGAACGAGGTAATTACCAAAGTTTGGATCCGTCTGCATCTCGCCCCAAACAAAAATCTCTTGCATCATGATTTCGATGGCCGCTTGCCCTATGGCATTGCGGCGCTCATGCGGCAATAATTGCAGCGCCTCAGAGACAACGGTAATACCTGGCTCATAAGACATGCATAACAAGCGCTTGGTTGAATAAGTGCGATTAATTTTGGGAACGATATAACGCGGGTCGTCAAATAAGCGCTCATAAAAACGCTCTGTGGTCGCCGCTTCCGCTTCATAGTCAACTTCATGATGTAGCAGGTCGCGTATCTCTTCAAACCAAGCATCGAGGGCGCGTGTCTGCGGCACGATATTACTGACTTTTAATAAACGCTTGAATAAAGCCAAGTCAGAATTGATGGCATCCGCCACACCAGGGTATTGGATTTTTAACACCACTTGTTCGCCCGTTGCCAATACGGTTGCGCGATGAACTTGGGCGAGGGAAGCGGTACCGATAGGAATAGGGTCGACGTCAAGCTCATTTAATTTTGCGCCCAATAACTGCTGTAATGTCTGCTCGATTTTCGGCCACGCTAAAGTTGCCGTATCATCATTGAGCGTTTGCAAGGCGCGCGTGATTTCGGGTGGCAGTATATGCTCGCCATAAATCGCCAGCATTTGACCAATTTTTACCACCGACCCTTTTAATTTACCCAGCTCTTCTGCCAGATAGTTGGCCTGTTCTTCCATAAAAATTTGATTACGTGCCGTACGAGCTTCTTTGTCCAAAAACATACCAGACACACTATTACCTGCCCAACGACGACCAATATTTAAGGAGGTTTTAGCAATAGACATCCGACGCTCAAACCCTGACGTTTTTAGGCTGTCGATGGATTGTCTGTTATTAGACTGCTTATTATTAGAAGGTCTAGAAGTATCATTTGCCATAAATATAATCATTCATCTGGTTGCTATTGATTTGCGGGTTCAAAACCGACAATACAAGGGAGATGCGACGTACTGGTACAAAATTGTATCATATAACGGGAGGTAGTTTGAGGCGCGTGAGCTTAGGCTGTCACTTACTTTGTAAGCTAAAACATGACTTTTAATGGGTACAGCGATTAGCGGCTCATCCTACTGATAGGTTAAGTCACTAAAAATCTGGCGGCGCTTTACTCTGATGACTATTCTAACACTAAGCGGTCAAAGATAGATTTTTAAAAGCAAGTGCTTCAAAAACAACCTATTAAAAGACGGTCGTTAAAAAATAGATTAAAAAAGTTAAGTAAAAGTGCGGTCAAAAAAATACGACCTAGCGCTACACTAGGTCGAATCATTATAAAAACTCTGTAGGTTTGAAAACGCATCTTTTAAAGCAAAACTTTTAAAACGCATCTTTTAAAACGGAGCTTTAAAATCTAACGTTTAAATCAGCTCCGCTTTATTAAACGTTTTCGCGAGCAATCGCATGGTGACCAATATCACGGCGATAATGCGAACCATCAAAACTAATCGCGCCCGTCACTGTCAATGCTGCTTGCTGTGCATCAGAGATAGTGTCAGCCAATGCCGTCACGCACAATACACGCCCGCCGTTGGTCACGACTTCTTTCTCATTGCTAAGCGCATCTTGATTAGAGAAAGCCGTGCCAGCATGGAAGACTTTTACCGATTTTTTATTATCACTATCTAATTCTGGTAAGCCTGTAATCACATCACCTTTTGATGAGGTTTCAGGATAGCCTTTTGAAGCAACGACAATACCTAGAGCAGGGCGCTCATCCCAATTGGCTTCGGTTGGTAATTTACCCTCTAACCCTAGTGCGACCAAATCAACCATCGATGATTGCAAGCGCATTAAAATAGGCTGTGTTTCTGGGTCGCCAAAACGGCAGTTAAACTCAATCACATACGGGTCGCCCGCATCATCAATCATCAGCCCAGCGTATAAAAATCCAGTATAAGGATGACCGGCAGCTTTCATCGCATCAACAACAGGCTGGATAACTTGTGCCATCACCTTGTTATGAACGTCTTGAGTGACGACTGGCGCTGGAGAGTAAGCACCCATGCCGCCAGTATTTGGCCCAGTATCGCCTTCAAAAGCACGCTTATGGTCTTGGCTGGTTGCCATCGGTAAGATGTTTTCACCATCTACCATGCAAATAAAGCTGGCTTCTTCACCTTGCAAGAATTGCTCAATGACCACGCGGCTACCAGCATCACCAAATTTATTGTCAGCAAGCATATCGTCAATCGCTTCATGCGCTTGCTCGATGGTTTCAGCGACGATAACGCCTTTGCCCGCAGCAAGACCGTCGGCTTTGATAACAATCGGCGCGCCTTGCTCATCGATATAGGCTTTAGCAGCAGTAGCGTCCGTAAATCCTTGATAGGCAGCCGTTGGAATATTATTTTGCGCCATAAACTCTTTAGCAAAAGTTTTTGAGCCTTCGAGCTGCGCACAATAAGCAGTTGGACCCCATGCTTTGATGCCAGCTGCACAGCAAGCATCGACGATACCCGTTACCAATGGCGCTTCTGGACCAACAATCACCATGTCGATAGCGTTATTTTGGCAAAATTCGATGACCGCACTGTGTTCGTCAGCGTCGGCTGCATCTTCTAACAGGACGTTTTGGCATTTAGCTTCAAGGGCAGTGCCAGCATTACCGGGTGCAACATAGATGTTTTGTACGTTATCGTCTTTTGCACACTGCCATGCTAGTGCATGTTCGCGACCACCTGAGCCGATCACCAAAATATTCATCATACGTCTTGCCCTTAGCATTAAAAGTCATAATATTGAGTGAGTATTGAGCCAGTAAAATACGGTTCAATATAGTGCGGTATTCTAACAAAAAAACGCTGTGATTGTCATGAGTATCCACCTGCCAGCAAGTATTAGACTACATTAGGATGGTATTGTCTCATTATTAAAGGTTATCGACATCTTCGTGATTCATGAAATGATGTTGTACGCTTTAGCTATGGGCTGAGGTGCGTTACACTTTGATAGATTGGCAGTAGTAAAGACTAGAGATAATAAAGACCAGAAAATGGCTATTTATGCTATTTAAGTCATGGAATGCCAATAAATGTTAAATAAAATATTAAAAAAGGGGAAATTAACTGTATACCAGATAGCTAAGTGTCATGTTAAACCGGCTAGCTATGTTAAATAAGTCGTCAGTAGAAATAACTCATTCATAGAAGAAACGAGAACAACAAACTTATAACAAAGGACAATGGATATGCCTAACACCCTAAATATCGCAAAAGAGCGGATCAGCCAGATAAGCGATATTGCCACCAGTTATGTGCAACAGGACAAATCATTATTTGACCATTTTATTCATAGCTATTACCAAAGCCTGCACCAAGAAGCCGCCAAAGATATCAGCAATATTGATTTGGCAGGGATGGCGCTACATCACTTTACTCTCCTAAAGGCCTATGATGGCAGTCAGCCGCAGCTCGCTATTTTAAACCCAATAGCTGAAGAGCAGCATTTTCATAGCTCTCATACCGTTATTCAAATAGTCGCTTACGATAGACCCTTTTTAGTAGATACGCTTTTGATGAGTCTGGAAGCGGAAGGTATCGATGTCCATCGTACTTATAATATCATTGTGAGTGTTGAGCGCGATGAAAATGGCAACATTAGCCATATCGAAAGCGCGCATGAAAGCGACACCTCAAAAATGTCTTTGATTCATTGTGAAATTGCTTATCAAAACAATGATGAGTTGGCGGCGCTACAACAAATGCTGCTCACAAAAATAGATACCCTTGATGTCGTCGTTGATGATTGGCAAAAGATACGTGCCAAGCTGACGGATATAAAGGCGGAGCTGGCCGGTCAAAATTTACCAGAAGTGTTTTATTCGCAGCAAGAGATTCAAGCGTTTTTGGATTGGGTATTAGAAGATCGTTTTATCTTTTTAGGCTATCGCGAATACCGCTTAGAGGGCGGCAGCTTCATTAATATACATGACGCTGTGAATAATAAGAGCGATACAAGTAACCATAAAATCAGCCACAAAAATAATGACAATGCCAATTTAGACTTGTATGCCATTGGCGATAGTGGTCTTGGGCTATTGCGCGGCGGTAGTGAAGATACTTTATCAAAGAGCTTTGATGAGCTGCCAAGTAACCTCAAAAAGTTACTCACTGAGCCACGTATATTGATGTTGTCTAAATCAAGCCGTGTGTCACCGGTGCATCGTCCGGTATATATGGATTTTTTAGGTATTCATAAGTTTGATGCTAATGGCACATTGATTGGTGAATATCGCTTTATTGGGCTCTTTACCGCTCAGGCCTATCAGCTCAGTGTACAGCAGATTCCACTACTGCGTGAAAAAGCCAATAAAATCATGGCGATGGCAGATTTACCGCGTGACGGTCACGCTTATCATAAAATGATGCACGTGATCAATTCTTTACCGCGTGATGATCTGTTTCAAGCCAGCGTCGAAGAGTTATATCCTATCGTATCTGGCATTAGCCAATTGCAAGACAAGAAGAGCTTACGTTTATTTAGCCGCGTCGACCATTATCAGCGTTTTGTGTCCTGCTTGGTGTATATCCCGCGCGATAAGTTCAATACCGAACTGCGTATTAAAGTACAAAATGTCCTAAAAGACGCTTATGGTGGTATGTCATCGGGCTTTACGACGGAATTTAACGAGTCAGAACACGCCCGCGTTCATGTGCATGTGCGCACAGTCCCTGGTCAAGTAAATGAAGTCGATACGGCGGCGCTACAAGATAAGCTGTCGGCGCTGATGCAGTCATGGAGCGATCATTATCAAAAAATGCTGCTTGATAATGTGGGCGAGCAGCAAGCCAATGCCTTAATGCGCCGCTTTTTAAGCTATATTCCTGCGGCTTATCAAGAACGGTTTGATGCGCGTACAGCGGTTGAAGATACCAAACGTCTGGCAGGCTTGAGTGATGAGCAGCCCATGATTTGGCATTTATATCAGTCAACGGGCGATGCCAGCAATCAGCTACATCTAAAGCTGTACGGTCGCCAAGACCCTGTCATTCTCTCAAAAGTATTACCGGTGCTAGAAAACTTTGGCGTATCGGTCATCTCAGCGCAAACCTATGAGTTTGATTTGCCAGAGCAGTCGATTTGGATGCAAGAGTATGAGCTGGTATTGGAGCATGTCGATACCATCGATATGCAAGTAGTACGCGCGCAGTTTGAAGACAGCCTAAAGCAAATTTGGGCAGGGCGTATCGAGAGTGACTCGTTTAATGAGTTGGTATTGACCACCAGATTAGACACTTATGATGTGGTCGTACTGCGAGCCTTGTCGCGTTATATGATGCAAGCAAAAGCCCCGTTCTCTAGTGCTTATATTCAGCAAACCGTAGTAAAAAACAGCGCTATTAGCGTCGCACTGGGCGAGCTGTTTGATGCACGGATGAATCCTATATACAGTACTGAGGAACGTGCCAGCAAGACCAGTCAAATTCAAGCGCAAATTACCACCGCATTGGCCGGTGTCAGTAGCTTAGATGAAGACCGTATCTTCCGTTGGTATTTGGACTTGATTAATGCCATGGTACGTACCAACTTTTATCAAAGAGAAGCGGATGGGCAACGTAAAGACCGTTTGTCGTTTAAATTCTTAGCGGCAGACATTCCAAACTTACCAAAACCTAAGCCGATGTTTGAGATATTTGTCTACTCGCCACGTGTCGAGGCGGTACATTTGCGCGGCGGCAAAGTCGCTCGTGGTGGCTTGCGTTGGTCAGACCGTATGGAAGATTTCCGTACCGAAGTACTCGGTCTGGTCAAAGCGCAAATGGTCAAAAACGCGGTGATTGTACCGGTTGGCTCGAAAGGTGGGTTTATCGTTAAGACCAAAACCATGGCCGATGGTCGTGAAGCTTTCCAAGCAGAAGGAATTGCCTGTTATCAAGCGTTCCTGCGCGGTATGCTTGACGTTACTGATAATATTGTTGATGGTCAAATTGTCCCGCCAGCCAACACCGTGCGTCATGATGAAGACGACCCATATTTAGTGGTCGCCGCCGATAAAGGTACCGCTACTTTCTCAGATATTGCCAATGCTTTATCAAGCGAGTATAACTTCTGGCTTGACGATGCCTTTGCCTCAGGTGGCTCGGTCGGCTATGACCATAAAGCCATGGGTATCACCGCACGCGGCGGCTGGGAATCAGTCAAACGTCACTTCCGTATGCGCGGTATGGACATCCAAAACCGTGATGATTTCACCGTCGTTGGTATCGGCGATATGAGCGGCGACGTATTTGGTAACGGTATGCTCAGATCTACTCATACCAAGCTGGTCGCAGCCTTTAACCACTTGCATATCTTTATTGATCCAAACCCAGATACTGCCGCATCTTATGCCGAGCGTGAGCGTTTGTTTGAAATGCCGCGCTCGACGTGGGACGACTATGAAAAATCGCTTATCAGTCAAGGTGGCGGCGTCTTTTCACGTCAAGATAAAACCATTGCGATTAGCCCTGAGATGAAAGCGCTATTTGATATCAGTGAAGATAGCCTTGCGCCCAATGAGCTAATCAGTGCGCTATTAAAATCGCCTGTTGATTTGATTTGGAATGGTGGTATCGGAACTTATGTAAAAAGTGCCAATGAGAGTCACGCCGATGTTGGTGACCGCGCTAATGACGCCGTGCGCGTTAACGGTGGTGAGCTGCGTACGGCAGTCGTTGGCGAAGGTGGCAACTTAGGCTTTACTCAACAAGGGCGTATCGAATACGCACAAACGGGTGGTCGCATTTATACCGATGCCATCGATAACTCAGGCGGCGTCAATTGCTCAGATCATGAAGTAAATATCAAGATTTTACTGGGTAAAGTGGTCGAGCAAGGCGACATGACGTTAAAGCAGCGTAATGAGTTGTTAGAGTCTATGACCGACACGGTCGCTGAATTGGTGCTACGCCAAAACTATCTACAACCGCAAGCGCTTGAGCTTAGTCATCTGCGCGCCGCGGCGAACTTAAGTGACCATCAACGCTTTATTCAAATGTTAGAAGCCGAAGGTCGTCTTGACCGCGCGATTGAATATCTGCCATCCGATGAAGAGATTGCCAAACGCCAAAAAGCGGGCACAGGCCTCACCAATCCTGAGCTGGCAATCGTCATGGCTTACGGCAAAATGTGGGTATATGATCATTTATTATCATCAGATTTACCTGATGCGCCGTACTTCGTCAATGAGCTGCGTCAATATTTCCCTGATGAGCTGGCATCACGCTTCTTTGATGAGATGAAAGAACATCGCTTGCACCGTGAAATCATCAGTACTTATTTGACCAATAGCATCGTGAACCGTCTGGGTATCGAAGCGTTATTCCGCCTACATGAAGAAACAGGACAAACGCTTGCCACCATTGCGCGCGGTTATGCGATTTCCCGTGACGTCTTCCATGTGTCAAAAGCATGGGATTTGCTTGAGTCGCTGGATAATCAAGTTGATGCGACCTTGCTGCTTGAGCTTGAGCTGCGTCTGCGTGATGCACTCGAAAATGGCGTGGTATGGTTTATCAATGCCTTTGGTCAAGATTTGCAAGTTGCCGATATGATCAATCGCTTTGAGGACAGTGTCGAGAAATTGACCAAAGCAGGTGGCTTTATCGAGCAGCAATTCTCAGAATACTTGCAAGAAGATACCACAAGCTTGATGGCAGATGATCTTTCTGCTAATGATGCGGCGATGTTTGCGATGTTGCCTTACCATGTCGATGCCCTAGATGCCGCGCTATTGGCTGAGCAGTATGAGCGCCCAGTTGATGAGATTGCGACTTTATACTTTGAGGCCTATCACGTCCTACAGTTAGATTGGATGATGGATAATATCGCCACCTTGCCGCAGCAAGATCACTGGGATCGCCGTGCGCGTCACGCCCTTGTCAACGAAGTCTCGCGCAGTTTGCGCATGCTGATGGATACCTTGTTGACGCAAGCTGATGCTAAGCAGGCCTTTAATGACTGGAAATCACGTCATGCCAGCCAGCTTGACGCCGTCACGGCAGAGATGCAAAAATTGGATAGCAATGATGAAAGTGCTATCGGCTTATCGACATTATCGGTGTTAATGAGTGAGCTTAGTGGCCTCGTAACTAAATAGTGAGCAAATAGGCACATCGATTGATTAAAAAAACCACCGTTATAAGTAACGGTGGTTTTTTATTTTCTAATGCTCAAATGATAAATAGGCATAATAAAATAGGAGCAATAAAAATGATAAAAGTACTACTCTAACTTTATGAAAGTATTTAAACGCTGCATTTTACCATTCTTTTCAACCCATACTTCATTCGCATCATCACGATAACTGTCAAACTGGGGCTCTAGTATCACATTGCCTTTATCATTAACAATGCCAAATTTGCCCGCTTGTTTATAAGTATAGAGCTGATGATATAGCAGCTTTCTAATCGGTGCGTCTGATGTGAGGATTAACTTACCATTGGCATCAATAATTTGGGCGCTAACAATATCGTCTTGAATATCTTCGCTCATGCCATTAGCGCTGCTACCAGCAACTAAGCTGCTGCGCAAAAAAAGCAACGGCTTGGCGGAAGCATTAAATGCTTCGATATGTTGATTGGCAGCAAGTGGAATGATGACATCATTGTTTTGGTCAATCAGCGCGGTTTTGTTTTGCAGGCTAACTTGTAGATATAGAGGCTCGCCTGTACAAGCATTTAACGGATTAATCGCATCATATTGCGGTCTTATAGCCCAGTAACCTCTATCATCGAGCAATCCCGTCAGACCATTATTTTTAGCCACTATAAAGAAATTTTGGTCATAATCGGAATCATAGTGCGCGTGCTCGATATGAGCGTCACTCAGCTTATAAATCCAGTCCCCATGACGATTGATAATACCTTGTTTGGTGGCGTTGCTGGCATCATCTAATGACTTAAGGCTGACGATAAAGCTGGTCGCAATATCAGGTTCGGTTTGAATTTCATCATACTCAAAAGGCACGATAATCTTGCCAGCGGCATTGATAACGCCGTATTTGCCGTGCTGTTTGGCAAGCACATAAGTGTCCATCAATATATAAGCATCGGTAAGATTGTCTAGTAACACCTTGCCATTTAACTCTTGTAATTGCTGCATGCCATCGGCTTGTTCGACCAACTTGCCAGCAAAAGGCTTATTGTTTTCAATACGCTCAAAATAGCTATTGGGTAAGTAACCGGCACAGCTGATGGTAGCGTGGGCAGAGGTGATAGTACTAACCATACCAATAGATAAAATAGATACCCATGTTAAGAGCGCTAATTTGTTGGTCATCGCTATTTCCTTATTACCATATCTTTTATTAACTGACTTAACGACAGTCTTAACTTACGAGACTTTTTCATTGGTAGCATTGACAACTCGGCGACAGCCTTGACCACTGATTTGGCTAAAGCCGCCAGAAAGTTTTTCGACCTTGATTTGGGTTAGGATACGATCCTTTAATGCCTGTACATGCGAGATAATGCCAATGAGTTTACCTTCTTGCTGCAAGCTGGTTAAGGTATCGAGCGCAATATCAAGCGACTCTTCATCAAGCGTGCCAAAGCCTTCGTCTAAAAATAGCGAGTCGACGCGGATGTTGTGACTGGCCATTTGTGATAGTCCGAGCGCTAATGCCAAGCTGATAATAAAGCCTTCACCGCCGGAGAGATTTTTGGTACTACGAATATCGCCGCCTTGATAGTTGTCGATGACATTAAGCTCAAGGGGATTGCTATCATCATGAATGAGTAAATAACGGTCACTCATTCTTTGCAATTGCGTATTTGCATGACTAATCATGACTTCAAACGTTAAGCCTTGGGCAAAGGTACGGTATTTCTTGCCATCAGCGGAACCAATGAGCGTATGTAGCTGTTGCCAAACTTGTAGCTTCTGTTTTTGCTCATTGATAGCAATCAGCTGTGCCGCTTGTTGGCCTTTTTGGCTATCATTATCCTTAAGCTTTTGGTCAATCGCACCGATTTTTTGACTTAACTCATCAATATCTATTTGTATTTGATGGTGCTGGCCAGCAAGTATTTCTCGGTCTTCATCGGTCATAGGATTGGCAAGTTTTTGCTCTAATGCTTGCTGGGTGCTATCCAGCTGTAATTTAGCTTGATGCAATGCATTATCAATCGCTAATTTACGTGTCTGTAGTGACTCACGCTCTTCTTTAGGCAGGCGGGCACTCACAAAAGCAGCTTCATCTACGAACTGTGACTCTGCGAGCAAGTTAGTAAAGGTGCTTTGCTGCGTATTCAGTGTAGACATCGCCGCCTGTAGCTCTGTGTCTAGCTGTTGTTCTCTAGCCGTTAATTGCTCTAGAGTCTGCTGTACAGTGTCTAGCTGCCTTTGTGCTACTACTTGCTTGGCTTTAGCCTCATCAACCGCACGGCGTAATTTATTTTCTTCATTGTCTGTATCTTTATCTGCAAAAATCTCTTTTCTATCTTGCTTTAATTGTTGGATCGCATTGGTTTTATGAGCAACTAAGTTCTCTAACTCTTTGAGCGCTGCTTCATCATTGCTAAGCTGTGCTTGCTTGGTTTCAATCTGCGCGGTCAAACTGCTTAAGCTATTGGTTAGCTGCTGTTGGCTATCTTTCTGCTCATTAAATTGTCGTTTTAGCTGGTTTAAAGCGCTGCGCTGTTGACGCAGTTTTTCAATATGACGGTCATAGTCTGCGCTGTCTATTATCGTTTGCTCATCAAAACTATTACCCAATTGCTTAAGTGCATCAGATAAGTCTGCCGTGTTGAGCGCTGTAGTTAAATAATCTTTATATTTATTCGCTGGGTATTTATGCGTTAGAGATGAAACGGTGGTCATCAGGGGCGCCAACTCCGAGAAATTAGCGGCAATCTTATCTTTTATACCATCAAGCTTCTGCGAGTTAAGCTTGATGTCAGTGGTTAGATTATTAATGTCATGACTAAGTGCCTGTTGCTGCTTTTCATCGGTTTCGATAGCAGTACTAAGCTTTGTAGCACTTTCAATTAGGTGCTCATATTCGACCACTATGGTTTTAAGAGACTGTTTATGTTCAGTGAGGTTGTGTTTGGCGGTGTCTAATAAGGATAAGCAGTGGTCTATATTCGTGATAATCGCATTAATATCATCTTTTATATTATTAAGAGGATTGATAATTACTGTGATTGCTTCAGAATAATTTTTTTTAGATTCAAATAATGAGGCTATGTACGACTGAATATCGCCGTGTAAGATTTCGGATTGCTGCTGTAGCGGCGCTAGTTGTTGCTCTTGGTTGTTAAGCGTCTCTTTCTTGGTGGCATATTGGATATTGTATGTTGATAAAGCCTGCTCAAGGTTATCAATAACGGTTTCTAGTTCAGCTATTTGCTGCTGAGTTTGTTGCGTCTTAGTCTGTTTTATTGTGGACGACTGGTTTTTCTTGGCATTGTCATCATCAGTATGACTATTGTCTAATAATGGATGATGTTTGCCATAAGGATGCTCATGCGCACCGCAAAGTGGGCAGGGCAAGCCATCTTCTAGCTCTGTTATGTAGTCCTCAAGCTTAGCGACCTTTTGTAGTAAATTCAGATGCTCTTGTTTTTCTTGCCTCTTGAGCTTAGTGTCTTGAATATCTGATTGATGACTAGCAATCAATCCTGCTAAGGTCGTTAGTTCCTCGGTTAGCGTGGGCAGCGAGAGATTGGTCTTTTCGATTTGGCTCGCAAGATCGTATAGCTGCTGTAGCTTAAAGCTGGCTTGCGCAATCTGAGTGTTGATCTGATCGATTTGTTCTTGCTCGCTGCGCATACTAGTTAGCGACTGTTTTTCAATAAGTGCTGCTTGCTGCTGTTGTACGCTGACCAATTGCTCGCGTTGCTCAGTTATTAACAATTTATCAGCATCTTGCTGCTTAGAGAGCTTATCGAAATGAGCTTGTAGCTGGCTTGATTGGTTGTCATGCGCAAGTTTATCCGCCGCTAAGCTGACATTATCTTCTAGCAGCGCCTTTAATCGGGTACAGCTGCTATCAAAGGTCGCCATATCTGTATCGAGATCGTTTAGCTCTTCATAATCGCTAAAATATTTTTCTATACTGCTAAGCTGAGACTTCGTCTCTTGTTCTGTTTGTCCATGGCTGGCTATTTCTTGGCGTAATCGTTGCGTATTATTGACTAAGACGTCTTTATGTTGATTATCGTCTGCCAAAGAATGGGATTGCTGTTTTATTTCAGCATCCAACTCGCGCGTTTTTGCAATGATTGGTAAGGTGGTCTGCAGATTGTCCGTAGCTTGCTTTTCAATGGTATTGATATTATCTAAATGGGTCGTGGCTTGTGCCAGCGCTTCTTGCTGTGTTGGAATCTTATTAAGCAAATCTTGCTGCTCGAAACCCAACCTCTTGACCGACTCTCGGCTATAGCTAAGCTCTCGAAATTGACTATCAATCTCCAAGGCTTTATTAGCAATATCTAGGCGCTGCGCTTCTGGAGTAAAGGCTTGCTGAGCCTGCTGAGCCGATGCAAAATCATTTTGATAAGTTAATATATTTTGCTGTAGCTGCTGTACATTATCCAGCCACTGCAGCTGCTCGCTCAGGGTTTTGAAAGTTTTTCGCTGCTTGCTTTGCTGTTGATTAAGGGTCTGTAGCTCTGCTGCCAGTAGCTTTTCATCTTCAAGACTTAATAACGATAAGCTATTAACGCCCGCTTGTAGCTGACCCAGTATTTCTTCCTCAAAGCGTTTCTTTTCATGGACGTTTAACGATATCTTGGCATAGATAGCAGTACCCGTTATTTTCTCTAAAATCGCTGCTCTATCGCCAATATCTGACTTTAAAAACGCGGCAAAACTGCCCTGTGCGAGCATGATGGAGCGGGTAAATTGATTAAAATCCATGCCAATTAGGTCTTGAATATAGGCTGATGTCTTAGACTTTTTCTCTTCTAAAATCTTACCGGTTTTAACCTCACTAATCTCATGCTTAATCGGTAATAGATTGCCCTTGGCTTTTTTGTGGGCGCGATGTTGATACCAGTAGCATTGGTAGCGTTTGGAATCTATTTCGATGATAACTTCTGCCGAACACTCACCCGTACCTTGGGTCATGATCTCGTTCGTTGAGCCAGTAATATCACCCAATCTTGGCGTTTGACTATATAAGGCTAAGCAAATAGCATCCAAGATGGTGGTCTTGCCAGCGCCCGTCTGCCCAGTAATGGCAAAAATCCCTTCATTTAGAAAAGCAGGATCACTAAAATCAATGTGCCATTCGCCTTTTAGGGAGTTTAAGTTTTTAAGTCGTAGTTCAATCAGTCGCATGGGCAAGTCTTATTTTTATATAGAGCAGTTATAAAGAGAATGGTGATGAAAAGTGAAGAAGTTGTTGGCTGGCATCCAAAATGTGCTGTTATTATTCGGCCTGAGTATCGGCATGGCGCAGGTTATAAACGATTTGATCATAGGCGTCACGTAAGGATGATTTTTGCTCATCAGGAATATTGTGAGCAATTAAGCAGCGCTCAAATACTTCTTCCTCATTTAAATCTTGTAGCGTCTCAGAGATCTGCTGTTGGTTAAGTACTTTATTATAGGTGCGCGTGTTTTTAATTTTTAACACCTCACACGGCAAGCCATCTACCATCGCCTGAATATGCTCACGCAACTCGCTGACCACCTCATCACCCGTATAAATAATTTCAAGCCAAACAGATTCTGTTGCCTCAAGAGATTGAATGGTTTCATCGATAGTCTGTTGAATAAGCTCTAAATCACCTGAGATTTGCGCCAATTTTTGGAATTTTGGAATAGGTAGGGAAATAACCTGCATCTGCTGTGATTCGTCATGATGTAATAGGTTAGAGGTAGAGTTATTTGTGGAATCATTACTCTGTATAGCGTCTATCTGATTGGAAACGGATCCTTCAAAGGCTTTTTGCGTATTCTCTTCGCTTTCTGCTGTGTTATCAAAACCAAATAAATCGTCCATAAAATCCGTCGCCTGACTGGCTACTTTTTTAGCGGCTTTTTCTACCGATTGTTCAATCTTAGTCACTGTATTAGTAAGCTGAATAATAGTGCTCTCAGATGTACTATTTGACACTGGTTTTTGATTGCTAAAATCATTTTCTACTGCGCCAAACTGTACCAGTAATACTTGTTTTTGTTGCTTAGCCTCACCAAAGCCCATTGCAATAGGCGAGCCTGAATAGCGAATACTCTCACGACCACCGACGCGCTGCGGAACATGCAAATGCCCAAGTGCCACATAGTCAAAGCTTTCATCGAACATATCAGCAGAGATCTTGCCAAGTGAGCCGACATAAAGCTCACGCACACCATCGTCTTCAGTAGTCGTGCCACCTGCTGCGAATAGATGCCCTGTAGCGATGATAGGAATGTGACGCTGGTGCATTTCGGCTAATTCAGCTTGCTTCGTTTTAGCAATACTGGCGACTTCATCATAATGGGCACGAATGCCTTTGATGACATTGGCATCTTTACTATCCGCGGACTCGCCAGCGCTGCTGCTACGGACATCACGGTCACGCAGATAAGGGACTGCGGCGATGATGCAATGCGGTGTACCGTCTGCATCGTCTAACACCAAGACCTCATCTTTTAAGTCTTCACAAGCGGTGCCAATGACATGCACGTTCAAGAATTTTAAGACATTGCTTGGTGCGTCCAAAAAAGTAGGGGAGTCATGGTTGCCCGCGACGATAACGATATGCTGGCAACATGATTTTGAAATTTTGCCCAAAAATTCATAATATAGCGCCTGCGCTCTGTTACTCGGCGTCATGGTATCAAAGATATCACCGGCGACGATAAGGACATCGACTTTTTGCGCGCTAATGGTATCTTGTAGCCAACTTAAAAACGCTTCAAATTCTTCATAACGCATGCGCCCATAAAGCCTACGCCCCAAATGCCAGTCGGAGGTATGAAGAATCGCAAGCGGTTTAATAGTAAATGCAGGCATAAGTGAACTTAATAATGGTTAGAAGACTGCGATTATTCTAGCAAGAATTGCTGTGGTTTGCTGTGCTTATAAACTTGTGATTGATTCACTATGAAAACGATATCGTGCTATGGCTATGGTTTTATAATCATAGGTTTATCATTATGATTTTTATCGCGCTCAGTAACAAATGAATCATACTGAAGAATATCAATCGTGAGTACTATCCATGAGTAATATCTAAGCCATCATTCATAAGGGTGTGTTATGCCATTTATCAGATTATGCCTATTGGCTTTGCTTGTCAGTAGCGCTTTAGCCGCTTGCAATGGTTATGGGTCAGCAAATATGGATAATAAAACAAACGTTATCCAAGCCTCTGAAGCTATCGTAGGTGAGGTAACGGCGGTAATAACGCAAGATAGAGAGCAGCAGAAAGTCACTCTTGTGGCTAAAGACGGAAAGACTTATTCAGCATTGATTAGTAAATATAACTTTGGTCAGAAAAATGCTCATCAAATGCAAGAACTGGCTATCGGTGATGTCATAGAGGTGATGGCAGAGCTATCGACATTATCATCAGGGGCAGATAATAAAAGCCAGATTACGGTCCGTGCGATGCCTTATGTTTTACGTAAAATCATCGTCGCTGATCATCAAGAAGATTGCATGGGCGTTGGGCCGCAATCATGCTTGCTAACAAAAATTGCTGGACAGACGAATAGCCAAACAGGTTGGGAATATCGATATAGTGGTATAGAGGGCTTTGATTATGAGCCGCATTACGAGTACACCTTGCTTATCAAGAATACAACAGTCGCCAATCCACCTGCGGATGCATCATCTATCCACAGTAAGCTTATAAAGATAATTGAGAAGAAAAGAACTATAGAGTGAGGATTAAAAAACTTTGTTAAAAAAGTATAGCAGTCTATTATTAGTAGTTCCTCAAAGATAGTCTGTTTTAAGTGGTCTGTTAATAGGTTTGAAGGGTGAAATAGCTGGTTCCGCTAGGGTATACGCTATATAAATAGGAGAATAAATTGTTAAAGTTCAAAAGTATTAGCAATGATAATAAAATAGTTTCCATCGAATTTGATGACTATATTCCCTTTGATATAAATATCGGCGAGCCAAACTTTCAAAAATCATATTTTAGATACGGTGATGGAAAAAGGTCATTGCTCGAAATTGGAGTTAATGCGGAAGAGGGTGTAATGAGCAGTTGTACCTTGACAGTGATTAAAATAGAAAATATTAAGAGACTTAATAGTTCTTTTAAAATTCCTGACTATTCACTGACTAAAGGTGTTGTAATTTTTGATATTACAAAATCAAATAAGTGCTTAGATAGCTCTTTTATAGATACTCTTGATTCAGATCTTTATCTCGATTTAGGAAATAACTATATATCTGTAAGGTTTTCAATTAGTTATTGCAAAGTGGAGTCGTATATTATAAATGATAGATTAGTAGTAGGTTTTAATGATAGTAAAGAGTTATGTATCATAGCTATGACTCAATTATCTTTATCTGAAATAGAGAAAATTAAAACCAGCACTGGATTAATATGACATTTAGGGCAAAGCTATGATTTACACCAATCTACTGATGAAAGAGTTTTTAGATATTAATGAAAGTGAAATACGAGAAGGCAAATTAGATAAGGAGTTAGACCTTATCTTAAAAGAAGGGTTTTTACCGATAGGTGACTGCGTTTTTCTAGAAAAAATATTCCCTTCAAGCTATGCTCGCTGTTCAATTGAAAAACATAAGATTGAAAGATTATTTACTGATTTTTCGGGTTATGAAGTTTCTACTAATAGGTTTCATATAGAAGATTTTACAGACCAAGACCCGTTCATCCAGTCCCTCATATTTTCTAACAAATTCAAGAAAAAATGGCTTATAGACTTTCCTTTAGAGAGCGTTAATATAACAATAGGTTTTCAAGATGATGAGGTTAGGAGGTTTGCAACTTTTACTTTTCACAAGAGTAGGAACGGTGAAGTAGTGCATGATATCAATAGCCTTGAATTATATGCTCAGCCTATATACGTTGAAGTTATATCTGGCAGATCGATGCCTGTATAGCGCACCGATCACGAATAGAATATGTATGGTAGGTACACCATGAAGTACACTGTGACTATTTCAGCGAGTTAAAACGTTGATACCATTAGCCCACAGCCGAAGATTCAAGTCTTCACTAGGGTACCAAACCAGTGAACGCGGCTGATGGGTTCCTCATAGGCATACCTTCAACAAACTATTATTATGTCGATGTCGTAGAGGTCTTTGATGCTCTCGACAATCTCGATAGTAGCTTGACCGTAATCGCACTTAGCCAATGACTAATTGCTCCACATCACCAGCGGTTGCCAAATTAGCGACCATTGATAGCGCATGTGCTTGCTGGCTAGTAGGGGCTTTTGCCGCTGCTGCCTTGCCACCGCGCAACCAATTGTCATCGGTATCAGCAGCATTCTGGTTGTTTTGCTCATTGTCTACATGATACCAAGCCAGATCATGATGCAGTCCAACCACATCTCCCATAATCAGCAGAGCAGGCGTGGGCAACTGGCTTTTTTCTTGCAACTCAACGATATTGGCAAGCGTGCCAGTCAATACTTGCTGATTGGGCATGCTGGCATTAGAGACAATGGCAATCGGGGTGTCACTACTACGTCCAGCATCAATTAAACCTGTCGTCAAGCGCGGCAGTGAATGCAGTCCCATATAAAACACCACTGTCTCATCAGTATTTAAAAAGCTTTTAAAGTTGCTGTTTGGCGCGCCAGCCTTCAAAAACCCTGTCACAAAACGTACTGACTGCGAATGATCTCGGTGCGTGAGTGGAATGCCAGCATAGCTAGCAGCGGCATTGGCGGCGGTAATACCAGGTACGACTTGATAAGGAACACTATGCGCACGTAAGCTTTCAATCTCTTCGCCGCCACGTCCAAAGATAAAGGGATCGCCACCTTTTAGCCGTACCACACGGCGACCTTCTTTTGCGCTATTGACTAATAGCTCATTGATACCAAGCTGAGCAACGGCATGGTTGCTACGCTTTTTACCGACAAATACTTTATCGGCATCGCGGCGGCATAAATCCAGTACTTGCGGTGATACTAGCGCATCATAGTAGACAATATCGGCTTGCTGCATGAGGCGAAGCGCTTTAAAGGTAAGCAGTTCTGGATCACCGGGGCCTGCACCAACGATATAAACTTCGCCCATTGTATTTTTTACGGTTTGGGATTCTGTAGATGTATTATCTACTGTATTTTTTTCATTGATAGCAGCCGCTGTTTTATCTAAATCGGCTTGCAATTGGGCAGCCGCTTCGTCTTCATTGCCAGCAAACATCAACTGACTGACTTGACCTTCAAAGGCGCGTTCCCAAAACTGGCGACGTCCGGTAAGGGTTGGAATTTTTGTTTTTACCTCACTACGAAACTCACCAGCCAGCTTGGCCAGTTTGCCATAGCCTTGCGGAATTAAAGTTTCAAGACGAGCGCGCAATAGACGTGCCAGCACGGGCGCTTTACCGTTAGATGAAATGCCAATCACAATGGGATTACGGTCAACGATAGCAGGGAAAATAAAGTCGCATAAATGCGGGGTATCAACCACATTTACCGGAATATTCAGCTCGCTAGCATCAGCGTGAATCTGATGATTGAGGGTTTCATCATCCGTCGCAGCGATAATAACGCGCGCGCCCGTCATATAAGATTTATTGTAGTTTTCATAAATCAGTTCGTGCTTGGCTTTGTACTTAGTGTGGCTGAGCAAGGCTTGTATTTCAGTACTAATACTTGGCGCAAGAATCGTGATAGTAGCACCTGCGCGGCTGAGCAAGTCAGCTTTACGTAACGCGACATCACCGCCACCAACGATCAGCACTTTGCGGTCTTCTAATTTAAAAAATAGCGGAAAGGTGTTCATAGCATCACCAATGATTCAATCAATATAAAATATGCCATCATTATGAGGTATCACAGGCGGACGCTCACCTAGTGAATTGGCATTAACATATTCGTTTTTGTCATGTTACTGATGATTTTTGCTAGGATGTGGAATAGGTAGGGAATTAAAATGCAGAATAACGGAGTAAAAAACCACAAGCTAACTTTTAAGCTTGTGGCTGGTAGCTGATAGATAATAGTTACATGATAACGGGCATTAGATATTGGCGATAACGACATTTAACGGGTTGCAGATTCTATTCAAACTCACTCAGCATCTTAGTAATGCGGGCATCTTTTTGTTGCCAAATATCCTCTAACCAATCAAACATCATCTTTTTAGTGGTCTCGTCACGGTCATAACCGCCATCCATGATGGCCGCAAATAATTCGTCCGGTATGGTTAAGCGAGTCACATCGACGCCCAAGCGTCGAATATTACCTTTCCATAAATCATCATAATCAGGCGCGCCGTCTGGGTAGACGATAGTGATATCTAAAATAGAATCCAATTCATCGCCTAACGCATTAAGCGCTAACGACAAACCGCCAGCGCGTGGTTTTAACAAATGCTGATAAGGTGATCCTTGTTTGTCATGTTTTTCTTGAGTAAAGCGCGTTCCTTCCAAATAGTTTAATAGCGCAAAGGGTTTGTCTTTTAATTGACGACAGGCACGCTTAGCCTCAAGGAGATTTTGTTTTTTAAGTTCTGGATTCTTTGCCATCGCTTTGGCAGAAAAACGCTTCATCATCGGAAAGTCTAAGAAGTAAAATGCTTGACCGATAACGGGGATGTAAATCAGATTAAACTTAGTAAAAAATCGCGTTAAAGGCAGCGTATCTTGGCTGATATATTGCACGATACTGGTGTCGACCCACGATTGATGGTTGCTTACCAAAAGATACTGCTTGTCTTCGCTCAAATCGTCGGGCAGATTAATGCGCCAGTCTTTATGGGGTAGCGCGTGGTCAATCACGGCGTTATTACTGTTAATCCAATATTTGGTAATTGCAATCAGCGCATCATCCGCAGCTTTTGCGCCAGTCAATACTTTTGCCGCGCCTAAGCTCCAAATAGGCAGACCAACCATCGCACTATTGGCCATGAGGACGCCTGTACCGGTCAAAAAGGAGGCTGCTTTACCTACAGCTGGCAGCTTATCGTGCAGTTTTTCATAGAATGAATCAATTTTTTTTATAAAGGGCATAACAAATATCCATATTGATGAGCGCGAGTGCCTATAAGGATTGGGCAACTTCGTCCATGATTTGGCTTTAAAAAGTCAGCTTAATGACGTGCAGCCCACTAAGGCAAGCCATAGAATACCTCAATGTTAAACAATAAGACGTTAAAGAAACGTTAATGTTTTAATCAAAACGCTTGTAGAACGCCACTTTCGTATTGATTTTCATGTCAATCACCATAGTTAACACAAAAAAAGCGATGATTTTAATGTCATCGCTTTTTTTATTTAATATTATTGGCTTTGTACTGAATTGCTGATTAATTACTGGCTAAGTACTTACAGCTGCGTGTGCAAACCACATTCACGGCTTTCTTCAACTTTGGTTGGATCAAAGTAATCAAACTCGTTAGGCAAATCATGCTCTTCAAGATAGACGTCTAAATCCGCGTCTGTTTTTTCAAATAAAGGCGCTACTTTTAACACGCCATCTTTTGATAAACTAAGCACATTAAGACCTTGGCGGAATTCGGTTTGATCTTTACGAATGGCGTTGAACCAGACATCAGGTTTTAGCTCATCTAGCGCACGGCGGAATGGCTCAAGTTTTACTTGGTCAGTGAATTCATCATGCTGTGGGTTATCAATGCCTGGGATACCATTCATAGTCGCATCACGATAGGCTGCCGTTTGCTTAGGAATATAAGTGATAACGTTTAAGTTCAAATCACGGATAACTTTATTAGCAAATTGATAGGTCGCATCGGTGTTATAACCTGAGTCTACCCACAATACCGTGATATCAGGGCGCTGCTTGGCGATTAAGTGCAAAATCGCAGACTCGTAAGGGCGGAAGTTGGTGGTGATGATCGGGTTTTTCGCTTGTGTCAGTGCCCACGCGACGATTTCTTCTGGTGATTTGCCTTGCAGGTCTTGGTTGGCTTGGTCGATATCTAGATTTGGGTGTAACTGGCTCATGGTAAATTCCTCAATTGTTGTGAATATAAAAACGATTAATAATAAGTTTTATGGTTGATGCTACATCAAGCACCTGCAAACATTGGTAGTGCGGCGGCATTGCGGCCATCGTAGCTACTGGAAAGGGCGGTAAACGCTTGTGAGATATTAAAGTCCGATTGTAAGTCGTGTTCATTGAGCACAAAGCTGTCGACGCCCACGCGTAATAGATAAGCAATTTGATCACGGCCAAACGCGCCAGCGACACGAATCTCACCTTGATAGCCAATTTGGCGCAAGGTTTGTGCAAAGCTAAAATTGCGTCCATCAGCGAATTTGGGCACATGAATGACGATAAGATCCTGCTTTAATAGCAGCTCACTGAGCGCTGCCAAGGCATTGGTATCTGTATCAGCGGTCACCCATAATCCAACACGGCTGCTATGTTGAATGATTAACTGATAGACCTCTTTGAGCAAACCGCTTGCCAGCGCCCCTGAGCCGTCCAACAAATCAGCAAGTGGGACTAGAACGTCAGGCTTATCTTGCTTATGCAGCAGCTCAAGTAGCGTGATATCTACCGAGGCGATACCATCTGGTAACGTCTCAGTGGTTAACGCATGCCAGCTATCGTTATGGCTAATATCGACGCCCTGACTATCCAAAATATGGTGATTAGCCATAGACCTTCTCCTTAAAGGGATCAATACCGACGCGCTCAACCAATTCGCCAAAGCTTTCTACATCGTTATCGGTGGTGGCACGCAAATCGACATAGACATCAACGATCTTTTGAATGGTGTCAGCAACTGCTTCGGTAGGGACGGAGCGGCCTAGTATTTTGCCAAGTTTGGCATCGTTACTCGAGTTGCCGCCAAGACTGATTTGATACCAGTTTTCACCTTTTTTATCGACACCGAGGATTCCGATATCACCCGTATGATGGTGCGCACAAGCATTGATACAACCCGACATGTTTAAGCGGATATCGCCAAGATCATATAGGTAGTCCAAATCGCTAAACTGCTTTTCAATTTGCTCAGCGATATTATGGGTGGTGGCGTTGGCAAGCGAGCAATAATCCCAACCTGGGCAGACGATCATATCGGTTAAGGTGTTGATATTAGGTCGTGCCAGATGTAGCTCAGAAAGCTGTTGCCATAACTCGTATAACTGATTGGTTTGCACGTCAGCGAAGACTAAATTCTGCTGATACGTACCGCGCAGCTCGCCAAAGCTATACTTGTCAGAAAGGTCAGCAAGCGCATCCATCTGCGATTCGGTAACATCACCGGATGGTACATACTTACCATCAACTAAGCCTGCTTTTAAGGAGATGACAACCGCGCGGTAACCAGCGACTTTATGCGCCACAGTATTTTGGTTATACCAATTAGCAAAATCCTTATCAGCACTCAATTGCTGCTGCAAATCAGACTGTGCTTGTAGCGCATCAAAGGTCACATAATCAGGTTCACTAAAGAAGCTGCTGGCATGCTCAAAGTTGGTATCCGTCAGCGTCAGTGGCCCGTCCTTGGTATGCGCTTCCCATTCGGCATCGACCAATTTGGCAAACGCAGGGCCACCCAAGGTGTCAACCAAAATCTTGATGCGTGATCGGTATTTACTGCCTTTATCACGGCGGCCATGTAGGTTATAAACCCGCAATATGGCATCTAGATAGCTAAGCAGATGCTGACGTGGCAAAAATTTATTAATTACTTTGCCGAGCACAGGAATACGACCAAGACCACCACCGACCAAGACTTCAAAGCCAAGCTCGCCATCTTCATTTTTCTTTAAATGCAAACCAACATCATGCACTTGTGTCGCTGCACGGTCATTATCGGTGCCGATAACGGCAATCTTAAATTTACGCGGCAAAAAAGCAAACTCAGGATGAAAGGTCGACCACTGGCGAATGATTTCGCAATAAGGACGCGGATCGGCAATCTCATTTTGATGAATACCAGCATAAGGGTCGGTGGTGGTATTACGGATACAGTTACCAGAGGTTTGAATAGAATGCATCTGCACCGATGCCAGCTCTGCCAAAATATCTGGAACTTCTTCTAGTTTCGGCCAGTTCAGCTGCATATTGGTACGGGTAGTGAAGTGCCCGTAGCCCTTGTCATATTTACGGGTAATCTCCGCCAACTTACGCAATTGGTAGCTGGCAAGCAGACCGTAAGGAATAGCGATACGCAACATCGGCGCATAACGCTGGATATAGAGGCCGTTTTGCAAACGCAGCGGCAAAAATTGCTCTTCTGGCAGCTCGCCTGCCAAAAACCGTTCGGTTTGGTCGCGAAACTGGGCGACTCGTTCTTCTACCAAGGTTTGGTCAGCGTAATTATATTGATACATGACGTAATCTCAATTTTGTTTGAAACATAAAAGCGGCGACGAAAATGATTGGCGTGTGTAATCGATCTTATTGCCAGTCGCAAGGTAAACAATTCAGAGTCACATCATATAAGCTTGCGTCTGCAAACATAAATTCCTTTAAGACATATCCATATCCAAACACAGCATAAATTTTCATAACGAAAGTTAGGTAGCCTATGCTTATCAAATTTATCACGACTTATTTCATCACTACCTATAAAGGTTTCAAAAAATGACATCTACCACTGCTAATCAACAGCCATCAAAACTTGTTCCGCCACATGGCAGCAGCGAGCTTAAACCGTTACTATTAAAGGGTGACGCCCGCAACCAAGCATTGAAACTTGCCAGCAGCTTGCCGACGATTACTCTGAGCTCGCGTGAGCGTGGTGATTTGATTATGCTCGGTATTGGTGGCTTTACGCCGCTAAATGGCTTTATGAACCAAGCGGATTGGCAAGGGGTGGTTGATGATATGCGCCTGCAAAGTGGTGACAATGCTGGCTTGTTTTGGCCGATTCCCATCACGTTATCAGCGCCTAAAGCGACTGCCGATAACTTAAACCAAGGTGATAAAGTCGCGTTAGTGGCGCAAGATGGCGAGATTATGGGCATTTTAACGGTAGAAGAGACTTATACCATCGATAAAGCCCATGAGTGTCAGCAAGTCTTTACAACCACAGATTCTGAACATCCAGGCGTACAACAAGTACTCAACCAAGGTGAGGTTAACATCGCAGGTAGTGTCGAAGTATTGAGCGAGGGCGAGTTCCCAACTTTATACCCAGAGATTTATAAAACTCCTGCGGAGACCCGCGCTATTTTGGATGCTAAGGGCTGGAAAACGGTTGCCGCCTTCCAAACCCGTAATCCAATGCACCGCTCACATGAATATCTAGCCAAGATTGCTATCGAGATTTGTGATGGGGTGTTGATTCATTCATTGCTCGGGGCATTAAAACCGGGTGATATCCCAGCTGAAGTGCGCCAAGAAGCGATTAAAACCTTGATTGATAATTACTTTAGACAAGACACCGTCATTCAAGCCGGTTATCCGCTCGATATGCGTTATGCCGGACCACGCGAGGCGCTACTACACGCGGTATTCCGTCAAAACTACGGCTGTAGTCATCTGATTGTTGGTCGTGACCATGCCGGCGTTGGTGATTATTATGGTGCCTTTGATGCGCAGACTATCTTTGAATATGTCGGTAAAGACGACCTCATTACCCAACCGTTAAAAATTGGTTGGACGTTTTGGTGTAATGCTTGTAATGCGATGGCTTCAGATAAAACCTGCCCGCATGAAGCGTCTGAGCATGTCAAAGTATCAGGTACTAAGCTACGTAAAGCGCTATCAGAAGATCTCGATGTGCCAGAGAACTTTAGCCGTCCAGAAGTGCTAGAGATTTTACGCAATTACTATGCGGGTATCGCAAAAGAGGAGCGTGCTGAGGTGAAGTTAGTCGGTGCATCTGCGGTTTAAGTAATATTTTATCGTCATCAATAAAAGTATTAAAAAAGGTGTCAGATTAAACGTCTGACACCTTTTTTATTATCTAAAGCTAACCATTAAAGCGGTTAATGCAGTTCTAAATCTCCCTCAAGCTTCTGATACTCGCCAACGATCGAGCCACCACCCGAACAAAAATAATTCAGGGCGTATTTATCTTGGCTATCAATAGACAAGATGTCGTCCTTAAATTGAAAAAAAGCCGGACTGTCATTGACCTTACTTTGGAAAATAACACCGTGCGCATCGTCTTGACCCATTAATATCGCCTTACCATCAAAATGACAGGTTGGTTTTTTCACATCGCTACGCGCCCGTACCTGAATATTAATTTGGTCGCCGTTGTCTGCGCCATCTGCTCGTATCATCACCCCAACCCAATCAGAACCTTGTGCGCGCTTGTGATAGCCTTCAGAAGCATAATCTCCAACGACTGCTTGTACAGCTGGCGTGATAGTAGCGTTTGGTTGCTTAATGGTTTGGTTATTTACGCTGGGCGACACGTTATTACAGCCGCTTAAGGTAAGTAAAGCTGCAGAGGTGGTTAAAATGACGGCAAAAAAGCGTGAGTGGCGGGCATAACGAGGTGGAGACATAATCATTTAAGTACCTTTGATAAGGGAGTTGATAAAAGGGGTGGTGGTTGCAATGACTGCCTATCCAAGCAAACTGCTTGATTGGCATAGATGTAAGGCTGTAGAGGATAATATCGCTTACATAAAGTCTCGTCTAGATAGTAAGCAATACCATAACTTACTCAAAAGTGTCTGCTTATCACTATATCGCAAAAATACTCAGGAAAAATAAACATTTTAGAATAACTAACAAAATTACTTATGCCAAGTTAATAACTCGATAAGCGCATTTGTCACTAAGCGATTGCCTCGCAGGCTGTTAGCATAACGCTCATCATCCATAGAATCGAATCAAAAGGATTATAAACCTTTATAAGGTGGCCAATACTTTAAGAAATGCTTCTATCAACATTATCGAGAGCCGCTATGCAAGCAACGAACCGACGCATTAAAAAAGTATCTAATAAGCTTGAATTGATTAATGCTCAAGCATTTATTGACAATAAAAGCAGGCAATCAAAAGTTGCCGCTGGCCGTTTTAATTTCAGCTTTAAGTTGGGCGGCGTTCTTGCCGTTGCCATGCTAATGACCGGCTGTAATCCTACCGAAGCTACCCAAAGCGGCGCGAGCGATAGCACAAATAGTGGGGCAAGTGATAAGCAAAATATCAGCCTACTTAACGTCTCTTACGATGTCTCACGTGATTTTTATAAAGACTATAACCCGCTATTTACCAGTATCTATCAGGGGCAATATCCTGATAGTAACGTTGATATCCAGCAATCGCACGGCGGCGCAAGTAAACAAGCGCTGTCGGTCGCCAATGGTTTACAAGCAGACGTGGTGACTTTAAACCAAGAAAGCGATATGAATATGTTGGTTGAAAAAGGGTTGGTAAAAGCAGATTGGCGCGAAGCGTTTCCTGATAATGCCGTTCCTTATAGCACCACCATGATATTACTGGTACGCAGCGGCAACCCAAAAAATATTAAAGACTGGGCAGATTTGGCGCGTGCGGATATTGACGTGGTAATGCCCAATCCGAAAACCAGCGGTACGGCGCGCTATGCCTTTTTGGGCGCTTATGGTTCAGGATTGCACCAATTTAAAGAATCGGTCACTCAGCCACAAAAAACCGATGCTTTTATGAAAAAAGTGCTCGCCAATGTCGTGACTTATGACAATGGTGCGCGCGCTGCGACCACCAGCTTTACCCAGCGCGGGCTAGGGGATGTGCTTATTACCACTGAAAACGAGGCACATTTGGTCGCCACTCAGCATGCCAAAGGTAAAGTGGATATTGTTTATCCTAGCTACTCCATCACCATTCATAATCCAGTGGCAATCGTCAGCTCGGTGACTGAGAAAAAAGGCTCAACTACTGCGGCAACTGCTTATCTAAAAACACTGTGGGATAAACCGGCGCAAGAGCTGATGGCAAAGATGTATTTGCGTCCGAGCAACAAAGAGGTGCTCGCAGCCCATACAGGTACTTTAAAGGATATTCAAACCTTTGAGCCGGTTGCCGTGTTTGGAGATTGGGACAGTATCATGGAGACGTTCTTTGTCGATGGTGGGCGTTTTGATCAGCTAGCGCGGGTGAAATAATAGGTAACGCCTAAGCCATTTATTAGCTGCTTTAACCCTTTTAACGCTTTATAAAGCCGTTTATAAGTGGTTAAAGCGCTAAATGACCATAAATAATAATGAATAAACGTCTTGGCACCAAAGTGTTAATTTATAAAATATTTAAGGTTATCTATTGCTTATCGTATTTAAGTTATTGATAACCTTGTCTTTATAAATTCTATATTCCGTTTTGGCAATAACATACGCATATTCATCATTAAACATAATAAGCTGGCGCTGTTAGCATACTTGCATTCACTAACCAATCCCTTTTGAGGCAGCCATGACATCATATACCACAGGTTATAAATATAAAAACAAAACGCTTAGCGTACTAAGTATCGCCGGTGTGGCGCTTACGTTGGGTATCGCAGGCTGTAGCAATAGCGAAAAGACTGAGCCCGCCACCAACGCTGAAGGCACGCCAGCCACTATCGAAGGGCAAGATATTGAGCTATTAAACGTCTCTTACGATGTGGCACGTGACTTTTATAAAGACTACAACCCATTATTCGTTGAGCACTATAAAGCTGAGAACCCAAACAGTAATATCTTAATCAAACAGTCACATGGTGGCTCTAGTAAGCAAGCTTTATCGGTTGCTAATGGTTTGCAAGCCGATGTGGCGACCATGAACCAAGGCTCAGATATCGAGTTACTTGAGAAAAAAGGCTTGGTTGAGTCAGATTGGGAAAGTAAATTCCCAGACAACGCCGTACCTTTTACCAGTACCATCGTCTTCTTAGTACGTAAAGACAATCCAAAAGGTATTAACGATTGGCAAGACTTGACCAAAGAAGGCGTTGAGATTGTTATGGCCAACCCAAAAGTCACGGGTAATGGTCGCTATGCGTTCTTAGGCGCTTATGGTTATGGTTTACATGCCTTTAATAAAGATGAAACGCAAGCCAAAAACTACGTCAAAGACATGCTGAAAAATGTCAAAGTCTACGAGAATGGTGGACGTGCAGCGACGACGACTTTCGTTCAGCGCGGTATCGGTGATGTCTTAGTGACCTTTGAAAACGAAGCCAATTTAGCAGCGACCGATTTTGGTTTGGGTAAAGTGGATATCGTTTATCCTAAATACTCTATCAAGTCTGAAAGCCCAGTCGCTGTCGTGAAGACTGTTACCGATAAAAAAGGTACGACTGATGCGGCAAAAGCTTATCTTGATTACTTATGGAGCGAGCCTGCTCAGCAATTGGCAGCCAATTTATATCTGCGCCCAAGTGTGAAGAGTGTGCTTGATAAGAACAGCGATAAATTGCCACCTATCGATACTTTCCGTCCAAATGATGCCTTTGGCACATGGGATGAAATCATGAGCACTTACTTTAGCGATGGCGGCGTGTTCGATCAGTTAGCCATTAATGCACCAAAGTAAGCCGCTAGTACGCTGACTGCGTAAACCATTTATAAAGTTTTTATGAGCTTGATATTAAATAGCGTTTAAGCAGTCAGCTTTAGAGTAACGTCCGAGCACATAAAGGACATGGCTACCCACGCTGTGTCCTTTATCGCTTAAGCAGACCAATAATAAATACATCTGATATCACGTGGTGCTTACGAGCAACAAATAAGCGCCATCAGTTAGGCAATAGGACATCACTATGAGTGCAACAACTTCTCCTGCCAGCAAACCTGTCAATAAAAAAGGTTGGCTGACACGCTTGCGCCAGCGCAATGTGCTACCAGGGTTTGGGCTAAGCATGGGCATCACTGTCTTTAGCTTATCATTACTGGTGGTGCTACCGTTTGCCATGATGGCCTATACCACAACGCAGATGGGCTGGACGGGTTTTTGGGAGACTATTACTCAGCCGCAAGTGACCGCTGCTATCAAACTCAGCTTATGGATGTCGTTTTTGGCGATGCTCACCAATATGGTGTTTGGTACGCTGGTTGCTTGGGTGCTGGTGCGCTATGAGTTTTGGGGTAAATCACTGATTAATGCCTTGGTTGATTTACCATTTGCACTACCGACAGCCGTTACGGGTATCTCGCTTGCCACCCTTTATGCGCCTAATGGTCTAATCGGGCAGTGGTTTGCTAAGTTTGATATTCAAGTGGCTTTTACGCCATTAGGTATTTGGCTCGCTTTAGTGGTGGTCAGCTTTCCCTTTATCGTCCGTGCTGTACAGCCTGTATTGGCAGAATTGTCCGTTGAATTTGAAGAGGCAGCGGCAGTATTGGGCGCCAATCGTTTTACGACCTTTCGTAAGGTGATTTTACCAGAGCTGTTGCCAGCACTGTTAATGGGTGCTGGCATGATGTTTGCCCGTGCCACAGGCGAGTATGGCTCGGTGATTTTTATCGCCGGTAATATTCCGATGCAGTCTGAGATTTTGCCATTAATCATTATCAGTAAGCTTGAGCAGTTTGATATTCAAGGCGCATCAGCCGTTGCACTCTTTATGCTACTGATCTCATTTGTGATTTTATTGACCATTAATATCGTACAGTGGAAGCTGTCGCGCCGCGTAGGAGCTCGCTAATGCAAATCTCTAATAGCTACGACTACCAAAGCAACCCAGCGACTAAAGATACGCCATGGATACGCCGTACCTTTATCACCATCGCGGTGTTATTTATGGTTATCATGTTGGTCGTGCCACTGTTCGCGGTCTTTTATGAAGCCTTTAAAAATGGTTGGCAGTTGTATATTGCCTCACTGGTCGACCCTGAAGCCTTACAAGCGATTAAATTAACCTTGATTACCGCGGCGATTGTGTTGCCGATTAACATGGTGATGGGTATTGCAATTGCGTGGCTCGTGACCCGTTATCAATTTAAAGGTAAGCAGCTGGTGACGACATTGCTTGATTTACCGTTTTCGGTGTCGCCGGTGGTTGCAGGTTTGATGTTTGTGCTGTTGTTCGGGCTGAATTCTACGATTGGTGGCTGGCTTGAAAGCATGGGCTTTCAGGTGATTTATGCCGTACCAGGGATTATTTTAGCGACGTTATTTGTCACCTTTCCGTTTGTCGCCCGTGAGCTGATACCGCTGATGCAGACGCAAGGTGATAGTGAAGAGCAAGCAGCATTGACGCTAGGTGCGACAGGTTGGCAGACCTTTTGGCATGTGACGCTACCGAATATCAAATGGGCGCTGCTGTATGGTTTGATTTTGACCAATGCACGGGCAATGGGCGAGTTTGGCGCAGTCAGCGTGGTCTCCGGTCATATTCGCGGTGAAACCAATACCATGCCGCTATTGGTTGAGATTGCTTATAACGATTATAACTTTACCGCCGCCTTTGCCTTATCGAGCTTACTTGCTGCTTTGGCGTTGGTAACGCTGCTAATACAACAAGTGATGACCAAGCTGCAAGAGCGCAAATTTGCCAAGTCTGAGCGCTTAGCAACTGTACCTGAATTACCGGTTAGTGCCAATGCTGGTAATGCTAGCAATGCATCAAACCCTAAAGATGCAACCTTGGCAGAAAGTAGCGGTCGTCTATAAGCGCTATGCTATAAAGCAGTCGTTAACAAGCCATCTGTCACATGAAGACGTTAAGCCAAAAATATAATAAGAGAACCCATTATGAGTATCGAGATTCGCAACGTTAATAAAAAATTCGGTAACTTTACCGCCTTAGATGATATCAATATCACTGTACCGACGGGTAAGTTGACCACTTTACTTGGTCCTTCAGGTTGCGGTAAAACCACCTTGCTGCGTATCATTGCTGGTCTTGAGTATGCAGATTCAGGGCAGATATTATTTGATGAGTTAGATGTCACCAATACACCGGTACAAAAGCGCCATATCGGCTTTATGTTTCAGCACTATGCGTTATTTCGCCACAAAAATATCGCCGATAATGTCGGTTTTGGCTTAACCTTGCTGCCAAAAAACGAGCGCCCAAGTAAGGCTGATATCAATAAACGCGTTGCAGAATTGCTAGATTTAGTACAGTTGCCGCAAGTTGCCAATGCTTATCCGCATCAGTTATCAGGCGGTCAGCGTCAACGTATTGCGCTGGCACGAGCGCTTGCTGTTAAGCCAAAATTACTGCTGTTAGATGAGCCGTTTGGGGCACTCGATGCCAAGGTACGTAAAGAGCTGCGCACTTGGCTAAAGAATATCCACCACGAGCTGGGTATTACTAGCATCATGGTGACGCATGACCAAGAAGAGGCGCGGGCGGTATCTGATGAGATTGTGGTGATGAACCATGGTCGCGTTGAGCAAGTAGGCACATCAGAGGAGCTGATTCACCAGCCAGCCAACGCCTTTGTGAGTGATTTCTTAGACTTAGTATAATCTAGATCTAAAGGCGTATTTATCTTAGAGGCGTATTTTAAGACAAAGTTTGAAAACAAAAAAAGACCTATCATTTATAGGTCTTTTTTTTGCACTGAAGTATTGATTATAGTGGCTTCACTCTAAAACAGATACAGTGTGACGGGGATGAATTTTTCGTAGCCTCTGTGATAGCAGCAAGCAAGGAAAATTTAAATCAGTCGCACCCAACTATTAACATCGATTTTATTTTGAACTAACTATATCAATACCTCTTGCTCTTAGTATCAAGCTAAGCAGGCTTCGGCATATTGATGTCTTTGGTCGATATCTGCTTATAGGTGATTTCCAAAATCTCTTGGCACCATTCTGGTAGATTATCAGACACTTCATACCACATCCATGTCCCATCACGAACACAGCTCAAAATACCCAGCTTTTTCAAATGATTCAAGTGACGCGAGATAGTCGGCTGTGGTTGGTCAAGTATTTCTACCAATTCACCCACACAGCGCGATTCTTTGTTAAATAAGATTTGGAAGATTTTTAAGCGCGTTGGGTCAGACAATACTTTAAATAACTCAAGCGGTTGTATCGTAGAATTATTATTAGACATAGAACAATTCCAATATGGATTTAGTTAATAGGGGGTCAATATAACAGCAGTCATCTGTAAAATCGATTAAAAAATGAGCAAATTTACAGTTCGTCGCCATTTTACTACCTTTGGTACGTTATAGTTACACTCAAGGTTATATGCAGTTACATGGATTAAGTAAGGGTAAGATAACCCTGTAGTAATAACGATCTGACTGAACAATACCTTAAATACTATTGTAAATGGTAATAATTATCGTTATTATAACGAATAACAAGATTGACATTTATGTAGGAGCCAGCACATGTACGTATGTATCTGTAACGACGTCAAAGAAAAACAAATTAAAGCCGCGATTGCCTCAGGCATTGATACGTTAGGCGGTTTAAAAGATACCCTTGATGTAGCGACTTGCTGTGGCTGCTGCGAACCTATGGTCAATGACTACCTTGATGAACATCACGCCAAACTTGATGCGTTGGCTTATGCCGTTTAAGCACTCCTTGCAGACTTTGCTATTATTGATGATCTGCTATCAATAAAAAGCGTAGCAGGGCAGTACTCAATGATATCTACTATCTGCACTTATTTATCTTAAACTCTCTAACATTCCTTGTTAATTTTATTAAATAAGTGCATGAAAAACCTCGTTAAAATTCTCAAACACTAAGGCTCGTTATGCGAGTTAATTATGATTCTCAATTAGAATCTTATTCTTAGTTCATATCGTTACAAGCGCCGTTATTCCCGTATGCTACTATATCTGACTTACTTTGTAAGACATTTCGTTGGTTTTAATCTTTACTGATTAGTTTACTAATAGTACTTTCTATATATGTATTATTATGAATGTAGACGCAAATAAATAAAAATACAGGAGTATAGGTGATGATAGGCAGCCCAAAGGTCATTGATTATTTAAATTTTTTATTAGGTGGTGAGCTTGCAGCTCGTGACCAATATTTCATTCACTCTGAGATGTACGCAGAATGGCATTACGGCAAACTGTATGACCGTATCAGCCATGAGATGCACGATGAAACACTGCATGCCCGAGCGATTATCCGCCGTATTTTGATGTTGAGCGGTACGCCTAAGATGAGCGTCAACGAGATTAATATTGGGTCGACGGTTCCTGAGATGTTGCAGCTCGATCTCAATTTAGAGTATCAGGTACAGCAGCACCTTAAAGACGGCATTGCGCTTTGTGAAGCAGAGCATGACTATGTCACCCGTGAGATGCTCGTTGAGCAGCTCAAAGACACCGAAGAAGATCATGCTCATTGGTTAGAGCAGCAGTTACGCCTGATTGATATGATTGGTCTATCCAACTATTTGCAAAGCCAGATGGCAGAAGTGTCTCCTGATATTGTTTAGTATTTCATTTACTAAGCGCCTTTAACACTTGTTAAAACTATCGGTAATAAAAGAATAATGAATATAGGGAGAGAAAAATGAAAGGGGATAAAGAGATCACCCGTGCGCTGAATAAAGTGCTCGGTCAGTCATTGATAGCCATCAATCAGTACTTTTTGCATGCACGTATCGCACGCCATTGGGGCTTAGAGTCGTTAAATGACTCACTATATAAGCAATCGATTGCTGAGATGAAATGGTCAGATGAGCTGATTGCACGTATTTTGCTATTAGATGGTCTGCCAAATTTGCAGGAACTCGGTAAAGTGTTGGTTGGGGAAGATGTACCAGAGATTATCGATTGCAATCTGCGTTTAGAGAAGCAGAAATTCGATATTATCACCGATGCAATCACCTTATGTGAGAGCAAGCGTGACTATGTCTCGCGCCAGCTGCTCGTCAGCTTAAAAGACGGCAACGAAGAGTATCAAGACTGGTTAGAGACGCAACAGGACTTGATTAAAGATATTGGCGTTGAAAACTATATCCAATCGCAAATGGATGACGATAAAGCGCCTTAAAATTATAAAAAGTGCTGATACCTGCCAGCGCATACTAAAAAGTCAATTTAAGACTTCTCTTAGTATACGCTGGCATTTTTATGTCTAACGTTTCTGTATTCAAAGTAGATAAATACCATTCGTTTTTTGATAGTTTCAATAAAAATACTTAATACAAGCCGCGACCATCTTGAGGTTTAAGGCGTAAAAAGTATAAGCCCGAGAGAATGGTGATGATACCGAGTATCCAATAGGTGGTTTGAAATGCCACCAAGGTATCAAGCTCGAAGCGCTCACGCAGCAGATTTAATAACGCCGCACCAAAGGCAATACCAAAACTAATCGCCAGTTGTTGATTGACAGCCATTAAACTGTTACCGCTACTG
Organism: Psychrobacter sp. UBA2769; assembly: GCF_002352555.1. Classification (NCBI taxonomy): domain Bacteria; kingdom Pseudomonadati; phylum Pseudomonadota; class Gammaproteobacteria; order Moraxellales; family Moraxellaceae; genus Psychrobacter; species Psychrobacter sp. UBA2769. Next base: position 210,465 of record NZ_DEIR01000020.1, on the reverse strand, counting down.
GTCTGCGTGCCTTCTAAATCACCGATGGTAATAGTATTCATGGCACTAAACTGCATTGAGTTACAAGCACCCATGACGGTCAAGATAGGAATAAACCAAATCCAATTTGCGGCATCGTTAAACTGCGCTAAGACAATGATGAGTACACCGATTAAAAAGGTATTAGCCACCAACACCTTACGGTAGGTAAAGCGCTGAATGATTTTACTGACCCAAGGTTTGATACCTATTGCACCAACGGCAATGGGCGCTAGCAGCCAACCGGCTTGCGATGGCGAGTATTCGAACACCACCTGTAGCAATAGTGGCAATAAGAAGGGTACAGCGCTGATACCTAAGCGCGTGAATAAGTTACCAGTAATACCGATGCGAAAGGTACGAATATTAAACAAGCTTAGGGGAAATAGTGGTGCTGCGCGGCGTTTAGCATGCCATACATAAGCGCCTATCAATAGACTTGCCCCTAATCCAAGTAGCAGACCGTAAAATCCACGACCTGTCTGTGAGCCAAATTCTACCGCAAGGGTAAAACCACAAGCGGCTGCGGCAAACAAAGCAAACCCTGTCCAATCTAAACGTTTGGTATCTTCAAATAACGCCGGTACCAGTTTTTTACCCATGATAAAACCAAAAACGCCCATGGGGATATTGATTAAAAATATCCAATGCCAACTGGTATATTGCACGATATAACCACCTAATACCGGTCCGACTAACGGCGCAATCAACGCCGGTATCACTGCAAAGTTCATCACGGTTAAGAGCTTGTTGCGTGGATAGGACTTGACCAATATCAAACGTGCCACAGGGGTCATCATCGCGCCGCCAATACCTTGTACAATGCGCGAACCAATTAAGAAATCTAATGTCGGTGAAGCGGCGCACAATAGTGAGCCAATACAAAAGATGATAATGGCGTATAAAAATACCCGCCGTGTGCCATATTTATCGGCTAAAAATCCGCTAATAGGAATAAAAATCGCAAGGGTTAACGCGTAGCTGATGACCGCCCATTGCATTTTTAACGGTGATTCACCAAGCGCTTGCGCCATCTGCGGCAGGGAAGTATTTAAGATGGTGGCATCTAAAATTTGCATAAATAACGCCACCGCTAGCACATAGGGCAGGTATTTATCTTGGGTTGGGGTTAGGGTTACCATATTGACATCACCATATCTTACGACCATTGTTGCTAAGCGCAGTTTTTAAAAGAGGGATTTAAGAGTGTATTAAAAGTGCTGATTAGAGCGTCTTTTAACTATTTTTAATTATGTTTATAAAAAACTATGTCTCTAGAAAACTATATTTCTGAAAAACCAAGTCTCTAAAAAGCCGCTAAGGTGTGGGTAGTATAAAAACAACTACCTTTGAGTTAAAGAGTAGCAAAGTAACGGTATACGCCCAGTCATTAGAAATTTACCCTTAAACGCTTTGACATTCCTTTTAATGACTCTTAAAAATTAGGTTACAAGACAGGGCTTTAATCAAAGCATCAATCCTCGCTATAGTAGATAGCGGTAAAGAGCAATCAAACAACACATAATAAAGCAATAAAAAAAGTAGGTAATCTTATGAGTAATGATAATAATCAAGCAAGCAATGATAAAAACAACAACATTCAAAACAACAATGCTAGCGGCTATACTCCGCCTAAAGTTTGGAAAAATGACAGCGAAAATGGCGGTAAGTTCGCCAGTATCAATCGGCCAACGGCTGGCGCGCGCCATGAGCAAAAACTGCCCATCGGCGATGCGCCTTTACAGCTGTATTCATTAAATACGCCCAATGGCGTGAAAGTAAATATCCTGTTAGAAGAGCTTGCTGAGCTGAATATTAAGGGTGCTGAGTACGACGCCTATCAAATCGACATCTCTGAAGGTGAGCAGTTTGGCTCAGGATTCGTCGCTATCAACCCCAACTCAAAAATTCCTGCGCTGGTAGATTATTCTGCTACTGTAGATAACTCAGAGGCGGGCGAGCCTATTGCACTTTTTGAGTCGGGTGCTATCTTATTATATTTAGCGGAAAAGTTTGGCAAATTTATCCCGATGCAGCAAGGTAAAGCACGGGCAGACTGTCTGTCTTGGCTGATGTGGCAGATGGGTAGCGCGCCGTTCTTAGGCGGCGGTTTCGGGCATTTTTATGCCTATGCGCCTGAACCGCTAGAGTATCCTATCAATCGCTATACGATGGAGACCAAACGCCAGCTTGATGTTTTGGATACGCATCTTAAAGACCACGAGTATATGTGTGGCAACGCTGAGTCTGACTATAATATTGCCGATATGATTATCTGGGCATGGTATGGTCAACTGGTACTTGGTAAGCTTTATGATGCCGCCGAGTTCTTACAAGTAAAGGAGTATAAGCACCTGAAGCGTTGGGCGCAAAAAATTGCCGAACGTCCAGCGGTTAAACGCGCAGTAGATCTAGCGCTTAAGCCTATTGTTTAAGCCCATTACTGAGTCTGATTACTGAATCTCATTCCTTAAGCATGTATTTTAAGCTGTCTATTTCAACGATTATTGACGATAGCCCGCTCATCATATAGCTCAATAAAAAAGGTTAATAGGCAATTTGCTTATTAACCTTTTGCTTGCTATATTCCGTATAATATATTCTTTATTCCAAATATACTTATCTATATATTGAATCATCACTATCCTTCCGTCTTTACATAATGGTACATTAGTATAACAGATAGAAACATTGGTACGTTAAGATAGCAGCCACCGCCTTAATGGGCAGGTGTTGATATTTATTCTATTAATGAGTAATGATTATGAAGGATAATAATAAGACGACGCGTGTATCATCACCCTTAACGCGTGAGATGACAGTTGATTCTGGTCATGCTAACTATGGTAGTGGTAGTAAAAATAGTAGCAGCAGCAATAGCAATGCCAATCAACAGCGCCATAAAAAATCCAAGCTCTTAACATATAGCACTCATCGCACAATAAATCCTATAAAAACAAAAAAGATACCCTTATTGATGACAAAGAAAATTTTATTACCCTTATTTGCAGCCATTAGCACGGCTTTATTTAGCTCAGCGGCGCAGGCTGGTGCGGCTGTTGATTTTAGCAACCAAGATTGGCAAGTGGCTTGCGATAATACCCGTACTTGCCGGCTGGCAGGTTACCAAGCAGAGAACAATAGCGATTTACCGGTGTCGTTATTATTGGTGCGCCGCGCAGGGGCCAATGCCACAGTCGATGGTAAGGTCAAACTTGGCGGCGCAAAAGAAAGCTCAGCAAAGGCATTGATGCAGCTTGGCAACCGCCATCGTATATCCTTGTTTATTAATGATAGAGATTACGGAGAAACCAAGCCATACTCGGTGGCGGCAGGTCATGCAGAGCTGACCTCAGCGCAAGTCAACGCGCTACTTGATGCCTTGACTAAATCAAGCAAGATTGAGCTGGTGATTCGCAATACGCGCTGGCAGCTATCGGATAAAGGTGCCAGTGCTGTCATGCTCAAAGCCGATGAAGCACAGGGCCGAGTAGGGACACCAAGTGCCTTTATCAGTACCGATAGCGTAAGCAAATCTAATAGCAGTGTCTTAGCGCCTAAAGCAGCACCCGCGCTACGCTTGGTCACGCCAAACCCTAAAGCCATCTCTAGCAGTAAGAGAAAGTTTGTCATGCGCTCATCGCAGTTAGCAGAGCTGATGAAAACCACCATGAAGGATGCAGATACGGATTGCCCAAACTTAGCAGATAAGTCACCTTGGCGGGTCAGCCGTCTAAATAGCAAGCAGCTGCTCGTACAGCATGATTGCTGGATGGGTGCTTATAACACTGGCATGGGCGCTTGGGTGCTCAATGACACTAAGCCTTATCAACCAACCTTGGTGACGACCAGTGCAACCGATTATAGCAATGGCAAATTAACTTCGGTGCAAAAAGGCCGCGGGATTGGTGACTGCTTATCTAAAACCGACTGGGTATGGACGGGCAAAGCTTTTGAGAAGAGCCATGAAAGCACCACAGGCATGTGCCGCTTGATAGAGGTAGGCGGTGCTTGGCAATTACCAACCTATGTGACAGAAGTAAAAGTGTCACGTACATAATTAAATTGGATGAAAACAGCAACTTGCTTAAAGGCTTGGTTTAGCATCAGTTTTTAAGCATATATTTGCAGCTATAGCCCTTATTTTGCTAATAAACAGAAAAAGAGCTACTACTTGCATTTTTGTTATGCTATACTGCGTCGCCACGTTAGCTTAGACTATCGTGAATTATGAGATTGATAACATCGCCTGCGATTTTGGGTCTAGGATGACCATAAGTAATTGTTGCCGATGATTTTGTGTACTTAAATAACCCTTCATATACATATTGAAAAACACGTTATTTTTGACTCATATCTTATCTACGAACCCATATATGGGCTAGATTGGTTGTTACCAGCCTTTATCTGCTTTGGACAAAGCATGGATAATGCGCTTTTAACGAACAAGGATGAGACACTCGGCACTACCACCAAAATACGTCAGACAGCACGAACGCCTTTATAATATTGACAAGCTTTATAAGCTTGGCTTTTGATTGTTAAGCCTTTCTTAGGGTGAGATAATTATTTTATAAATGCAGCGTGGTGAACGGTTATCAGTGGTATGCATCAAGCTTGCTGAATTTACAGCAGCTTATACTTACCAAGGATTACTATGACTGACATCTTATCTGCTATCGCCGCTGAAAACGGCATCATCGAAAGTACTGATACCCCAAATACCGATACTAATAATCAAGCGGCTACTACTGACGCTGCTGAAGAAAACAAAATCACTTTTGCTGAACTTAATATTGCCAAGCCAATTTTGACCGCGCTTGATCGCAGTGGTTATACCCATCCAACACCTATTCAAGAACAAGCCATTCCTTTTGCTCTAGCGGGTCGCGACTTATTATTGTCAGCGCAAACCGGTAGTGGTAAAACAGCGGCATTTGTTATCCCAGTACTTGACCGTTTAAGCCGTGCCACTAGCTTTGACAAATTAACCAAAGCCCTTATCCTAACGCCAACGCGTGAACTTGCTCAGCAAGTACATGACAGTGTGCGTACGTATTCGAAAGATATGCGCGGTTTGTTCTGTGTGCCATTAGTAGGCGGCGCACCTTACAATGGTCAGATTACTGCTTTGAAAAAAGGCGTGCAAGTAATTGTTGCGACTCCTGGTCGTTTACTTGACCATATCAATGCGGGCCGCGTTGACTTATCAAGCCTAGAAGTTTTGGTACTTGATGAAGCTGACCGTATGCTTGACATGGGTTTTGCTGATGATATCAACGATATCTTGAAAGCCGCTCCTGATAACCGTCAAACCATCATGTGTTCAGCAACGTGGGATGGCCCTGTTGGCAAGATTGCTGCCAGCTTCACCAAAAACCCTGAGCGCGTTTCAATCAAAGTTGAATCAGCACACATCGAAGAAAAAGTGTATTACTGTGACGATTTTGATCATAAAAACCGTTTGCTTGACAAAATTGTTTGCGATAAAGAGATGGAACAAGTCATCATCTTTGCTGCGACCAAACGTAGTACTGAAAAATTAGCCAAATCTCTACAAGAACAAGGCCATAAAGCCAGCTTCTTACATGGTGACTTGCCACAAAGCAAGCGTAACCGTATCGTTCAAGACTTGCGTAATGGTAAATGTAAAATCTTAGTAGCGACTGACGTTGCTGCTCGTGGTCTTGATGTGCCAGCACTATCGCACGTCATTAACTATGACTTGCCACGTCAAACAGAAGACTACGTGCATCGTATCGGTCGTTGTGGCCGTGCCGGTCGTACGGGTATTGCCATCAGCCTATGTAGCATGGATGATCGTCCACAGCTAAACGCTATCAACCGTTATTTAGATCGCAAAATGGAAGTATCGGTCATCGAAGGCATGGAGCCTAAGAAGACTTATGTACCTAGCGAAAACAAAGGTAATGGTCGTGGCCGTGGTCGCGGACGCTCAAGTGGCGGCGGTAACGGTCAAGGCCGTGGTCGCGCGGGTGGTGGCTATCAAGGCAATCCTGCTAATGCTCGTGGTCGTTCAAGCGACAGCGCATCGACTGGTCAACGCGCCAGCAATGACAGCGGTTATCAAGGTAAGCCACGTGATTCATCTGGTAAACCAAATGAGCGTTCAGGTGGCAAGCCGTATCAAGGCAAGCGCACTGGTGCTCCTAGCCGTGGTGATAGCTCTGGCGTTCCACGCGGTGAGCGTGCTGCAACGGGTCGTGGTCGTCCAAGTGGCAGCCAAGGTCGCCCAGCTGGTCGTGCTGACAGCCGTGGTCAAGGTCGTTCAAGCGGTGGCAACCGTAGTAACAACTCGTAATACTGCTATCAATAATGGTTAACGACAGTGTCTATTAAGACTCTTAACCTAACCTTATAACCTAGCACCAAAAAAGCCAGATACTTGTTATCTGGCTTTTTTGTGCGTCATGGTTTTATAGTAAGGTAGCTCTATGTCAATGATAAAACATCGATAAAAAATCAACAATGCAAGATCGTTGCTTGCGCGTCTTTTTCGCCTTGTCTATACTGACAAGCTTTTATTCATCGTGTGCTGCGGAGCCATCTGATGCCCGACATCTCTTATTTAGCAATTGACAATCTGCCATTAGCATTTGGCATTATCATGGCCATTATTGGTCTGGTTTTTTATACTCAAGGGCTGCCCGGTAAATTTTGGCGACGTTTTTATGCGGTGTTGCCGGGTATTGTGCTGTGCTGCTTTATCCCAGCAACGCTCAACAGTCTGGGTGTCTTCGCTGATGGTATCGGCTCACAGATTTATGGCTTTACTGCCACTTATCTGTTGCCCGCCAGTTTGCTGCTGATGACCTTATCGATGGATGTCCCTAAAATTTTAGGCTTAGGCTGGAAAGCCATTGCCATGTTCTTTGCCGCTAGCATTGCCATCGTCATCAGTGGTCCCATAAGCTTAGGTATTGCTAAATGGATATCGCCTGAAATGTTTACCGACGATACCCTGTGGCGCGGATTTTCAGCGGTCGCGGGTAGTTGGATTGGCGGCGCGGCAAACCAAGCGGCGATGAAAGAGCTGTTTGGTGTCAGTGATGATTTATTTGGCATGATGATTTTGGTTGATACCACCAATGCCTCACTATGGTTATTGGCTATCTTGGTCATGGCCAAGCACAGCGCTAAGATAGATAAGTTTTTACGGGCGGATAGCAGTAGTATTGATAAAGTGATTGCCGCAGTTGAAAGCTATGAGCGTGACAATGCGCGTCCAGCGACCTTAAATGATTTGATGGTGATGTTTGGCTTGTGTTTCGCCATGGTTGGGGTGGCGCACTTTGTCGGCGGTCAAATAGCAGGCTTCTTTGCCCCTTATAGTTGGGCGGTACAGTATAGCTTTGCCAGCTCATTCTTTTGGATGGTGGTGATTATCACTTTAATAGGGGTAGTATTTTCCTTTACCAAAATTCGTCGCCTTGATCATGTTGGTGCCTCAAAAATCGGTACGGTATTTATCTTTGTCTTGATTGCCGCTATCGGCATGCAAATCAATCTCGCCGGTATTGTCTCGCAGTGGCGTTTGCTACTCATTGGTCTGTTATGGATGAGTATCCACGTCGTGATTATTTTTGCGGTTGCTCGAATGATTCGTGCCCCGTTTTTCTTTTTAGCGGTCGGCTCCAACGCTAATACTGGCGGCGCGTCATCGGCACCGATTGTCGCGACGGCATTTCACCCGTCACTGGCACCGGTTGGCGTATTTTTGGGTATTTTAGGCTATGCGGTGGGTACTTTTGGCGGCTATATCAGTACGCAGATGATGCGGCTGGTGGTGGGGTGATGGAGTTTTTATCAGTATTGACAGCTTTTATCCAAATAATCACCCAACCAACTCAAAAACTCATCGCCAGTTGTCGATACATTGAGTCGCAGATGGGTTGAGGCGCGGGCATCTGGGTAAAATAATTGCCCCGGTGCGACCAACCAACCTGCTTTATAGGCATCTAATGCCAGTTGGCTGGTATCCTGCCCCGTGTCTACCCAAACAAAGAGTCCTGCTTGTGTATGCTCAGGGTAGATAAGTCCTATCCTTGGTAATACTTGGCGCATTCTTTCATGAGCGCTATATAAATGCTGCTGCACTTTTTTAATCTGCCGGCGATACTCACCATGCGTCCATAAATGATGACAAACCCGTTCACCAAATTCTGGTGTGTTTGAATTGCTTAAGGTTTTAATACGCAATACATCATCAATATACTTATCAGGACAGACCAACATGCCGACGCGCCAGCCTGACGCCATTGACTTTGAAAACCCTGTCGCATAAAACACCCGTTCAAACTGATCAAGGCTGGCATAACGCAGCACTTGACCACCCGGTACAAATGCGGCGTATAAATCGTCCTCAAAAATATAAGCATCGTACTCATGAATAAGGTTAAGTACTTGGTGCGCACGCGCAGGATGTAGGTTACAAGAGGTCGGATTATGCAGCACGCTATTGGTCAAATAGAGCTTAGGACGATGCATCGCAAACAGCTTTTGCATCTGCTCAATATTAGGCCCTTGATGGTCACGTTCTACAGAGACGACGTTTAATCCTTGTTGTTGCAAACAGCTTGATAGCCAATACCAGCCCGGCCCATCAACGACCACCGTATCCCCAGCTTGAGTAAGCAGCCGTGCCACCATGGTCACGGCTTGCGACACTCCTGCCGTAGTAATTATATGGTCGGTATGAGTTTGCATACCCAGTGTATGCAGGTGTTGAACCAGCTGCTGACGTAGCGGCAAATAGCCGTGAACATTACCATAGTCATAGATAAAGCCATCTGCTTGCTGGGTGACCTGACGTATGGCCCATTCCATCTTCTCATTACGTACCCAGTCTCTCGGTAATGTTCCCACCCCTGGCGAGCGATTATGCGGGATATCACTAAAAACTTGCTGTATTAGCCAGCGCGTATCTATTACCGGATGCTGAACAACTACTCTTTTATCATCATTCGGTTGAACTAAATTTGCCTGCGTATTGACATAATAGCCCGAGCTGGGTTTAGCGATTAGCACACTGGTAGCTACCAATTGCTCATAAGCTTGTACCACTGTAAAGCTTGATATATTCAATAGTTTCGCTAACTTTCGCACCGAGGGCACACGCTGATTGGGCAGATAAATCTGCCAGTCAATACGCTGTTGTAGCCATTCAGCGACGGCGGCAGTCTTGGTTAAATTGGGATTGAGCGTATAGGTTTCGACCATAATGAATGTGCTTATCTGTTCAATGTCATAATTAATTGTCATGTTAAGAGCGACTATACACTTTGTTCACCATTCGTAAAACTGTATCGGGTCTGTTATGGGTATTTAAACTATAGTTGGTTATTAAGATTCAAATATTAATAACAACTCAGAACGAATGACAGCCACTTTAGGACAAGCCTATGATCCCTTTACACATCGCATTAGCCGTTTTGGTTACCTTTATTTGGGGTGTAAACTTTACCTTTATTGCCTGGGCGCTTGAAAGCTTTCCGCCACTGATGTTAACCGCGTTACGTTTTTTCTTTACTGCCGTGCCGTTGGTGCTGTTCCTTAAACCGCCCAAATTCAACCGTACGCTATTTATCTATGCCATTGGTACCTTTGTTGTGCAGTATGCCTTTGTATTTACCGCCATGCATTTAGGAGCTTCAGCAGGATTAACGGCGCTATTATTGCAAGTTCAAATTTTTATTACTGTCTTGCTGGCGTATGTCATATTAGGTGAAGCGGTGAGTCGTATGCAGATTATCGGTATGTTGGTCGGCGTGCTAGGGTTAGGTGTGATTGCACTCAATCTCGGCGGTGATATGCCTTTGGTTGGCTTTATCTGCATATTGATTGCAGCCATAGGCTGGAGCTTTGGCAATATTGCTTCAAAACAAGCATCAACGCAGCAGAGCACTAGTAATATCTCTACTACCGCGCCTGTGAATAGCAACAAAGCTTCAAATAAAATATCGGCCCTGTCGGCGCTATCATTGGTGGTATGGGGTGGTCTGATTGCTTGTATAGTTTTGACTCTATCCTCTCTGCTATTTGAAAATGAGGCATGGACGCTTGCAACATTTACGCAGGCGTCCTTTAAATCTTGGCTGTCGCTTGGATTTATCGTCTATGTCTCAACCCTGATTGGCTTTGGACTTTGGGCGCATTTGCTTAGTCAAAATATCGCCTCTAAGGTGATGCCTTTTGCCTTGCTGGTACCTGTATTCGGTATGGCAACTTCAGTGTTGTTCACAGGGGAAATAGTGACCTGGTGGAAGATGCTAGCGATGCTGCTCATCTTATCTGGACTGATTTTGGCAAATGTAAAGATAGGCCTTGGCAGGAAGTCTGTTCCTGTATAGTGGTGAATAACTTATAGCTTCATGTAAGGTTAGTAAGAATAGACAAAAAGAGTAGTGCATCACATATGAGGCATTGCTCTTTTTTTATGTCAAACGCTTTATATGCCACCATGATAAAGATGAAAATAGGCTACTTATAGCTACAGTTGTACACTCACAGTCAAAAACTCTGCACGTACAGTCAATCTATTTTGCCAAAACCTCGCTATAGTGAAAAAGCTTGATCATTAGGATAGATGATAAGCCAGATAAAGCGCGCGCTGAAGGGTAAGGATAAGTGGTCGTATAGACCGGCATATTCTTTTATTTCGCCCATATAAACGCGCTTATTTTGACCCAAATTTCTCGACAAGGAGTCTTTCATGAGCAACGCTCACCCCTCTATAGATCCTATTACCTTGTCTGTCGTACGTGGTGCCCTAGAAACGGCGCAGCGTGAGATGACAACCACCTTAGAAAAAACTGCACGTTCGAGTGTCTTTAACTTAGCCCATGATTACAGTAATGCGCTGTTTGATCATTTGCCTGAGATGATTTTGCAAGGGCAAGATATTCCCATTCATTTAGGCTCACTCATGCCTGCCATGAAAGCCGTTGCCGAATATTATGGTGATGACATTCATGAAGGCGATGTCATTTATCATAATGACCCTGTGATGATGGGCAGCCATATCCTAGATTGCTGTATGTATAAGCCGGTATTTTATAAAGGTGAGCTGGTCTTTTGGACAGTCTGTAAAGGTCATGTCACTGATATCGGAGGCCCTGTGCCAGCCGGCTATAACCCTGACGCCAAAGAGATATATGCCGAAGGCTTACGCATTCCGCCTATTAAGATTTGGGAAAAAGGCGTCAGACGTCGTGATGTGATTAACCTCATACACAGTAATATGCGCTCACGCCGTAACCAAGAAGGCGATCTCAATGCTCAGTATGGGGCGTGTGCCGTCGGCGAGCGTAATATGATTGCGCTGCTAGACAAATACGGCGTTGAAACAGTGCGCGGTGCGATTGAAGAGCTAAAGAACATGGCTGACCACCATATGCGCTCATTAATCTCCTCTATCCCAGATGGCGATTATCATGGCGAGGCGGTGTTAGAAGACTCAGGTCATGGCTTGGGCGATATGACCATCAGCGCCGACATTGTCATCAAAGACAGCGACGTGCATATTAAAATCACCAGTCCACCGCAAGTCCCTTACTTTATCAACTCTTATGCCGGTAACTCGATGTCAGGAGTATTACTTGGGCTGATGATGTTTGCCCAAGTAGAGCCGCCATATAACGAAGGCTTATATCGCTGTGTGACCGTTGATTTGGGTGAGCATGGCACCTTATGTAATGCCAAAGAACCGGCGCCGCATGTCAACTGTACGACCACGCCGATGGAAACTTTAACTGACGCGGTACGTATGGCATTTGAAGCAGCGGCACCTGAGCGCGTTACCGCCTCTTGGGGACATTCGTCAGGGATTAATATCGCTGGTATCGATCCAAAAACTGGCGAGCAATACGTCACCATGATTTTGGCGTCTATTATTTCAGGCGCAGGCGCCACCCAGCAAATGGATGGCTGGCATGCTTGTGGGCCATTGAGCTGCTTTGGGGCGCTAAGCTCGGGAGATATTGAGCTATTGGAGTACCAGTATCCTATCTTAATCCATAAATATGGCTTGGCAGAAGACAGTGGCGGCGCAGGCGAGTACCGCGGCGGCTGTGGTACGGTTTGGGAAGTTGAGCCATTAGACCATACTATGACGGTTATTGCCTTTGGCGAAGGTCGTCAGCATCCTACTATGGGTGCCGGCGGCGCGGAACAAATTTCACCCGAGCTGAAAGTTGGGCGTCTAGAGATACTACATAAAGACGGACAAACGGACTTATATAGAAAAAACACCGTTACGGAAATCACGCCGGGTGAACGCGCGCGCAATACCAATCCGGGTGGCGGCGGCTACGGCAGCTCATTTGATCGCGATATTCAAGCGGTCATCAAGGATGTACAAGAAAGGATTATCTCAATCTCTGCGGCAAAGATTGAATACGGCGTGGTAATTGACCCAGAAACTCTGGCGCTCAATGAAGCTGAGACTGAGTGCTTACGCCGCCAGATAACCGCATAAAACACACATTGAACTTTCATGATTGAGTTAAGGATAACTTATGAACAACGATTTTCGTATTGGCGTTGATGCTGGTGGGACTTTTACAGATTTTGTCTTGGCAGAAAAAACCGGTGACATTCATCTGTTTAAAGCGCCATCGACCCCAGAGGATGGCACCTTAGCCATTGCCAATGGTCTACAGCAAATTGCCAACAAATTTAACCGTCCTATCGAAGACATTATTCAAGCCTGCGACTTGTGTATTAATGGTACGACAGTCGCACTGAATGCATTGATTCAAATGACGGGCGTGAAAGTGGGCTTGCTATGTACCAAAGGGCATGAAGACAGTATCGAGATACGCTTAGGGCACAAAGAAGAAGGGCACCGCTATGATGCCAGTTACCCGCCAGCGCCGCAGATTGCCACCCGTGACCGCCGCTTTCCTATCCGTGGTCGTATTTTAGCAGACGGCACCGAACACGAGCCGTTAAATGAGCAAGATATCCTCGATGCGATTGAAGTGTTAAAACAGCAAGACGTGCAAGCGGTTGCTATCTCTTTTGTGTGGTCTATCCGCAATACCCAGCATGAACAGCGTGCCAAAGAGCTGATTGAGCAGCATATGCCGGGGGTGTTTGTCTGCTGCGGTAGTGAAGTATATCCGCAGATTAAGGAGTATACGCGTACCTCAACGACACTAGTTAATGCCTATCTAAGCCCGGTTATGGCGTCTTATGTGCATAAGATTGATGATTACTTTAAGGCGCTCGGCGCTGAGCAGCCCGTTCGTTACTTTCAGTCAAATGGCGGGCTTGCAGTCGGTAACATCATGCGTGAACGGGCGGTTAATGCCATCAACTCAGGACCCGCGTCAGCACCGCAAGCAGGACTGTATATTGCCAGCGCCTTTGGTATTGATAATATTATTACCGTCGATATGGGCGGGACGTCTTTTGACATCACTATGGCCAAATCTGGCCGAACCAGCCTAAACCGTGATATTGATTTTTTACGCAATCGTATTGGCGTGCCGATGATTCATGTCGAAACGCTAGGCGCAGGCGGCGGCTCTATTGGTCATGTGAATAACTTTGGTATGCTCGAGGTCGGTCCACAAAGTGCTGGCGCGACCCCAGGTCCAGCCTCTTATGGTAAAGGCGGTGAGTTGCCAACGGTGACCGATGCCAATCTGGTTTTAGGCTATCTTGAGCCCGATGCGGTGCTAGGCGGCTGTGTTACCTTGGATAAAGACAAAGCGCTACAAGCGGTACAAAAACATATCGCCGATCCACTAAAAATTGACTTGGCACATGCAGCCTTTGGTATCAGTGCCATCGTCAACCAGAATATGGCAAATGGTATTCGCCGTATTACCATTGAAAAAGGCTATGACCCTCGCGACTTTGCGCTTATCTGTGCAGGCGGCGCTGCTGGTATGCATATTGTTGATTTGGCAGAAGAGATGGGTATTGGTACTATTTTGATACCAAAGATTGCCTCTTGTCTCTGCGCCTTTGGTCAAATCATCTCTGATATTAAATATAACTATCTTGCCACGCAGATGATGATTATTGCGCCAGATTCAGAGCTACAGTCACTCAATGCCACCTTACATGAGCTAGAAAGTTTGGGCGTGCAAAAGCTGCTAGAAGATGGTTTTGCAGAAGATGATATCATCATCGAGCGCACCATGGAGATGCGCTATGTCGGGCAGGTGCATGAGTGTAATGTGCTGATACCCAATGGCAAGCTTGATGCCGATAGCGTGCAAACGATTTTGGAAGCCTTTCATCATCGTCATAAAGAGCTCTATACTTATGATGAGCGTGACAATAAGGTCGAGCTGGTCAATATCGAAGTCGCTGTCATCGGTAAAATCAGTAAGCCCAAGCTACCAGAGCTTGCTAAGCAACAAGGTGATATCAGTCAAGCGCAAGTTGGCAGCCGTGAGATGATCATGGATCAAGAATACGAATGGATTGATACGCCTATTTATAATGGTGAGGAATTTGGGGCAGGGGCGCTGATTGCAGGACCGGCGCTTATTCAAGAGCCAACCACCACGATTGTGATTAAAAAAGGCTGGCAAGCAGAATTGCATGAGACGGGCACTTATAAGCTAACCAAAGCCGCTTAGCTTGCTGTTTTCAGCGTTATCGCTTTATAGTTCTCCCATCAGGCATTAAACCTCGTTTAATGCCTGATGTTTGTTTTAGGTATCATATTTAGACATCAGGGTAATAATACGTTTATGATATAAAAATAACCGCTTAATAAAATGTTTACAAATAGCGCTTAGTGTATAAGCAGCGATTACCGCTCATTTTTTATTCATAGAGTATTCAAGGATGAATGCAAGTCGCGATACAGACAATACCAATGCCAATAGCACAGCAAACAGCGATAGTCTCATAGACATTGTAGGGGACCATTCTATTTCAAATTCGGCAATATTATCACCACTATTAACCCCGTTTTCGGCAATATCTTCAACGCCGGCTATAAGTGCTCCTCAAACGTTAGACGCGTTTGATTGGAAGCGCACCATCAATGACACCTATTTTGATCTCAATGTAAGCTTTCGCCAGCCAAGTCAGTTTTCTGGTTACTTGCAACACGCCAAGCTTTTGGATATCGGCGTGTCTCATTATCATGCCAATACCGTGCATTATAAACGCAGCTTAGCAAGCAATCGGTCTAGTGACGGCATTAATGCCAATAGTAGCGATGACAGTATTTTAATCACCTTTCCTGTGACCGGTAGCGTCCGTTTTGCGCAAAAAAACCGCCATTTAACCTCAAGCCCGGGTCAGTTCTTTATTGAATTATCAAACTTACCTTATGAGTTTTATCATCTGCAGCAAGTGTCGTTATATGTGATTAAGGTGCCTTTGGCGCTATTAACCCCGCAAATGGGCACTATAGAGCGGCAGTTTGCCCGCAGTCTGTCTATTGATGAAGGGGCAGGCAGGTTGCTGGTTTTTCAAATCAGACAGATATTAGAGCTGATTCAGCAGCATCGATTGGCGGCTTTAGAGGTTAAAATCCTAGAGCAACAGCTGCTTAACCTTATTGTATTGACATTAAGCGCCCCGAAAGAGGTGATGATGAGTAGCAGCTCGTCCATACAGTCGGTACATCTAAAGCGCATCGAGCATTACGTCCATCAGCACCTAGAAAACCCCGCTTTAACCCCAGCGATGGTCGCTGCTGCTTGTCATATATCGGTCAGATACTTGCATAAACTGTTTGCTGTGTTGCCCTATAGTTTTTCGGAATGGGTAAAAGAGCTACGTTTAAAGCAGGCCAATCATATTTTAAAAACCAAAAGTTACGTAACCATCGATGAAGTGGCGCATAGAGTCGGTTATGGTGACCAAGGTTACTTTTCACGCATTTATAAGCAGCATTTCGGTTATACGCCGCGAGATACTCCAAGCACAGGCACAGAATAGTCATTGTTATGTACTCTGTCATGCAGTCGCTGTATGATTTATATATTGAGCATAAGCGCGTATATTAAGTTAAGGAAAAACCAAGATGACTGATGCGACGAATGATAAAACAGCAAAAGTAGAGATTTATGAAAGCGCTGATGGAGAGGCGCAGGTAGACGTTCGCTTCGAGCAAGAGACTGTTTGGCTCACGCAAGCACAAATGACCGAGTTGTTTGGTCGTGACCAATCAGTGATTTCGCGTCATATTGCCAATGCTATAAACGATGAAGAAATTGCTGAAAAAAGCAATATGCAAAAAATGCATATTGCAAATTCTGATCGCCCTGTGACGTTTTATGACTTAGATGTGGTTATTTCAGTAGGCTATCGCATCAAGTCCCCTCAAGGTGTGCAGTTTAGACGCTGGGCAACCCAGCGCTTACGTGAATACTTGGTCCAAGGCTATACGCTTAATCAAGAGCGCTTTGATAAAAACTCAAGCGAGCTACAACAAGCGTTAAATTTGATCAGAAAAACCGCGCAAAGTCCTGAGCTGAAAACCGATGAAGGTCGCGGCTTGGTTGAGATTATCAGCCGTTATACACAGACATTTTTATGGTTGCAGCGCTATGATGAAGGATTGCTTGATAATCCTGCAGGGGAGGATGGCGGTATCTTACCCAGTCCGACTGAGGCGATGGCAGCGCTGACGGATTTGAAAGCGCAGCTGATAGCAAGGGGCGAGGCGACTGAGCTATTTGCCAAGCCTCGTGGTGATGGGTTGGACAGTGTACTGGGTAATTTAGAGCAGACGGTGTTTGGCGAGCCTGCATACCCGACCATCGAGAGTAAAGCGGCGCATCTGCTGTACTTTATGGTCAAAAACCATCCTTTTACCGATGGCAATAAACGCAGCGGCGCTTTTTTGTTTGTAGATTTTCTGCATCGTAATAATCGACTGCTCAATGATAAAGGTGACATGGTTATTAATAACACAGGCCTTGCCGCATTAACGTTATTGGTTGCCGAGTCTGACCCCAACCAAAAAGAAACCTTGATTAAATTAATTATGAATATGTTGTCGTTAGAATCTTGATAAATAGGCTTATTGTCAGCATCACTTAACCTCTTAAAAAACACATAACGCCAATAATAAAAAGCACAGTCTAACGACGAAATTAAAGGAAATTCAATATGTTTAGCATGATAAAAGACTGGCGCGAGCAGCGCATATTGGACAACAGCGAGTTTACCCATGCTGACTGGCTGCAAGCGGCCAAGCGTATTGTGATACTTGATAGGCTAGACGAAGATGAGCTAACACGCTTGTTTGAGCTGGCGACGTTGTTTTTGGCGGATAAGTCGATTACTGGCGCGCAGGGTTTTGAGATTACCGATGCGGTTAGGCAATCTATCGCCTTACAAGCTTGCCTGCCTATTTTAAACCTAAGCCTTGAGTGGTACGCTGGCTGGTCGGCCATTATTATTTACCCGGGTTCCTACAAAAGCGAAACCACCACTGTCGATGAGTTGGGGGTTGTCCATGAGGGCAGTCAGCACCGTAGCGGCGAAGCGTGGCTGCGTGGTCCTGTTATTCTGTCATGGAAGGATGCTAAACACTCAGGGGAGCGCGATGGTCACAACGTTGTCATTCATGAGTTTGTGCATAAACTTGATATGCTAAATGGTCGTGCCAATGGTTTTCCGCCGCTGCAAGCGGATATGGATCCTGCGCGCTGGACTGAGATTATGAGCCGAGACTTTGAGGATTTTCAAAGCCATCATAAATCAGGTCTCGACCGTTATGGCGCGACCAATCCTGCGGAGTTTTTCGCGGTACTCAGTGAGGTATTTTTTGAGACGCCGCAAAAGCTGATTGATGCTTATCCTGATATTTACGACATAATGGTGAAGTTTTTTCGGCAAACGCCGCTATGAATGAAAGGTGTCTTGGTAAAAGCGATTAGAAAAAACCATACTTACGAGAATATGAATTTCATGAAAAAATTGCTAATTTTAATTTATGCTTTACTGATAACGCATACAGCATATGCTATCAATGCGCCCTCACAATATCCTAAAGAGCTGCAAGAATTAGGAGTATATATAGATTCAACCCTCGATAAAGTCCAAAATATACCTGATAATAATGAAGATTTTTGCTCAACTCAGTCAGCTTTTGCTTTCAATATTATGGAGATGAGACAAAAAGGGGTTGATTATAGTGATATTTATCATTTAATGAATATAAACAACAAAGCAGATTTAACTACAAAAGGCTTGGGTAAACTAGATGGTTATAAGGGCGTTTTTGAGGAAGCGTATGATTATCCAGTATATGAAAGCAAAGAGGATAAGGGTACTGCTACTACCTTCTATATGACCTATAAAAATCATCAATGTTTACTCAGTTTATAAGTGTTTTTACGGATTTTTCAGTCGCTAATTTCTTAATTATCCGTTTAATAGCTTAAAAAACAGATGAAAAGGGCAGTGTATTGATTTAATAACACTGCCCGTTATTGATTTTTATGAATATAAGCACTTGTTTTTATAGGTAAAAATTATTTAAACCGTCCATTGTTCATTGACAATAGCGACCAGATAACGTTTGCCTTGGTACTCATCAAACACTAAGCGCAGGATACGCCAGTCCATACCAGAGTATTGCTCTGAGCCTTTATGATAAAACTCAACAAACTCTGAATTGGGGTAAATCTCTTTTAAATTATTGATCATACTGCCGTTATGCTTAAACTCATTAACGCTGATACTGGCATTATTATATTTCTCACCAGCGACCCACGTATCTAAGTATTCTGGTAGCGGAATCACCAATGTGTCGCCAGAGCCATCTAAATCACCCCAAGTAAAACGGATTTTGGCTTGTTGTAAGTATTGGGCGAATTGTTCACGGCTAAAGACTTTATCGGTCTCAGGGCGTACGTAGGCATACATTGAAAAACGTACGCCGCGCGTCGGATGGATATCATTGGTGATGCGCGCAAAGTCGTCATTCGCTAGGGCACGCTGAATACGTAATGCTTGTTGTCTAAGTGTTTGCTGGCTGGCATCAGAGACGATAGGCGCTGAGGTATTACCATTTTGCTGACTGGGTATTTTGACATTGGATTCAGCAGAAGATGAGCAGCCAGTCGCAACAAGTATGGAGACAAAGCATGCAGCAGTCGTTAATTTATACAAACCTGACTGAAAAATATTAAAACGAGATGACGGCATCATAAGAATATCCTTATCGTAGCTTATTAAAATTATAATAGCGGCATTAGACCTGAGACCTAAATAAGTACTGAGTTAAATAAGGTTTTGCTCATCAATAGTACTCATAACTGCTCAAAGTTAATAATGGTGCTGTGTAAACAAGGTTTTTGTCCGATAAACCTTACCAACACAATTGTGCAGTAAAGTGGTAGTTTATATGTGTTTTAATGAATATACTACTAAATATGTGATAGCAGATGGAGGACGCCATGCAGAAGAAACTATTTTCTATAATGATGTTATCCCTAGGGTTTTCTGCTATTTCTGCGACCGCCAATCTAACAGAGGCCTTACAGACGGCTTTCGCCATGAAAGTCACAACCATCGCTGATATGTACCAGCAAGATGTGAATAATCAGGGTCAAGATTATCCGGTGGTATTACAACAATATGGCAACCAAGAGCTACAGGCGGCCATGCGGCTTGAGCAAGATTACTTTGTTAGAGAGCAAACCTCATGTCATATTGGTTATGACGTGCTGTGGAGCTCCCAAGATCCTGACTATGGGCAAGAGAAAAAGTTTTCAGTGACCACGCAAGGATTGGTTCAAGTCAGCTTGGCGCAAGGCAATGATGTGTATTATGAATTGTCCTGTGATGATTCTACCTGCCAAGTGGCAGACGTTATCTTAGATGAGGACGGTTCATCTTTACGAGAGTATTTGCAAAACGCTTGTCGTTAACTGAAACCTGAAATATTGATTGTGCGCCGATACTGGTATTAATTTTAAATGCTGATAAAAATATTTATGAATAAGCACAAATAGAAATCAATGGAAGTATTTGCAAATCGTAGTGTCTAAGATGCAGTGTCTAAAATATTATCTGCTTTACCCTTAAGACCGTTGGTTTGTTTTCGCATAATGTATATTATGTTAAATAGACTGTTTTAGAGTCACTGATAGCATGGGTTTTAGATTGTTATCTTCTTAAGCGCTCAATGAGCCAGCCTGCTAGTGGAAATGACACCATCTGCGTCAACGGCACGAGTATTATGGTCTCAATCAATACCACCACTGGCAGACTTAGACCATGAGTCACAGGCTTTAATAACGTTAATACGATTAAGAGCGTCGGATAAAGTCCGACATATCCTACTAATATGCGTATCAGTCTGTCTTTCAAACTTTTATTCATTGCGTCTACCAACTGATAAATACTGACAAATAGAATATCTTTAGAATTATGTGCATTTTTGCAGCGTCATCGCACTGCTTATACCCATCGCTTGCTGCGGTGAAAACAAGGCCGTGATCGACCTTGTTTTATGCACTACTTTTTTGACTATTCTTGATAGCGAGGATAATCACTATAGCCAATGGCAGTGCCGCCATACATCGTGGCAGGATCTGCCTCATTGAGTGGCCAATGATTGGCTATGCGTTCAGGTAAATCGGGATTAGCAATAAAAGGACGACCAAAAGCAAATAAATCCCCATAACCTTTAGATAATATATCGACCGACTTCTGCACAGTGTACTTACCGGCATAAATAATACGTCCTGAAAACTCAGCTCTGACCGCTTGATAAAAAGGCTCTGGCAAATCAGGCGCATTATCCCAATCAGCCTCTGCAATGGATAAGTAAGCAATGCCCGCCTGTTCAAGTACTTTAATCGCTTCAATATAGGTATGATGCGGGTCTGCTTCTACTAAGCCTAGATACACACGAGTTTCATCCGTGCTGGCAAATAAAGGCGCAAAACGTACGCCTAAACGATCAGCACCAACCACATCACTGACGGCAGCGACCACTTCTTTTAAAAAACGCAGACGATTGGTCAACGAACCACCATATTGATCATCACGTGTATTGCTATGCTCAGAGATAAATTGATTCACCAAATAGCCATTGGCACAGTGTAGCTCTACCCCATCAAAACCTGCTTCTAGTGCGTTGCGCGCGGCTTGTGCATACATAGCGACCAATTCACCCACTTCTTCTGTGCTCAGTGCCCGTGGCTCACTTGGGTCGGCTAAAGCGCCCTCGCCTGGACCTGTCTCAATAAATACTTTGACGTTAGTGGCAGTAATGGCAGATGGAGCGATAGGCTGAGCTTGGTTTGGTTGTAAGCTGGTATGAGATACGCGGCCAACGTGCCATAACTGAGCAAAAATAATACCGCCTTTAGCATGTACTGCTTGCGTAACTTTTTTCCAGCCTTCAATTTGGGCTTGCGAATGAATACCCGGCGTCCACGCGTAGCCTTGGCCTCGTGGCTCAATCTGCGTACCTTCAGTTACCATAAAACCTGCTGAGGCGCGCTGTGCATAATAGCTTGCCATTAAATCATTAGGGATATTGTCAGGTTGCGTGCTACGAGAGCGCGTCAAAGGCGGCATCACGATACGGTTTTTAAGGGTATAAGGTCCAAGTTGTACAGATGAAAATAACGCACTGGTATTTGGCATAGTTGGCATAGCTTGTTTCATAACACTCTCTTTTAAAGCAAACGGATAGGCTTATTCTTTGAGCCACTGAATCTATTTTTAGGTTTAATGGGCTGCTTAAGTAATGTTGGTTAGCATAGAGTTTTATAGGTACAATTAGAAACAAGCCTTTCTTGTTTAGGGTACAACTATTAATGGTAAGTGTTATGAATGGTATGAATCGGCTAGATATCAAGCAGCTTAGAGTATTGCAGGCACTACTTGATCTGAAAAATCTCTCGCAAGTTGCGCGCAAAATGGGACTGACGCAACAAGCGATTAGTGAGCAGTTGCGTAAGCTACGGGATTTGTTTGATGATCGTTTGTTTATTCGTCAAGGTAATAGCATGGTGGCAACACCAAAAGCACTAGCGATGCGGCAACCGATTGACGAGATATTAAAACAGTTGGAAGTATTGTTAGAGCCAGAAGTGTTTACGCCGCAAACCTACAAAGGCGTCTTTACGATTAGTGCAACCGACTATGCGACGCAGGCATTATTGCCGCAGTTATTTAGTATCACACGCCGTGAAGCGCCTCATTTAAAGCTGATAGTGAGAGATTTTGCCTCAGACAATATCAATCAGCTGATTGCGGCAGGCGAACTTGATTTGCTGATTACTTTTCCAGAGTTTATCCCTGATAATTTATCGTATGTGACGCTATTTGAAGAACAGCATTTATGTGTGACGGGTTATAAAAACACCTTTGCAACAGAGATATTCACACTGGCGCAAGTTGCCGCACACCCGCAGCTGGTGGTATCGCCTTCGCGGGCCAATTTGCGCGGATCGCATGATCAATGGTTTGCAGAAAAAGGGCTTAAACGCCATATTGTGATGTCAGTTCCTAGCTTTTCAGCCGTGCCAGATATCCTACACACCACCGACATGATAGCCTTTTACCCTGCGCGACTATTACCAAATAATAAAGTCAAAGAGATTAAAATCGAAGCATTGCCGCCCACCTTTAAGGTAATCGCGGCATGGCATCCACGTACCAGTGACAGTGGTATACATCGCTGGTTAATTGAGCAATTACAAAATTTATAGTTATAGGATTAGCCAATATTAAAGCTACCTTATTGAGTATTTAGACTAAACTCATATCTTATGCAACACTGACAGGCGTTGAAATTAAGACCGTCTCAGATTATTTACCTGCTTTAGTCTCATCCCGATACAAGATGCTCTTAGCTTCTGCTTTAAAATCTTGCGGGTTAATTTCTGGCTGAGTGGCAATGTCAGGCTTCTGGCTGGCCTGTTTTTCTGAGTCACGGAATAAGGTATTCTGCGCCTCTTGTCTAAAATCATGCTCACTAAGCGTTGTTTTAACTTTTATAGCATTTATGGCATTCATAGTATTGATTTGCTCATCACCATTTTGCCTTTCATTTTTTGTCTCATCTCGTGGTGAAATGAAACTAGGAATAGAATTAGGGTCGGTTTTTATGTCTGCATTTGCTAAGTTTGTATTCATTTGCTTGGCAGATGCCGTATTCTGAGCAACTGACGCGCTGTTAACTCCTAGTGGTACCTGAGAATTTTTTGAGAGTAAGTAATTGAAGGCAAATACGGCAAGCAAGAAGACAGCGCAAAAGATAGCCATGACGCTGAGAAACTTGGCATGATTAAGCGAGCTAATCTTTCTAGGTTTCTTTGTAGGTATAGCTGTGTCAGCACAGAATAGAGAGGTTGATTGGTGAGAGGTGACCGTTTCGTTAGAATGAATGATATCTGAGGATTGATGGTTCTCGCTCTGCTTATGTAGCTTATGTACCATAGTCACATCAGCTGCAGTATGCTCTAACGATTTTTGCATGGCTTGCTGCTGCATGTAGCGCTCATAGGGCCGACGCATACGCTTTCGACCCTCGATATTCAAGATAACATCATCACTGTTAAAGCTATTGCTAAGCAGCTTTGTAGCGGTATCAGGATTTATGTCATTACTTGAGGGGCTCATAAGTCAGTACCGTATCCATATATATGATGAGCGGTATATATCCGCGTCTTTATATGATGATACGTAACCTATGACACGATGCAACGGTTTTTGGTATGAGCGCTAGGATTAGCGGATAAACGGTATAGAAGCACAGATTTAATGCCTTTTTAGTATATTAAACCTTCTCAATCGTTGGTCTCACGAAATAACGTACTTTGTGACTCTTCTCTAAAATCCTCGTATGTAATAGCTGGCTCAGATGCCGATTCATTTTCTGAATTATTGGTCGTGGCGGCGGTAGATTGACCATCGGCACCTTGTGTATTCTTGGCAGTGTTTTTATTATCAAGATCTTTATTGCCAGTGCTTGGTACACTGGTTTGAGCATCTACGGTCGACTGATTGCTAGCATCAGGCGTATTACTTGCTGTAGCTACCTTATTGCCCCTGCTGTCACTATTGCTTTTAGGCGTGCCAGCATTAGTAGGTAGCGCCGGCTCAGTCGATGTGTTGGTAGATAAGAAGCCGGTAAAGATAAGGGTCAATACGACCGCTGCAATCAATAATGAGCCAACTACCATCCCGATGATAAGCGGCTTTTTGCTACTTGCCAGCTTCTTATCATTTGCTGGGATTAATATAGTCGAGCTTTGTGTGGCTATATCGTCGATATCAAGGCTTTTAATATCAATACTTTCATTTTTCTCATAGGTTTCATAGATTTCAGAGCTTTCAGAAATGCGATTTGCATCATCTAAAGGCGCTGCACTAGAAAACGAAGATGTCTCTCTGGCAGTAGTGTTATTAGCCTTGTCTGCATAGTCGTCATCTGCTTCAGTATTTGATGAGTCATTTATATCAGCTATGGCTACACGACTTTTATCCAAACTCTCGTTTTCATCGGAAAAGTCTAAATTAACACCCGTGCTTGTGGCATTCGTTCCCTGTAGACTGCTCTCTTGTCGCAACTCATCTTGCTGGCTAGCAAATAATTCCAGCTCTGCGGCGCTCAAAGGCTCATATGATGACAGCTTATCGGCGTTTTTTAGCGGTTTTAATGGCGCAAGCCTGCCGTCGTTGACATTCGCTTGTTCGCGATTGGTATTATTATCGCTGCTGTCTACATTTTCGACACGCGTGATAAAGCGCTCATAAATATTGTCTTTACGAGAGCGTCTTCGCGGCTTAGCATTAGCAATTTTCGCTAAATTAGCCTCTAAATCCGCACTTTGGTTGCTTTTTTTATCGCTCATGAAGTGATACCAGAACAGTTAATGCCACGAAAAATAGAAAATTGCTAGAATGAGAGTAAATACAGCTTGTTTGCACGTTTTGTTGGTATGGCTAATTTACATCAATTGTTTGCTAAATTGTAACACTATCGTTACCACACAATATAGTGGGTCGCCTGCTCTCCTTCAAGTATAATTTTACGCTTGTTCCTCCTATTTATATAAAATAGCCAACATATCCGGTTAAATAAGCGTCATAGACAGATGGGCATCACAATATGGATTTAAAACAGCTCAATGCTTTTATTGCTATCGCGGACTTAAGAAGCTTTAGCGCCGCTGCCACCAAAACAGGGTTGTCACAGCCGACGCTCAGCCGGTTGCTCAAGCAGCTTGAGACCGACATGGGGGTAGAGTTGGTTGACCGTTATCATAGACCGCTACATCTGACAGAAGCGGGTGTCTTCTTTTACGATAAAATCAGCGCAATACTGACAGAGATTGATACGGTTACTAGCATGACCCAGCGCTTATCGGCGCCAAGTACTGCCTTAAATATCGGCTTTGTGCCATCGGTGCTGTACGGCTTATTACCCGAAGTCATCGCTAAGCTCAAGCAGTCCAATCCTGATATTGAGGTCAATCTCAAGGACATCAGCTCTTATCAGCAAATCGAAGCCTTAAAAACCGGTGAGATTGACATAGGTTTTGGGCGCTTTGCCCATCAAGACCCATGGATTCAGCAGATATTATTGCGTCATGAGCGTTATATGGTGGCGCTTCCTAAAGCGCATGCGCTCGCTCATATTGATGAGCAACGTCTGATTGATCTGGCAAATAACCGTTTGATTTTATACCATCAAACCCACCTGCCTATATCAACGACCACCCAACCTATTAATACATCTATTAGCAACTCCACTAACCATATCTCTGCTAACGATAAAAGCAGCAGCCGACATAAACAGTCATCTAACGAGCAGCCTTCTCTTGAACCGGTGACCGAACCCTTGCTGCATCTGTTTGCGCAATATGGCATCTCGCCATTTATGACCACCACCGTCAGCGATTTACAAGTGGCGCTTGGCTTGGTTGCCGCGGGCGAAGGTATCACCTTGGTACCTGCCAGCTTAAAAACGGTGCGCACCGAGCAGATCGTCTATCGACGCCTGCTGCATGAAAACGCCACCTCTCCTATTTACCTGCATACTCTCAAAGACTTTGTCCACCCTAAAATCCCTGACCTACTGAGCGCGATTTATCAGGTATATGAGCGCCGCGGTATCACTTATCGCAAGCAAAGCTTTACCTTACAGCGTTAAACCGCATTAAACCGCTCTAAATAGCGCCAAATGGCAGATATCGGCGGCGTATTGTGTTATAAAGAACCGGCAAAAAATACCTGCTCAAAACCCTTGATATTCATAACTTATTATGCTAACTATCGAGAATGGGCATGCAAACTATTAGTAATAATAATTAGAATAATCATTATCCTGTCTAGCAGCATTATGCTAAAGTCGAGACAAGACGAATCGTTTTATATTCAGCTATCTGATAAATCGTTTCTCTCATGATCATTGGCAAGCTGACACAGGTAAGTGATAATTTGCCGTTTTAACCATTTCGAGGTATTCATGACCACACAACCACTCAACAACCCGAGCGCCACGGACGATGGCGCTACCGTGACCGCGCAGCAAGAAGGATTTAGCTGGCGGATTTTTGGACCCGGCATCTTAATGGCGACCGCTGCTATCGGTGGCTCGCATCTGATTTCATCGACACAGGCTGGTGCACTTTATGGCTGGCAGCTAGCGATTATGATTATTCTAGCCAACGTGTTTAAGTATCCTTTTTTTCGCTTCGGTACTGATTATGTTTATGACACCGGCGAGAGTTTAATCGCAGGTTATGCCAAACGCTCAAAAGCCTATCTTTGGATTTACTTTCTCCTCTCTATCCTATCAGCGGTGATTAGTACCGGTGCGGTATCCTTGATTGCAGCGGTGATATTGGGCTTTATGCTACCCGCCTCTCTTGGTCTATCCACCATGAGCTTGGCTTTAATCATTGTTGCGGTCTCATGGTTCTTTTTGATTGCCGGTCATTATAAGCTGCTCGATGGCGTGACTAAGTGGATTATGATTGCCCTGACGTCAGCCACGGTAGCAGCGGTTGTGATTGCCGCGGGCAAGCCAACGGTTATGGCGGTAGATTTTGTTGCCGCCTCTCCTTGGAACTTAGCAACTTTAGGCTTCATTGTGGCACTGATGGGCTGGATGCCAGCGCCACTTGAGTTTGCTGCTATTACCTCGATGTGGACCTCAGCAAAAATAAAAGCTGACAACACCACCCATCGCCAAGGCTTATTGGACTTTAACGTTGGCTATGCGGTCTCGGCTATTTTAGCGCTGTTTTTCTTAGCGTTAGGGGTGTTTGTCCAGTATGGTTCAGGTCAAGAGATTGAATTGGTCGGTGGCGCTTATATCAACCAGCTGATAAATATGTATACGGCAACCATTGGTGAATGGTCACGACTACTGGTCGCGTTCGTCGCCTTTATGTGTATGTTTGGTACTACCATTACTTGTGCTGATGGCTATGGCCGTGCCAATGCCGAATGCTGGCGTTTGATTAAAGGTCAAAGCGAGATTAATAAGAAACAAATCGCTTTTTGGACCACTTATGCGATTGGTGGCGGACTGGTGATTATCACCTTCTTTACCGGACAATTAGGCTCAATGCTGAAATTTGCCATGATATCGGCGTTTGTCTCTGCGCCTATCTTTGGTTGGCTCAACTACTCACTGGTACGCAGTCATCAAAAAATATCAGCCGGTATGAATGCCTTATCCATTGCAGGACTGATATTTTTAGCAGGCTTTGCGCTATTGTTCCTAGCCAATCTTGCAGGATTTCTTGGTTAAATTTGGTTAAATTTGGTTAACTTTGATTAAAAGTACTTAGAAAACCTTTTATCATCAAAGCCCTTTTAGCTTAGCTATCAGGGCTTTTTATTTATAAGTCCTCTCGTTTATTATTTATTGCCAAAGGAATAAGTAGATTAAAAAACTAAGCTATTTGTAACTAAATGTAAATAATAGTATGGCGAAGATTTTGTAACTTTAGCAATATGAATAGTAATCTCAGTAAATCTCTAAAAATTGGATATAGCTATTCATAATATGAATGAGTTTAACTATACTACTAATTATATTAAACATTACTAATGATTTGATATAAAACACCGCTTTGTAATCATGGATAATTGGGTATAATTAGGCACAACAATAACACCTTGCCTCATATTAATAAGATTATCCCTCCACGTAAGGACTACGACATGACTTTATCAGCAGGCGCTCGCTTTCGCAGTGCAATGAAACAAAAAAACGATAACAACCAACCGCTACAGATTGCTGGCGCGATTAACGCCTATACGGCGATGATGGCAACCCAAGTCGGTCATCAAGCGTTATACCTCTCTGGTGCTGGCGTGGCCAATGCCTCATTTGGTCTGCCGGACTTGGGTATGACCAGCCTTGATAACGTTTTAGAAGATGCGCGCCGTATTACCGATGCGGTTGATACACCATTATTGGTCGATATCGACACCGGCTTTGGCGGCGCATTTAACATCGCCCAAACCATTAAGAAAATGGAAAAAGCAGGCGTTGCAGCGGTACATATCGAAGACCAAGTCGCACAAAAGCGTTGTGGTCATCGCCCAAATAAAGAAATCGTGAGTATCTCTGAGATGGTTGATCGCCTAAAAGCGGCACTTGATGCAAAAACGGATAAAGACTTTGTGGTGATGGCTCGTACAGACGCCCTATCTGTTGAAGGTCTTGATGCAGCGGTTGAGCGCGCGGTTGCTTTCCAAGAAGCTGGTGCTGATATGATTTTTGCCGAAGCATTGACGGATATCGAGATGTACCGTAAGTTTACCGATGTACTCGATATTCCAGTCCTTGCCAATATGACTGAGTTTGGTCAAACCGACCTTTATACTACCGAACAGTTATATGCGGTTGGGGTTGATATGGTACTTTATCCATTGTCAGCGTTTCGTGCGATGAATAAAGCGGCATTAAACGTTTATCAGCATCTGCTTGATGATGGCACGCAAGACAAAGTTGTCGACACCATGCAAACCCGTATGGAGCTGTATGACTTCTTAAACTATCATGAGTTTGAACAAACGCTAGACAAGTTATTTGCAGATAATAAGTAGTTTTAGCGGTTAAAAGCGTTGGTTTTTCTATCAATGAACATGCCAGCGCATTATCTAATATTTGCAGTACCTTTATATTTTATCCAACACAAGCTACCAACAAAAGGAATTTATCATGGCAGCACAAAAAGAACTTTCGGGCGCAGGTTTACGTGGTCAAGTAGCAGGTAAGACCGCTTTGTCTACCGTTGGAAAATCAGGCTCTGGTCTGACTTATCGTGGTTATGATGTCTCAGAGCTTGCTGACAAATGCATCTTTGAGGAAGTGGCTTATATGTTGCTATACGGCAACTTACCTACCCAAAGCGAGCTTGATGCTTATCAAACTAAATTGAAAGGTTTACGTGGCTTACCACAAGCATTAAAAGATGTGCTTGAGCGTATCCCTGCGGACGCCCATCCGATGGACGTATTACGTACCGGTTGCTCGATGCTTGGTAACCTTGAGATGGAAACTGACTTCTCACAAGAGAACGATAAAACCGACCGTATGCTGGCGGTTTTCCCATCAATCATCAATTACTGGTATCGCTTCAGCCATGACAACGTGCGTATCGAAACTGAAACTGATGACGATACCATTGGCGGTCATTTCTTACATCTGCTAAAAGGTGAAAAACCAAACGAGCTATATACTAAGGTAATGAACGTATCACTGATTCTTTATGCTGAGCATGAGTTTAACGCCTCAACCTTTACCGCTCGCGTCTGTGCGTCTACCCTGTCTGACATTCATTCTTGTATCACTGGCGCGATTGGCTCATTACGCGGTCATTTACATGGCGGCGCCAATGAAGCGGCGATGGATATGATTGAAGGCTTTACCTCTCCTGACCAAGCAGAGTCTGAGATGATGGCAATGCTGGCGCGTAAAGACAAAATCATGGGCTTTGGTCATGCTATCTATAGCGAATCAGACCCACGTAACGTCGTCATAAAAGGTTGGGCTGAGAAGCTAGCAGCCGATGTTGGTGATGAAGTGCTTTATCCTGTTTCAGTTCGCTGTGAAGAAGTCATGTGGCGCGAGAAAAAACTCTTCTGTAACGCTGACTTTTTCCATGCCTCTGCCTATCACTTCATGGGCATTCCAACCAAACTGTTCACGCCAATCTTTGTTTGCTCGCGTCTAACAGGCTGGGCAGCACACGTGTTTGAGCAACGTGCCAATAACCGTATCATTCGCCCAAGTGCGGAATATACTGGTGAAGAATTGCGCCCAGTACCAGAGATGAGTGCGCGTTAATTTTTCGTGATATAGAAGGTTTGTAGGGTGTGCTGTCTTATTAATGTGTAAGGCACATCCTACAATTACTTCTCATGAGCTTAGCCATATTTTTCTAATGAACCTCGTTTTTTTAGTAAAGCTGATTCTTTAGCGCTTAATCATCAACGCTAGATAATGCTTTGCTAAAAGAACCGCTCTTTTTATCAAAATTATCAAAAACTCTTTTACGAGTAGCCCTCATTGCAACCAGCCAACAGCTAAAGGTGACTTATGGACAACGCCCTTGTACAACCGATGAATGAACCCTTTAAAAAGCCATTACCTGGCACAGATTTATATTACTTTGATACTCGTGAAGCCATCGAAAATATCGAAGCTGGCGCGTATGACAAGCTACCGTTCTGCTCAAAAGTATTGTGTGAAAACTTGGTACGCCGCTGCCCACCAGAAGACTTAACCGCAGCGCTCAAGCAACATATCGAAGGCAAGCAAGATTTAGATTTTCCGTGGTATCCTGCTCGCGTCGTTTGTCATGATATCCTAGGTCAGACTGCGTTTGTTGATTTGGCAGGTCTACGTGACGCCATCGCTGAGCAAGGCGGTGACCCATCTAAAGTGAATCCAATCGTTCCAACGCAATTGATTGTTGACCATTCACTAGCCGTTGAACATGCAGGCTTTGAAGAGAACGCCTTTGAGAAAAACCGCGCTATCGAAGAGCGCCGTAACGATGACCGTTTTCACTTTATCAACTGGTGTCAGTATGCCTTTGATAACGTCAACGTCGTACCGCCCGGTAACGGCATCATGCACCAAATCAACTTAGAAAAAATGTCGCCGGTTGTACAAGTGGTACAAAATAAAGCTGGTGAACAAGTGGCGTTTGCCGATACTTTGGTTGGTACTGATAGCCATACCCCGATGGTTGATGCCTTAGGCGTTATCTCAATTGGTGTTGGCGGGCTTGAAGCGGAAAGCGTCATGCTAGGCAACCCGTCTTATATGCGCCTCCCAGATTACGTTGGTGTTAAATTAACCGGCAAGTTGCAAAAAGGCATTACTGGTACCGATTTGGTACTGGCGATGACCGAGTTCTTGCGTGATGCAGGCGTAGTCTCTACTTATATCGAATTCTTCGGTGAAGGTGCACGCCAATTAAGCGTTGGTGACCGTGCTTCTATCTCAAACATGACCCCAGAATATGGCGCCACCGCAGCGATGTTCTATATCGATGAGCAAACCATCGATTATCTACGCCTAACCGGTCGTTCTGAGGCTCAAATTAAATTGGTTGAGCAATACGCTAAGCAGACCGGTCTATGGGCTGACGGCATGGAAAATGCAGTTTACGACCGTGTGCTTGAGTTTGATTTATCGGCTGTTGTCCGTAACATGGCAGGCCCTTCACGTCCGCATGCACGCGTATCAACCACAGACTTGGTTGCGAAAGGCATTGCTCACGGTGAAGGTGATAAATTACCTGAACCAAAAGATGGTTTAATGCCAGATGGCGCGGTGATTATCGCAGCGATTACCAGTTGTACCAATACGTCTAACCCGCGCAATATGGTTGCTGCTGGCCTTGTCGCGCGTAATGCTAATAAAAAAGGCTTATTGCGTAAACCTTGGGTGAAATCGTCATTAGCACCCGGCTCAAAAACCGTCAAAATGTACCTAGAAGAAGCCGGTCTGATGCCAGAGCTAAAAGAAATCGGCTTTGATGTGGTTGGCTTTGCTTGTACTACCTGTAATGGTATGAGTGGCGCCCTTGATCCTAAGATTGAGCAAGAAATCATCGAGCGTGACCTATTTACCACCGCGGTACTATCAGGCAACCGTAACTTTGATGGTCGTATCCATCCGTATGCTAAGCAAGCGTTTTTAGCGTCGCCACCACTGGTGATTGCCTATGCTATCGCCGGTAATATCCGTTTTGATATTGAAAAAGACTCATTGGGCAAAGACACGGATGGCAATGATGTTTATCTAAAAGACATCTGGTTTGATGATGACGAAGTTGATGCTATCGTTGCCAAAGCCGTGAAGCCTGAGCAATTTAACGCCGTTTATATCCCGATGTTTGATGAAGCCAAAAAAGACACCGGAAAAGCATTAAGCCCACTCTATGACTGGCGCGAGCAGACCACTTATATCCGTCGTCCGCCGTATTGGGAAGGCAAAATGGCGGCGATGAATAAGCTGAAAGGAATGCGTCCATTGGCGGTATTGGGTGATAACATCACTACTGACCATTTATCACCGTCTAATGCGATTTTGGGTGACTCAGCAGCTGGCGAGTACCTTGATACTATGGGTCTGCCTGCGGAAGATTATAACTCTTATGCGACCCATCGCGGCGACCATTTAACCGCCCAACGTGCAACCTTTGCCAATCCTAAGCTATTGAATGAGATGGTACGTGACGAAAAAGGTGACGTTATCCAAGGCTCATTGGCTCGCGTCGAGCCTGAAGGTCAGGTCATGCGCATGTGGGAAGCGATTGAAACCTATATGAACCGCGAGCAGCCGCTAATCATCATCGCCGGTGACGGCTATGGTCAAGGCTCAAGCCGTGACTGGGCTGCCAAAGGTGTGCGTTTAGCTGGCGTAGAAGTGGTTGTCGCAGAAGATTTTGAACGTATCCATCGTCAAAACTTGGTCGGTATGGGTGCACTACCTTTACAGTTTAAAGAAGGTGTCAATCGTAACACCCTAAATATTGATGGCACCGAAGTATTTGATATCGAAGGCGAAGTATCTGCTGGCGGTGAGATGACGTTAGTGATTCATCGTAAAGACGGCACCGTTGATAAAGCACCTGTTATCTGCCGTTTAGATACCGCTGATGAAGTCAAAATGTACAACGCAGGCGGTATGCTACAACGCTTTGCCAAAGAGTTTATCGATGGCACGCTAGATATTGTGTAAGTGTCATGAGTGTTAAATAATTAAAGAGCCGATGTTGTATAAATTATACGGCATCGGTTTTTTAATCTTTGGATATGAAAAATAATGAGACTAGTGCCATATAACAAGCATTAAAGTATTAATTTAACATCACGATAAAAGTTCTCATGTGGGCCAAACATTAACAAGGTAAGGACAAGCTGACCATCATCGATTTGATAAGCCAATAATGTTAACTGCTTTAGCATTTTAAACTTATAAATTCGTACTGATGATAAGTCACCTACCTTTTGCACACCTAGCTCAGAATTGTCAATGATGGCACGTACAGCATCATCTAAATCAGCTTTCTGATTATTGTGCAATTTTTTAACGGCTTTTTTAAAACTATGTGATTGAATAACACTTAAAGACTGAGTCATTATTTATCCAAAATAAACTATCCAAATTCGTAGGGTTCAACCATACCAGCATCAACTTCTGCTTGAGCAATCAAAAGCTGACGAACAAATTCGTAAGACAGATCAGGGTTGTCTTCCATAATTTGTCCAATGGTAGCCCAATGCTCTATTTGCTTTGGCGGGGTACGATGTTGTGCTTTAGATATCGCATAGGCTTTATCAACCAGCGCCTTGTTAAGACGTATGCTTGCAGTGGACATAAATTTCTCCATATTCAAAATATTAATCCTTGTGGTATTTTACCACAAAAATAGTGCATTAACGACTCTCATCCTCATAAACAGATATAAGGAATAAGAAATGACCCAATCAACTTCACAACATACACCTTTAAAAAACACACCAAAACTTACCCCACAAGTCTCTGTCCCCGCTACCTATATGCGCGGTGGTACCTCAAAAGGGACATTTTTTAAATTATCCGACTTACCAGAGCGCTGCCAAGTTGCTGGCAAGGCGCGCGATAATTTTCTATTGCGGGTCATCGGTAGCCCTGATCCTTATGGTAAGCAAATCGACGGCTTGGGCAATGGTAGCTCTAGCACTTCTAAGACCGTCATCTTATCTGAGTCTGATAAAACAGACCACGATGTGAACTACTTGTTTGGACAGGTCAATATCGCCAAGCCTATGATTGATTGGGCGGGAAATTGTGGTAATTTAACCGCTGCGGTTGGCGCTTGTGCGATTAATATGGGCTTGATTGACGCGGCTAAAGTGAAAGCTAGTGTCAGTAATAATACAAGCAACGGCATTTGCGAAGTGCGTATTTGGCAAGAGAATATTAGTAAAACCATTATCGCTCATGTGCCTGTTTACTTAGATGAGCAAGGCAAAGTACAAGTGCAAGAAACCGGCGATTTTGAATTAGATGGCGTCACCTTCCCTGCTGCCGAAGTGAAGATTGAATTTATCGATCCGGTTGACTCCTCTAGTGACATGTTCCCGACCAACAATTTAATCGATGATTTTGATGTGTCTGGCTGTGGTCTAAATACTGATAGCGTCAAAGCCACCTTTATCAGTGCCGGTATTCCAACCATCTTTATGAAAGCAGAAGATTTGGGTTTTACTGGTACGGAACTGCAAGGTGATATTAATAGTAATAGCGGAACCTTAGCTAAGTTAGAGGCAATCCGTGCTAAAGGTGGCGTTGCAATGGGCTTATTTAAAGACGTCTCTGAAGCACAAGCCAGTCAGCATATCCCAAAAATTGCTTGGGTTGCCCCTGCACAAAGTTATAGCGCCTCAAGTGGCAAAGCAGTTGAGGCAGCAGACATTGACTTAGTGGTACGCGCCATGAGTATGGGGCAATTGCATCATGCGATGATGGGTACAGCAGCGGTGGCGATTGCCGCAGCAGCGACCACCCAGGGTACATTGGTCAATGAAGCAGCTGGTAGTAGCGAATTAGGTGAAGTGCGCTTTGGGCATCCATCAGGAACGCTACTCGTCGGCGGAAAAACCGAACAAGTCGATGGTCGCTGGCAAGCCAAAAAAGTATCCATGAGCCGCTCTGCTCGCCGAATTATGGTTGGTGAAGTTTTTGTGCCAAATGATAGTTTTTAGTCAGCATATTTTAGGATACCAATTAAAGCCTTTATAATAGCGGTCTATTTATAAAGTGTACTACAATCAATGGTAATGGTTTAACTGACATTAAATAGCGCCTTAATATTATGAGTACTTCTCCACGCCGTGTTCCTTTAGATAATAAGCCTCCCACTAAGAAAGCAGAACGGGGGGCTTTGCTATGGTCTATCCTAAAAAGGCTGGGAGAGTTTGCAAGGCCCTATCGAGGGCTTTTCATTTTAACCTTGATATTAACGGTATTAGGGTCGTTTACCGCGCAGGTTAACGCCTTTGTCTTGCAATATACCATTGATACCTTAACCAATATTGTCGATTTGCCCGACCCATGGGTAGAAGGTATAAGACTACTCACGCTGATTAGTGTGATTTTATTGGTGAAAGAGATACTAAACGTCATCATCACCTTTGGTCAGCGCTACTTTGGTGAGCGTATTCGTATTAACTTATCGCGTGATTTGTCTCAAAAAGTGGTCGACCGTATTTTGTCTTATAAAATGGCGTTTTATACCAGTGATGAGAACGCTAGCGGTAAGCTGCAAACCCGTATTGATTTGGGTGTCAGCAGCCTCACGCAACTGGTGCAAAACTTCTTTATTGACATGCTGCCGCTGTTTGCCAGTGCCATCGTGTCATTAATCATTATGTTTAATGCCAATTTTTGGGTCGGTATGGTCGGTTTGGTTATCGTGCCGATTTACTTTTTTGTCAGTCAGCGCCAAGCCAATCGTTTGCAAGGATTCCGCAAACAAATGCGCCAATACCGTGAGACCAAAAGCGGCTTGGTAATCTCGATTATTGACTCTATCACCGTTATTAAGTCGTTTGTGCGTGAGCCGATTGAGTCCGATAAGCACTGGGAAATCCAAAAGGATATGACCGCCAATCAGCTACGTATTCGCAGTATCGCGTTTATGTATAACGCTGGCAAAACCTTTATCGAGCAAATCGGCGTGGTCGTCATTATTGTTTTGACCTCGTATTTTGTGCTCAATGGGCAGATGACCATTGGCGCGATTATGTTTCATATCTTACTATTTCAAAACGTCGCCGCCCCCATTCGCGAATTGCACCGTATCTATGATCAAATCAATAATGCACTCACGTATGCGGAAGGCTTCTTTGATATCTTGGACGATGACCAAGCGATTGAAAACGAAGGCAAAGTCAAATGTACCGATTTAAAAGGTCATATTGAGCTAAAAGATGTCAATTTCTCCTATCCGAATGGCAAACAGGCGCTGCATGATGTGAGCTTTAACATTTATCCCAATCGCATTACCGCTTTGGTTGGATTAAGTGGCGCAGGTAAAAGCACCATTATTAACTTACTAGTCAAGTTTTATGACCCCAGTAGCGGCACTATTTGTCTTGATGGTCGCAATCTAGAAGACTACAGCACCCATAACTTGCGTGAACAAATCGGCTTGGTACTACAAAAAAACCATATTTTCTCAGGGACCATTGCTGACAACATTCGTTACGGGGCGATGGATGCCACCGATGAAGAAATTATTGACGCCGCTAAACAAGCTTCTATTCATGAGCAAATCCTTGGCATGCCTGAAGGTTATGAAAGTGAGGCCAAACTGCTTTCTGGCGGTCAGCAGCAGCGTATTGCGCTGGCACGTATGTTTTTAAAAGACCCACCGATTGTATTTTTGGATGAGCCAACTGCTAGCCTTGATGCCATCGCCACCCAGCAGATTAAGCACAGCTTGGATCTAATTAAAAAAGACCGTACGGTGATTATCGTCTCGCATAATATCTCGCAAATTATCGATGCCGATGACTTGGTGGTGATTGAAAATGGCCGTGTGATGGAGACTGGCACGCACGACGAGCTTTATGCCAATCACGGTAAATACTATGAGATATTTAATGCCATGTCCGATAGTTTGAATTTAGATAAAATCAGTCAAACCTTAAATAGTTAATGCAGGGCGAAATCGTTATAATGCTCAGTCTTTGATGCATTATTGCTATATTTAGAATATTTAAAATTTATATTGTTACCCTATGAACGCCCTTTAAATCGTTAGAAGCTATTTGACTATGACCTGTGAATTTTCTATAAAAACCTTTGATGAGCTGACCACCGTTGATCTTTATCATATTTTAAAAGCCCGCTCACAAGTATTTGTGGTGGAGCAAAACTGCCCGTATCAAGATATGGACGAGGTAGATTTTGATTGCTTACATCTGGTCGCCCATCAAAATGAAGCCTTGATTGGCTATTGCCGCATTATCCCGCCGCAATTTAATCACAAAAGATCCTCGGTTAACCCTTCAGGTCCCATACCTGCGATTGGCAGAGTTTTGGTGCTAGCAGAGCACCGAGGCAATGGCGTTGCCCGTCAAATAATGCTTGAGGCCATCAAGTACTGCCGTAAAAAGTATGGTAAAAAAACCATCATCATTTCCGCCCAGACTTACTTGCTACACTTCTATGAATCACTCGGCTTTATTGCTGAAGGTGAGCGCTATCTTGAAGACGGCCTTGAGCATGTCACCATGGCTTTGCCCGTCATTAAAAAAGTAAAAGTAAAAAAAGAAAGCTCAGGAATGGTAAGTAGCATCCTCAGTTTTTTACTCTTGATACTGGCGCTTTTATTCATTGTCGGCTTGGTTTATCTCATGATTTGATAGCCGCGCGTCTTTTTACCTTTACCTTGAATAGATTCATCAAAAATTATTAAACGATAAAACAGTCTTACACGACTTCACTGTTGTTCGATATTGAGTATGTTATTTTTGATGGATGGTTGATGAATAAATCGCTTAGTAAATAAGTTAGATTTATTGATCGCTCAAATATTCGACTCAAGGAAGGGGTAACGATTATGTCTAACACTCAAAATGCCACCGTAGAGAGCAATATTCGTCCAGAGTACGACGATGAGATTCAAAAAATTGCCGATTACGTGCTCAATTACTCTATCGATAACGACTCGCCTAATAGCGCTGATGCTTGGAATACCGCCTGCTACTGCCTGATGGATACGCTAGGCTGCGGACTACTGGCATTGCGCTTTCCTGAATGTACCAAGCACCTAGGACCCGATTGCGCCGATCAGATTACCCCTAATGGCGCGCGCGTCCCCGGCACTTCCCATCGGCTCGACCCTATCAAAGCGGCCTTCGATATTGGCTGTATGGTGCGCTGGCTTGATTATAACGATACATGGCTTGCTGCCGAATGGGGTCATCCTTCGGACAATTTAGGCGGGATTTTGGCAGTGGCAGACTATATCAGTCAGCAACACGTCAGCCAATGTCGCGCTGCGCTCACCATGCGCGACGTGTTAGAAGCGATGATTATGGCGCATGAGATTCAAGGCGTGCTTGCCTTAGACAATTCATTTAACCGCGTTGGGCTTGACCATGTCTTTCTAGTAAAACTCGCCTCGACAGCAGTGGTTGCTAAATTATATGACTTACCACGCGAGCGTATCATGGCTGCCATCTCGCAAGCGATTGTCGATGGTCAAGCATTACGTACCTATCGCCATGCGCCAAATGCTGGTAGTCGTAAGTCTTGGGCGGCAGGTGACGCGACCAGTCGTGCGGTACGCTTGGTCGATATCACCCGCCGCGGCGAGATGGGTATCCCGGGGGCACTTACTGCGCCGCAATGGGGCTTTTATGATGTCTTATTTAGCCATACCAATAAAGACTGGGCACTCAAACCTGAAAACGAGCGCCGCTTCACATTCCAACGCGAGTTTGGCAGTTATGTGATGGAAAATATCTTATTTAAAATAAGCTTCCCTGCTGAGTTCCACGCACAAACTGCCTGTGAAGCGGCAGTCATTTTGCATCCGCGTATCGATGATAGGATTGATGAGATCGAAAAAATCGTCCTAACTACCCATGATTCAGCCATTCGAATCATTTCTAAAGAAGGCACGCTTGATAATCCTGCCGATCGTGATCATTGTCTGCAATATATGGTCGCCGTACCTTTATTAACGGGCGACTTGATGGCAGAAAACTACGAAGACGACTATCATGAACAGCATCATATTTTGATTGATGAGTTGCGTCGTAAGATGATTGTCGTAGAGGATACCGATTATTCAAAAGATTATCATGACCCAAGCAAACGCTCGATTGCCAATGCCATTCAAATATTCTTTAAAGATGGCAGTAGTACTGATAAAGTCGCTGTTGAATACCCGATTGGCCATAAACGTCGCCGCGCTGAAGGCATCCCTGTATTAGAAGCAAAGTTCCGAGCCAGTTTGGCAACGCGTTTTATTGACAGTCGCTGTGCGGATATTTTTGCGCTATGTGATGACCAACAACGCTTAGAGCAAACACCGGTCAATGAGTTTATGGATTTATTTGTCGCTAATTAATTTTAAAGCGCATAAATAATTCAGCGCCTGTTTGTTTTTATGAATCGTGTTTTTACCAATCTTTTACCAAGGTATGGACTCACCTGCCCAATCGACAAAACTGCCAGATTGGGCAGCGCTCATCCTATCAATTACTTCCAATAAACGCTCGGCGCTATAGGCTGGCGAGAACAGCTTTTCGTCAGCCACATTGCTTTGAAAGGGTGAAGACAACTGGGTATCAACCGTACCTGGCTGCATGACGACCACGCAGACATCCTTTAGCGACCGACTCCATTCAATGCTCAAATTTTTCATACCCATATTTAGTGCCGCTTTACTCATACGGTAGCTATACCAACCACCCAGATGATTATCACTAATACTGCCAACACGGGCTGATATGGTCGCAAAAATGGCAGGCTGGTCAGCGTCACGTTCAGCTTTTGCCAGTAGTGGCTTGATATGCTTGGCAATCAGCAAACCTGCTAAAGCGTTAATCTGCATACTCTGCAAAAAGAAGTCCGTCTCCAGTTGTCGTAGTGCTTTTTCTGGCTGATTGTGTGCTGTATGTAATAAGCCGACGCAGTTAATCACCCAGTCGATATGGGAAGTTTGCTGCTTAATATCAGCAATGGCTTGTTCGATACTACCCTCATCGCTCACATCCATCGGTAACCAATATAAATTATCTGCCGCAAAGTCAGGCTGACTTTTGTGATAAGTGGCATATACCCTTGCATTTCCTATATTTTCATCACTTTGTTCATTAGCACTCCGTTGTAGTAGCTCTTTCACAATCGCTTGACCAATACCACCGGTGCCACCAATAATTAAATAATTCTTATTATTCACAAGGTCTTCCTTATTGCTCTCTGTATTATTATCTATTACTCACCTGCATTCATTTTGGCGCATTTACTTTACATTTACTATGATAAAACGCTAAGAATAATAGAGGTTATCGCCGCGCTATATGAGCTACAATAATCAATGATGGATAGAATACTCAACATTTTTAAGTAAACATTGACATACTAAAATCATACTTATACTTTTTAACCAACGCTTTTATAGGGATATCATCGCACTATGCTATCACCCCAAGACCAATTGACTGAGCTGGTACGTACGCT
This sequence comes from Psychrobacter sp. UBA2769, assembly GCF_002352555.1. Classification (NCBI taxonomy): domain Bacteria; kingdom Pseudomonadati; phylum Pseudomonadota; class Gammaproteobacteria; order Moraxellales; family Moraxellaceae; genus Psychrobacter; species Psychrobacter sp. UBA2769. Next base: position 169,742 of record NZ_DEIR01000020.1, on the reverse strand, counting down.
TGAGACGCAGCAGCATGTTTTTGCTACTGACCCGCTACTGATTACTGAAAAACTGCAAGGTGAGGATGGAAAACCTATCCAAAAACTGCATCGCCGCGCCTCGCGTATTGATAGTAACGGCGCGCTGGCACGTGTGCTCGGTAAGATTGACGGTCGCATAAAGGGCATCATGGTGGTTATGAGTGTGGTGTGGTGCATCTCAGGATTTTTGGGATTGTTTACCCTACTTCAGACCAATGTGGTTAATTTCTTTTATGTGCTGGTCTGTCTGCTCGGCTTCCATACCGTTATGCTCTTAGGCTGGCTAGTGATGACGCTAATCAATCAAGGCAAGCAGTCCTCGAATTGGTTTGCCAATTTTGTCAGTCCTAGCTATCTCATCCGTGGCAAGGATGATGTGACTAAGGCGGCCGTTGACCTGTACGAGCGTCAATTACAGCACAGCGGTATGCGTTGGTATTTGGGACGCTTTAGCCATCAATTATGGCTCGCTACATTAACCGGTATGCTGCTGGCGATTGTGTTTTTATTGATTGTGCGTCAGTACAGTTTTAGCTGGGAGTCGACACTACTGTCTGATCAGGCGCTTATTACGTTGACTCAGATACTCGGCTGGCTGCCAAGCTTGGTAGGGTTTGGTGTGCCAGACAGTACCGCTATCGTTCAGAGTCGCTTGGTAACCGATGCGATGCCGCTCTCTGTTGCGCGGCAATGGGCGGGGTTATTGGTTGGTAGTCTGCTGATGTACGGTATTGTACCAAGGGCAATCGCTTGGGCGTTTTGCGCCTTGATGTTCCGTCGTAAAAAGATGCGTTTGGATATCAAGCAGCCTTATTATCAAAAGATTTTGAATTTTTGGCAGCGTCATGTGGTTGATGCTGATGATTTTAAGGAAGCACCCGCTCCTATCGCCCCAAAAGCGACGGTCAGTACTGGCAAGAAATTGGTGGCTTTACTCGAATACCCATCAGAGCTGGATAACTGGTGGCTTGAGGGTCTGGATACCAATATCAATGATAATAGCAAGATAGAGGATTTCGGTATCGTTGATGATCGCGATGATATGGATCGCTTGACAAGCTATCTTGATAAGCACCCAGTGCAGGTGTTATTAGGTATTCATAGTAAAGCGCTGCCTGACCGTGGCACCCTACGTAAACTCGATCGTATCGCAGAACATGCTACAGATGGGCTAATCGTACAACTGCTTGGTGATACTAGCTTGACTGACAATGGTATTAATATTAATGCTGATATTTCAAATACGGCAGATTTAAAAAAGCAAACATCGGCGCAGGTTGCGGGAAATCAGGATGTTCGCTATCAACAGTGGCAAACCGCACTCTCTGCGCGAAAAATTGGTCTGGTGGACACTAAGTAGCGTTATGTCCTTAGCTTTACTCAATAGCTTTTATACAAATGATATGGAAACATAAGATGGATAATAATAAGACCAATGGTCAACCCGTCGGTTTATTTGCTGACAAGGCATTAAAAGACGACCCTAGCAGCAACCTAATGAACCCAGAGGCAACAGCATCTACTCAGGACAATGGTCATACCACCCCCATAGATTATTCTGCTGATGAATCTGAAAATCTGACAGCGCGCTCTAGCAAAAAAACCACGATAGCCAGTGGTGCAGCACTTAAATTAGCAGTCGTTGGTCATACCAATACGGGCAAGACATCTATCCTGCGCACACTATTACGTGATGTCTATTTTGGTGAGGTCAAGAACGAGGCTGCAACCACGCGTCATGTGGAGCAAGCCAAACTAACAGACAGCCAAACCGGTGAAGATTTGGTCATACTATATGATACTCCGGGTCTAGAGGATGCCTCAGGGCTGATGGATTGGCTGGAAGACAATACGGCCAGCCGCCGTGATGGTATTGAACGTTTGCAGCAGTTTTTGGCAGCAGACATTGCCCAAGGTGGTGATGCGCTAACTAGCAATAGTGGCAATGAGGACTATAGCCAGGAAGCCAAAGTTATCCGTCAGTTGCTGGCAAGTGATATGGCCATTTATGTCGTCGATGCGCGTGAGCCAGTACTTGGTAAATACAAAGACGAGCTGGCTATTTTATCGTGGGCCGCGATACCTGTCATGCCGGTATTTAACTTTACGGACAGTCAGGAAGCCAATATCGATGACTGGCAAACGATGCTCGCCAGACGTAATCTGCATATCTCGACCCGTTTTGATTCAGTGGCGTTTGAATTTGCAGATGAAATGCGCCTATGGCAAAATCTCGCCACCATGCTCACTCACTCGGAGATGCTTGAGCAACTGATGACGCGTCGTACGGAGAACTGGGCGCAACTCTATGATGAGGCCAATATCATCATTGCCGACTTTTTGTTAAATGTCGCCGCTTTCGTCCATGAGATTAATGAAGATGATGACCCAATGCCAGTATTGGAACAAATGCAAGAGGCCGTTAGACAAAGTGAACGGGCGATGCAGCACAACCTACTCAATTTATATAAGTTTTATGATAATGCCGTGGCAGCAACCCCACTTGAATTACAAGCGTATCAGCAAGACCCTTTTGACCCTGAACTGCTCAAAAGCTATGGTATTCGCACCACCTCTGGCGCGGCAGCGGGCGCATTATTAGGCTTGGGTATTGATGCGGCAGCATTAGGCACGACGTTGGGATTGGGTGCCGCGATAGGTGGTATCGCAGGTGGGCTATTGTCTAATACCAGTAGCATCGCCGATAGAATCACTGGGGTAAAACGCTTTTATATCGACCCTGCCACCCTAACCTTGCTGGCCACTCGAGCGATAGATTTACTCACCGCTCTGCGTCACCGTGGTCATGCAGCAACTGATGCCACGCAATTGCTGTATAAAGGTGAAAAATCCAGTATTGAACAGTCTTTAGATGACGAAAGCAATACTATCACACCATGGCCGACACATAAACTGCCAGGTGAGCTCAAAAAAGCCCGTGGCAAACCGCAGTGGTCATCACTCAGTAGCGGTAAGTCTGAACAGGCTCAGTTACTACGCGCAGATATGGCATGGTCGCTGGCAAGTAAATTACAGTCACGTGGGGCTGAATAATACCAGTTAAGTAACAACATTTCTTTATGCGGCTATTTTTATATAATTGTTTTTATATAACTATGCCTCTAGTAAAGTACTTAATGCACCAGTACCGCGCACATCTGTTTTCTGTAGATAAATTGGATACAGCGGATAATTCGTAAAACTCTTTTCAATATCGTGCATTAGCTGCTGCTGGCGCTTGGCACGATGTTGCCAAAACTGATCAGCTTGTATTGGTGTTATCAGTTGATTGACCACTATCGCTGCTGGCGGCAGTTTACTGTCCTGTAACTGTGCGATAGCGCGTTTGGTCTCTGCCAATGGTAGTACATCGGCAGTCATTACCAATACAATCGCGGTTTGGCTACGGTCATGCAGCAATATTCCTGCCTGACGAAACAGTGCTTTGCGTTTTTCTAGTACGGATACTGCTTGCTCCCAGCGGTCAGTTTTGTTTGCAGCAAATGGATTTGGCACATCATTATCGATGTCTTTTTGATTGCTCTTTTGATTGTGACTGTCTAAATGGTTCGCGACCGAGCGCAATTTAGCTTGCCGCCTTTGCTGTGCCAATAATCCATCTGTCCACGCGCCCATCATCTCAGGCAAGACCAATAAGCGCAATGTATGACCAGTTGGCGCGGTATCAAAAATAATATGCTCATAGCCGGCATCTGCTGCTGCAACCAAGTGCTGACACATGGATTCGAGCATGGCGGCTTCTTGTGCACCAGGTGCAGATTTCGACAGCTGTAGGTGCTCACGAATTTTGGGCATCATATCGGGATTGGCATAGGCAGTTATGGTACGCTCAACTTGGGCAAAATGTGCATCGACGATGACGTCAGGGTTTAGCTCGATAGCATCAAGATAAGGCGTTACCGCTGTTTTCTCGTTGCTTAACCGTATATTAAGTACATCACCCAAACTATGGGCCGGATCGGTTGAGATAATTAAGGTCTTTTTTTGCTGGCTAGCATAATGACTGGCAAGTGCCGCGGCAGTGGTGGTTTTACCCACACCGCCTTTACCACCGACGAATATAATCGGCTGAGTTGCCAGTTGTTCTATTAGTTTGTGCAGAGGACGTAAAGCCATACTGGTGTCTCAATATTGAATCAATGGAACGGAACAATTAATAAATTAGCATCAGATTAACAGCAACCAACGTGATCAAAAGGACATCTATCCATACCCATGCGTGTGTGCCATTCGTGGAAATTTTCTAAAAATAATGGCTGCAATTCTAGTGTATAAAAGCTGGCAGGGTTATCAATACCGAGGCTCTCAGCAAACATAAGCAGCATAAAGAAATCTTCTTCGTCACGCGCTGCACGTGCCATCGTTTGCCGATATGGCGCATGATAAAACTCATTCAGTCCTGCCACAAACCGTTGCCACCACGATTGGTTGTCTTTTAGATGGTGTGGCATGTTTTCTAGGTTATTTGGTGTCTTGTTATCTTCCATGATTTTCTCATACTCTCTTTATTCTTTCTTATCTATCATGCCTATACCATACAAAAAACGCCAGCAATTGCTGCTAGCGTTTTTTCATACCTATGTTTTTTATACCTATATTATTATCAATTAGGAATCACTTTTAAAGATTGCTTTTTCCTTTATGTAACGTCCATTCTTTACGCAGTACTGATAAACTCTCAAATGTCACTAAAATCGTGGCTATTAAGATAATAATATCCATAATGATAAGCAGCCAATTACCGTCATTAAAGAATGTTTTTAGCTGAATCAATAACGCAAAAACGGTCATAACCAACAAGAACGATAATGGCGCTAAGGTATACCATACAGGTCTGCCTTTACGTAACAAGATGACAGTCACAATCATTAAGGTTAAAGCAGCCATGAGCTGATTGGTTGTACCAAATAGCGGCCAAATAATCATACCGCCCGCGCCATCAATGCCACCAGCACCAAATGCTAGTAACAGACAGCTACCAACGGCAAGAAACGTTGCCACCACACTTTTATTCAATACCGGCAGCTTATAAATCTCGCCAAACTCTTGGAAGATATAACGTTGTAATCGAACGCCAGTATCCATCGTGGTGCCAGCAAACAAGGCTGCCATTACCGTCAGCATCGTCTGTGATAACACCATATCAATGCCAACACCGGCATTCAAGATAGTCGCACCGCCATCAATAAAGGCACCAATCGAGCCGTCGCCAAATTTTTGATAAACGGCTTGCCAGTCGCCAAGGGTTGCAAAGCCTGCGGTTGCCGCAAGTATCGCACCAAGTGCCAGCATACCCTCACCCATGGCACCGAAGTAACCAACGAAGCGTACATCTTCTTCTTTATCAATTTGCTTGGACGTCGTACCCGTCGCCACCAAACCATGAAAGCCTGAAATTGCACCACAAGCAATGGTCACAAATAATAAAGGCAGCATAGAGGGTGTGCCAATTGGCAATGCCGTGTTTATCGCTGGCGCGACAATGTTCGGCGTAGCAATAAAGATGGCAGCGTATAATAAAATCAAACCGACAAATAACTGTAAGCCATTGATGTAATCGCGCGGTTGCAGTAGCATCCAAACAGGCAACAAAGACGCGATTGCTGCATAAGCAAATAGAATAAGAATCCAGAGCGCATTATCTGGTAGGCCCATGAAAGTCTCAGGTAATACGATAGGGAACATAGGACCGAGATAGATAAGCCCGTATAAAGCGGTGACCCCAATGATGGAGACCCAAACCAGATTCATCTTATAGCGATAAATACACTGACCGATGATAAACGCTACGATTAAAGCGCCCCAAACCGGCAACACCGAAGACGGGGTTTTTATCATCATATTGGCAATAGCAACGCCAAATACCGCATTGACCATTAATAATAATAAAAAGATAACCACCATCATTAAGCTGCGCACACGTGTGCCCATGACAGTACCGGCAATAGAACCTATCGATTGACCTCGATTGCGCATACTGGCCCAAATGGCAGACATATCGTGGACACCAGCCATAAAGATAGTGCCTAAAACGACCCAGATAATGGCGGGTACCCAGCCCCAAATGACCGCAATAGCAGGACCAATAATAGGTGCCGCCCCTGCGACCGAGGTGAAATGATGCCCCCATAGTACGTATTTATTGGTGGGGATATAATCTACCCCATCTTTCATGGTATGCGCTGGCGTGGGACGACTGTTGTCCAATGCCAAGATTTTGGTGGCGATAAATTTTGAATAAAACAGATAACCGCAAAGCATGGCGGCAACCGCAACCAACAGTACAATAGCACTATTCATCTTATCTCTCCCTAGACAAGTATTAGATAGCCTTATAAGTTCAAGCTTTTTAAAGTAAAATCTTAAAAATATGCTAGATTAGTGGGCGGTGAGCGACTCAGAGCACCCGTTATTAGGCAAATAGAAGCATCTTCGCCATATTATTACTGACCAACAAAGCATTATATTTTAAGATTGAGGCACTTCACTAATGAGTACCGATTGCCTGAATCCTTTCTTAGTATTCTTTTTAAATAGTAACTGATTTGATGAGGGATGTAACGTTGATAAGACGTTAAAAACAACAAATAAAGGAGTTAGAATGACACACTATTTTGGATTCGTACCTTCAGATAAATTGAAAGAATTAATTATTGAGGCAGAGCAAGTCGTTGAATCAAACGAAAAAGTAGACTATTACCCTTATCGTGATGCCCTGACCCATCAAACGGCTCGCGACCTTACTGATAAATTATTGGTTGGATTGGTAGATATTATTCCAAATCCTGAGCGCCAAGCCTCTATGCGTAAAATCGTTGGCACCATCGAGCGTGCGACGGATACCCTACTCAATATCTTGTTGGGTAAAGAGAACAATGAAGAAGTGATGCCAAGTTTTCATTTTTTAAGGGATCAAGCGACATTCATTGATAACGAAGGCGTCAAGCGCATCGGTTTTAAATTGTCAGAGGCAGATGCTAAAACTATTGATGACGGTTTTGCGGCGATTACGCCTGAGCACGTTGATAGAGCGCTGTTTAAAAAAGCACTTGAAACGGTAAACGAAGAGACTTTAACGCATTTTATCAGCCGCTATGCTGATACGTTAAAATTGGGCATGATTAAACGCAAGTCTGTGCCAATGGCAAAGGCAGCTATCGATAAAGGCATGTCCATGGCATTAAACAAGCTATTACCTGACTTACCGGACAGCTCTTTGAACCGTTTGGCCAATTATTATCGTCCTTTTATCGTAAAAAAGCCTGAATAACGAATATTATATTTTTATTAAGAATGTAGTGTTGGGCAAATTTGCTAAAATTTGCTAAAATAGGCGGCACTTTTATCGAAGGCGCAACTCATGACCCAAATTAGTAATCAAGAAATCGAAAAAACCCTGCGCAACTCAGAGTGCCTTATCAGCAGTATTGAAGTAGCCGCTGCTTATGAGCGCCTTGCCGCCCAGCTCAACCTACATTATGCCGGTTTAAATCCAATCGTTATGGTCGTTATGAACGGTGGACTTATCCCAGCCGGTCAATTATTGACGCATCTGACGTTCTACCATCGCATGCATTATATCCATGCGTCACGCTATCGTGATAACGAAGGTACGAATGAGCTTGATTGGAAATTTAAGCCTGATGTGAGCATTAAGGGCGAACACGTCTTATTAATTGACGATATTTTTGACGAAGGTATTACGTTAAAAGCCATCGTTAAAGAATTGGGTAAAGAGAATCCTTTATCTATCGAATCTTGCGTGTTGCTTAATAAAGAGCACGATCGCAAGGTTGCAGACTTTGACGTTGATTTTGTTGGTATCAATGTCGCAGACCGTTATGTTTATGGCTGTGGTATGGATTTCCATGGTTACTTGCGTCATTTGCCTGGTATCTATGCTATTAAAGAAGACAAAATCTAGTCAGTCTTTGACTAATTTTGCAGCATAATAAAAAAGCACCCACTGGGTGCTTTTTTATTGCTTATATTTTGCTCTCACTGTTAATCTTTACTTATACAAGGCTCGTATTTTTTCTGTAGGTAGAATGCCTGTATCATTAACCTTAAAGAAATAATCTAACTGCCAATTTTGAGTCTTTATAGCAGTGTTACTGGTTGGCTTATCCCAGCTAGGATATACCCTTATGCCCATTTTACCTTTCGTAGAATGAGACTGGAGGATATCGTTTCTAAGTAAGATATCCTTTGGAAAAACAAACTGTCCGAATGTATTGTTATCTTTAAATGTAGTGATTACTAATAAGTCTGGTGACTTATTATATTGAAAAGGCTGATTCATACCTTTAGCATCTTTTTCCCAAAAAGTAACAAACTGCCCCACTTTGGTGGGTGTTTGCTTAGCTGCTCTAAACCTAACCGTTTTAACAGCCAGTTTGTTGATTAACTGAAACGTACTAGCAGCATATTCTATATTTTGTTGCTCCTCCTTAATTGAAGCAACAATTAATTGATTAGGCTTATAAATGACTTCGTTAATATGGTCTAGCACAGTATAAAAGGTATACAACTTTAGCCCTCTTTTATCTTTATGTTCCTTAATGCTTGGTGAACTGTAATGCCAAACCCGTATGACGCTCAGTGGGTGTCTGGACGGCCTTTTCCAAAGCAGATTTCGTACTATATATGGTTACCTGTTTTTTGGCACGGGTCACAGCGGTATAAATAAGTTCTTTGCTCAGCAATCTTGCATGACTATTATCAAAAGTAATGGCCACATGATCAAACTCAGAACCTTGCGATTTGTGAATAGTCATCGCATAGGCGGTGGCAATCACCTCTTCATTAAGTAGATTGACGGCTATCCCCTGCTTCTTATTTTCAAAGAACACTTCGAGTCGATTACGCTCATCACCAGTTTGCAAACAAAAACCAATATCGCCATTAAATAATCCTAGCTCATAGTTGTTTTGAAGGACCATAACGGGACGACCATGAAACCATGTGTTTTGACCCAGTGGTAGCTTAAGCTCAGTAAGGTGCCATTGAGTAAAGTAATTATTAATATAATGGTCGCCCCACTCGCCATTATGGCCGGCAGTTAACACCCTGAACTGATTAAAGGTTTCCATTAATGAAGCAATGGTATCTTTAACTGATTCTGGCACGAATTTTTCTATTGGATTTATTAGCAACGTTTTGATTTTTTTTATGTAGGGATGATAATTTAAGGTGAGGTTTGGGATAATTTTATTTTTGCTTAGGCTATTTTCTATCTTATTATCTAGAGAAGCTTCAGTTTGTAAGGTGTTGATGCTATTAACATATTGAAAGCTCAGTGCCTTATCATGCTTTAACAACTGCCAAATAGCATGAGTATCTGTCTCCATTTTGTTGATTTGATAAGCAAGCTTACCGATACCCGAGTCTGCTGTAAATCGGCGGCTCTCTGTTAGCTCTGCATGAATGGGTTGTAATAGTGGAATACGGCACAAGTCAGCCAATACCGCCCCTGCATCTACCGCTGCTAACTGGTTCTCATCTCCTAACAATATCAGCCTTGCGCCAGGCTTTACCGCACTCACAAGATAGTTCGCCAGCTCAACCCCTAGCATCGATGCCTCATCGACGATGATAACATCTTCGCCAAGTGGATTATTGGCATCGTAACGCGGTCTGCCCGTCCGACCGATACCTAACAAGCGATGAATGGTTTTTGCTTCTTGCAACTGTAGCTCAACATCCGCTGCGTCTAACGCCGCCTGCAGAGACTCTTGCATGCGCTGTGCAGCCTTACCTGTTGGTGCTGCTAATGCCAAGCTGGCACTGTCAGTGCTAAACCTAATGCTTTCAGACGCACCTCCCCCACTCTCTGTCGCCTGTTGCAGTGCAATCACTAGTTGAGCAACGGTGTAGGTCTTTCCTGTACCTGGACCACCAGTAATAATGCTAAAGGCGTTGTTATTAGCAACATTAATCGCCTTCACTTGATGTTCATGGAGATTTTCAGGTATTGCTATCTCTAGCGGTGTTACCTGCTGGTCTAAAATAGTGTTGATGCGCGCGGCTAAGTTAAATTCTGCTTGCCAAGCTCGGTGTAACCAAAAAGTGATTGCTGTGTTTTGTTTATCAGCCTCTTTGTTATTGATAAGCTGATAAACGATAGGTTGATTATTTTTGCTTAGGCTATTTTTATTTTCATTATGGTTTACGTTAGCAAACAAAGTGTGCTCATCGATTAACTTAGCAAAAGACGTTAAGTTGCTATTTTTCAATAACTTATAAAGTAAGGCAACGGCATCGAACCTTTTAACCAACATCTCTTTTTCATGATTACTCAGTGCCAGCTGCGCCCATAACTGGTCTTGTTTAGCAAATAAAGTCTCTAGCAATACAAATATCGATGCCTTAGCCGTAATATCGACCTCTGCTTGAACGTTTATTTGAGTGTCAATCAAGGCAATAATCGGCGTTGCTAGCATCTCTAACAGCTGCTGTTGCCAAGCATATAGTCTCACCAGCTCGCCATTGATTTGACCGCTCAGCGGCACCTCATGCTCAGTTTCCTGAATGGTGAGTACAGTATGCCCCTCTTCTAAATGCGTCGCCAACATAGTGAATAAAGCCGTAAATAAGCCACTATCTGGTGTTTTATATATTTTTGCGCTATCAGTATTAGGCTTGGCATCGGTCACGTTATACGCTAAATACGTTTGCTGACGGCGCAGCAAAATATAATCACTGATGTTGCTGGCCCAGCTTTCTTGTGAACTTATATCCGCCCTGCTCTTATTATTATTCATAGATTATTACTCATGGTCTGTTTTTCTCTATATTTATAGGATTAATCGCTATAGTAATTTGTTGCATCAAATTCGTGATTGCATGCATTTTGTATAGCCTGCTAACTTGGCATGCCAAACAACGTATCTAAGGCTTTAATAAAATCAATAGGTATGTCCCAAGTCACCAATCCATAGCGGGTACTGCTTATTGATTTATGCCTTATTGAATTACTGTGCATTAAGTTGCTACCGTCAAGCGTATTAGCCTCTTCAGCTGCCTTAATAGCTAACGAGGCAGCTGGATCATATACGCCCCGTAAAAAGACATACTCCACAGCGCCCAAATACTTATCTTCATTGCCTGCATAGTCATTAATCCGCATCGATAAGAATCGATGCAACGCTACCTGATAAATCGCTGCTTGCAACCAATATCCTGCTTTGGACATTGCTTGCTTAAGAGTAGTTTCGTCATGATCGCTTAGGCTATTTCCTAAAAAATTACTCTTATAATCGACGACGTAATACTTGCCAGCATGCTCATACACCAAATCGATCTCACCACGTAAATAACGATACAAATGCGCTTTGTTTTGCGGAACAAGATTGACATGTTTGTCGGTTTCATTAGGCAGGTACTGTTGAAAGAGTCTATTAATATCTTGTGCTTTAAAACGCTCTGACAGCCCCATATTGAACTCTAATTCAGCGAACCTATGACTTGCATCGATAGAGCGTAACGGTTGATTGGACGCTAATAGCGGCGTATGTAGCACCTCTTCAATCCAGCCAATGAGAGCTGCATGCTTGCTAGCATCTATCGAGTCCGAATCCAATGAATCAGTATTTATTGAAGCACTATCGCCTTGCTCTTGCTTCTTTGCTTGTAATCGACGGCTTTGGGTTTCGGCACTGCTATATACCAATGGCAGCTGATAGCTACTGATCGCTCTATCGATAACCTGAGACCACTGCGATTTATTATTAAAATCAATTTTTTCAAATATCTCATGCAAAAACGTACCCGCATTGGCACCTTTCACAAAAGTAAAACGAATATCACCCTCTAGCTTGAGATTTAACTCATCGACTTGCTCAACAGACTCATTATCATTCAGTGATGGCACAACTGAAACTGAGGTTTCGGTCATATCAATATCTATCGCATCATCAATACGCTCATCCATGATAGCCATTGTCTGCGTTGATTCGTCTAGTTGACGCGCTAAGGCGGTAAAACTGGTTTTAGCCCAACCATAAAAGTAATTAATTTTCATAACTTCTGAAAAATCATCATACTTAATCGGCTCTGTTTTGGGCTTAATCGAAGCAAGCGCTCCATTATCCGTTAATGCGCCTGCTTTAGCTGCAGCACAGTTATCGTTATAGAAATCATTGACCTTATGCCCTCTAATCATACCTATGGTGCCTTTGAGTCTATCAGGCAATTCAAATTTTGGCTCTGGTGAATCAAACCAGTAGAACACCGGTTTTAATTCAAAACCTGTTTTGTTATGGGGATCTCGCAGCACCACATAAAGCTGTTCACTGGCGCGAGTAAATGCCACATAACCAAGCCGGCGCATCTCATCAAAGCCCTCTTGCGTCTCCATATCGGTATAGTAGCCCTCTGTGGTCGCAGAGCCTTGTACAGGCGAGAATCGGCGCTGATTGCCTGTCGATTGCTGAGCTAGCGCTGACTGATTTTGTTGAATAGCGTCTTGTTGAGTATCATCTTGCTGGCTAGGGTTTTGTTGCGCGTTATAGAGATACAATCCATATTCTTCTTTATTACCTGACTTCCTACTGGCATCGCCCATACCCAGCACATAAACAATGGGAAACTCCAACCCTTTTGATTTATGAATGGTCATCAGCTGCACACCAGACTCTGTCGGTAGCGGATACTGCTTAGCCCAATCACTGCTAGGCGCGGTATCTATGTTTTGTCTAAACCAGGCTAGCAGCTCATATTCACCCATGCCGATACCATACTGTGCCAAGATATCCATCACATGACGCAAATCCATAATATGACGCGCGCCTTCTGGATGCGCGGCTAATGCTTGCCAAACGCCTTGCGGCTGCACAGGGCTTTGATCTAACAAGTAATGCATGGCCGATAATATGCCAAAGTGCTGCCAACGCTGTGTGCCTTCTTTTAAATAGCTAATAAAGTCTTGATAGCTTTTCTGATTATCAATGGCTTTTGTATTAGCGTTATTTAAATCTACAACCCCTGACTCATGGTCAGTCATCATGGCTTTAATATCTTTTATACTCAGGCCATACAAATGACTGGTCAGCACCCGATTAATCATGTCATGACGATACGGATATAGCATGGCATTCAGCAGCGCTGCCACATCCTCTGCCATGACGGTTTCAAAGATACTGACATCACTGGTGGTCAAGGTCGGCACACTGAGCTTTACTAGCTCGTCTTCGACCCGTTTTAAATCTTTTTTGGCACGTGCCAGCACGCCGATATCACTCGGCTGAATCGGTTTGCCTTTTAATGTCTGACCACTGCTGAGTAAGGTCGCAATATGACGCGCTGTGATTTCATGCTCATCGTACTCAAGCTCTTTGTCCTTATCATAAGGCAAGTGCAACACACTCACTGGCTGAGCAGAGAGTACGTCACTCACCAAGTTACTCACTAAATCCCTATTTAGGTCACTGGTTAGTATGTCTGGCTCATTAAACCAAGACAGCTGATTTTCTTCTTTATGTGCTTTAATGTGCTGGTAATAAATACCACTACCTAACTGTGCGAGCCTATTCTCATTAGTCACTGGCGCCGGCATACCGAACCAGCAGTTTAGGGCATTAATCACACTGGCGTTTGAACGGCGGTTAGTATCGAGCGTCCAAAGGCTGCTTTTGTCAAACTGGGCTTTCATATAGTTGTAGTTGGCGACATCACCGCCTCGAAACCCATAAATGGCCTGTTTAGGATCACCAACCAACAACAAAAACTCATGGTTGGCTTTATTGCTAGTAGCCTGCTTGTCATTGGCCGACGGTTTACGTTTACGCTTTGGCAGATAGATGCTTTCAATCATAATGGCTTGCTCGCCATTGATGTCCTGCGACTCATCAATCAATGCCACTGGATAGTGATGACGAATATAACGCGCCAGCTTCTCTCCTTGCCGACCCGTTAATGCTTGGTTTAAGCGTACCATCTGCAAGCTAAAGGTGGTTTCACCGCGCTCTTCTAAGATAACCGGCAGCCTGTCACGTACCGCCAGCACGATATGGCGATTTAGATTGGCTAAGACAGTAATGATATATTCATCAAGCTTTTTACTTTCTTCAATATACCGTTTAAAGTCCTGAACCACCTGCAACTCATTAAATATTAAATTAACTCTTTCACCATCTTTTGGCTTGTAGAACTGTTTACCTATATCATCAGTTTTCTGAAACGCTTCAATTAACTTCCCAGTATAAGTTTTTTTGTCTGATATGAACTTATAAGCGGCTGGACCAGACTCCTTTAACACTTGAATGATTTTCGGCCAAGACTCTCTGTTATTCTGCAACTGTCCTTTGGGAACTTCATAATATTCGCCGTCAGGCTTAAAGAAAGCATCAAGCTCGTCGCTGCGCTCAATGATACTGTGGATAAGCCGCTCATAACCCTCAAAAGAAAGATTACTGCTCACAACCTCATTAATCGGCGCAGAAACAAAATTCAGCGACCGAGTCACATAATTTTTATGATCGCCAACCGCCGTCAGCTTACCTTGCTGATCCATCAATGCATACAATTTGGGCTGCTCGTGATATAACCTGCTTTGAAACTGACGCAGTTCATCATGAATAATACTGTCCGTCACTTGCTCAATGCTGCTGTCTTCAATAATAGCCATGCCTTGCTGATGACCGGTCTCGCTACTGTATTCCTTCAACCATTTTTGCGCCAAGCTATCGAGGGTACCGACAAACAGCTTGTCCAAGGTGGTTAATACCAGCGCCGTACGGCGAATGGCTTCCGTCATTGGATAGCTGTAAACATGATCAAGCAAGTAGCCGACCAAATGCAGGTTAATAGGGTCTTGCATGATGTCATCTAAGCGCGCATATTTAGCCTGCGCGACCAACCAATCCTCACGATCTTTTTTTGCTTGTGCGCGCTTTTCAACAGCGGTTTTTTTGTCATGAACGTTGTTATAAACAACGTCTTGATTTAGTTCATCAGCATCTATTTCAGCGTTTGAATCCGTGCTTAAGTTCTTGCTCGCCTTTTTATCCTTATCACTATCATTGTCAGGCGTCACCTGTAGTATATACGGATACAAACTCTCTTTATTAGCGGGGTCAGCACTCAGGCTATTCACCCATTGCAGCAGCTGATAAAAATCCACCAAACGATCATGAATGCGCTGACGCATCTCAGCTGCAGCGGCGCGAGTAAAGGTCGTCGCAATGATTTGCTCTGGTGCACGCCGTGCTTCAATCAACAGACGCAGTACAATGCCAGTTAGTGTCCACGTTTTACCAGTACCGGCTGACGCTTCGATAAGATGCCGACCCGTCAATGCAACATCAACCGCTGGTATCACATCCGCCTTATTCTTAGGGTTGGTCATGTCGTCATTCGCAACCTCACTGTCAGTCATACCATGATATGTATCAAATAAGTGAGGCGATTCATTCAGGTGCTCAGCGGATGAGTGTGGGTGGGTAGAAATGTCCATCATGTGAGTGGTGGCGGTAAATTCTGTCATATGAGCGTACACTTTTTATTATCAATTAAGCCAAAGGGCAAAAAACGAACCGTTTCAAATAACCAGCTAGCCAGCTAACTATCTAGACCTTGTAGGGCAGTAAACATCGGCTCATACAGCGGCTGTGCTAACGTCGTTAACGCTGCTGATAGAGCTTTAAAGGCGTCTTGATCACGCAGTACGTATTGCCAAATGGCATGCTGCGAGCAGGTATCGTATACCGTGTCTACGTGATAGCTAGGTCTTAGCCAATCTGAGAAATCTGCGCGTTTTGGCCAATAGCTGCCGCTCTCGTCTTCACTCTCTGCCGCGTTTGCGCACTTATCAAGATAACTGAGCGCATATTCTGGCAATAAGGTAATCGGCACTTGACCGACTAGCTTGCCAAACATCGCCCATTTTATTAGCTCAGCTACGGCATCTTCATACACAATAGGGTTTATCTTAAAGGCGGTTACTTTTTCATATTTTTTGACTTGTGAGTTGGGCTTATTAAAACGCCAAATACTCACCCCATCATTTAACTCTACTTGCTTGGCTGTCGTGCGTCTGGCAACTTGCCAATACAGATGCGACAACCAAAACTTGATTAAATGCTTAGGGCTAGCAGAATTGGGCAGTATATTTAACCATTGCCTGGGTGATTGCTCGGCATAGCACACGCCAGCCTGTAGATTAGCGCGATTGTTATTAGCATCTATTGCTACTGATGTTGGTATTGATGTAGGAACTGATATTGGTACTGAGCCTTTTATCTTAACCATTTTAGGTAATAGATTCAGTAATGGCGCATTATCAGCATGATTTAGCACAGCCGCTAACTCTAGCTGAACGGGATGCTCGGTGGTTGGGGTTAGTAGCTGCAAACCACCTATCTCGCTTGCCTCCAATATCTGAGCATCATCTAAACCATTATCCCAGCCATTAGCAATTAGCTGCTCTTTAAATTCTTGACATTGCTGTTGCAGTTTTTGTTGTTGATTGGGCAAGGTCGTTTGGCGCGCCACACCTGCTGGCATAATTTTTTGATACATTAGAATTGGACTGTCTTGCGTGGCTGTGCTGTCGGTACTGTTATTAGCTGCATCGCTCGCCAGCTCGTTAATCAAATACTCTTTAATCTGATAAGTCGTCAGATTGTCTAGGAATAGCGGCTCTTGATGTGCCATAGCTTCTTCGCCTTGCACCACATGCACCTTTTGAGTACGTAAAAATGCCTTGGCAGGATGACGCACTTGATAGGCCAATACGCCTTCAACGTCTATCTCTCCAATGTTAAATATGGTATCGAATACAGTTTCGGAAAGTGCCTTTTTAGTAAGGTCATTAACCTCACCAGAATCACTGGAGACAGCTGTCGCTTCTAGTGACAACATCTCAGCCAATGTAGCTAAGGTTTGATTGTCTACTTGTCCTAACTGACCTAGAGATTGACCAAGCAGCTGAGCGATTGATTCGTACTGTGCTTTGGTAGGCAAGCCAACCAGTTGTGTATGCTCACTAGATGCTCGGCCTTTTAAGGTATGAAACACCGCTTGCCAAAGCGGTGCAGGTGGAAACTGACGTTTTTGCGCAAGCTTGGTTTTGCGCATGGCTGTATTTAAAATAGCATCCAGCTCATCTGCATTACCGATAACACTGTTATTATGAACGTTATCCTGATTATCGACAGTCTCGCTCTGTTTTGGATTGGGATTAGAATTAGAGTTAAGAGTGTCAGACGCTTGCTCAGAAACATCTGCGTCTTCAATGTCTGTTTCAAACAAACTCTCATGAAAAGGTAAAGCTGGATGCTCAGTCACTAGCCACTGTTTAATCAATTTAGGTAAATAGCGTTTGAGGCTCTCGGTGGTAGAATCAACACTCTCAGGTAATGTGTCTAACGCTTCAAGCGAGTTGACCTGCCACTGCACCTCACCTTGCAAAAACTGTAATAGCTCACTGACAGGGTTGGCTGGCAGGTGCTCGTGGGTATCCGTCAGACTTTGACCGTTATAAAATATCCAGCAAGCACTGCGCGCACAAAGCAATGCGTCTAAGAACGCACCATTATCATCATCTTCACTGACTCTATCACCGCGGCGGGCATTGGTGGCTTTCATCAAATCATAGCGATTATCAAGATCACGCCCAGGGAATTCAGAGAGATCCATATTGAGCATCACCACCAAATCAAAAGGCACGTTTCTTAACGCACCAAATCGACCAAAGGTAATCACCCCAGTCGGCTCGGCACTGACCTGCTGACTCTCAAGCTCCGCTTCAATACTGTCCAACATAAAACTCAGCTTTAATGGCAACTGCTCAACGCCTGCCAGCCTTTGCTCTACTTCTTTTTTGTTAGCATTACTGACACTATCGCTACTGGCGTACTGTCTATAGTGCCGATTGGCCCTCAGGCTTGATTTAAAGCCATTCATCGCATTATAGATGGCGCGCATCGTACGCGTTTGATCAACATCACCAAAATAGCGATGAATGACCTGTGTCTCAATCTGATCGAGCCAATCCTCCGCTTTAAGTTTTTGTGTATGATCATCACGGCGCGCGGTCAAGCCGGCATAGATACGACAAAGCGCTTCAACAATCATCGCATCATTTAGGCTCACTTGCGGCAGCGGCAAACTCATCTCTGGCAAGGCAGTGCTTGGCCAATCTTCCTGTGCCAAAGGATATAAGCAATCGCTTAAGCTGGCCTCCGGCATCACCAGACCCAAGGTCAATCTATCTAGCGCTTGAGCAAAGGTAAATCGGTAGTCATAGTCGTTGCAATCTAGGGTTTGTTTAAGATGCCATTCATCAAAGCCGCGGATAAAGCCTGCCTCTACCAGCAAATCACAACCACGGCTCATCTGGTCATGGGTTAAGCCAAAACTTTCATACAGCGGTGGTAGCATTAGCCAATCAAGCACCTCTGCCGCTTCAAAGCGGGCACTATGGCTGCCTAATAGCTTATAAAAACCAATAATGGCTTCCCATAGCTGACGAATATCCGCATCGACAACACCCGTTACCTTTGCGGGCAGGGTCAAACCGTCTTGACCTTTACCACTGACGAAAATAGAGCTGATCAGCGCATGGTGACGCTCAACATCGGGTAGCAAAACGACAATATCGGATATATGGCGTTTTTTCTCACCAAGTTTTAATGGCTCATTCAGCCAGCGCCCAATCATGATACGCAGCACTTCTAGCTGACGCTGCAAACTATGACACGAATGAATGCTTAGGCTATTATCTTGCGAAGACATTGCCCAAAAACGCTCCTTCTCAAAGCGTTTATTTTCTAACACTTCATCGTCATACCACGGCGTTTCTTTCTCGTCTTGATCAGAGCCTGTCTCTAATTGTTTGCTGACTGCTTGCGAAACTTTTGCTGCGGTTGCTTGCTGGGTAGACTGCTCATCCAGCATCAACACATCATTTTGCAAACGCTTTAATAAACTTGGGCTATCTTGCACATAGTGAGCGCTGTCATCAAAGCCAATACTGAACTCATTGCTCAAGCCATCATTGTTATCATCGCCCTCATTAAAGATGTCCTGCCACTCGACGAGTGCATCTTGGTATTGCTCATTACCCGATAAATTAGCGAGCATGGCAAAGGTATCGCGTGATTGCTTACCCAAACGCGATAGCAAACTGTGACCATAATCACGCAAAAACACACTTTCAGGGTTAATAATTTGCTGACGCTGTAGCCACGACTTATCAACAATATCTGCCCAAAATAGCTTGGAGGGGTTGTAGTGCAGTAGTGTGATATCCATGTATTGTGACAAGCGCTGCAAAAAGTCGAGCTCGGTTTGCGGCAATTGCTGAATGGTAAAAATGCGCAGTACTTTGGGCAACTGAGCACGCTCATTCGCCTTGTTGTCCTTTAAGGCTGACCAAAACGTATCTTCAAGCGCCACACGGTGCTGATGCACATCGGCAAACAAATGCGACCACAAGAAACGCTGCGCGATCTCTAACTCTTCATAATGCGCCACCAACCACTCAGGGGTGCCGCGTGCATACTTATCAAAGCGCAGAGATAGTGCATCCTTATCTGCTATCAGCGCATCCACATTAAGCGGCTTATTGTGTGACCACAGATCTAACCAGTCCTCACGATGGGTCAAATAGCGGTTAAACACCCTTGCCAAATCACTTGCTAGCTGCCAAATACGCGCATCTTGTTGCGCTTTATCCTGTCGTACATTGTCTTGTTGAGCATTGTTCTGCTGAATCTTCTCTTGTGGCTCATCAATCAAAGATGCCAGTAATGGATGAACTGGGTGTTTTTCATCAGCGACAATTGCCTCTTGATAGTAGGTCAAATACCCAAATAAGCGCCACTGCATTACCGTTGGTGACAGCACTGCCACCTCAGGCACATTCAACGTTGCCGCGTCAGGGTTCTGCTCTAATATATAGGTGTTATGACGGCTCAACACATCCTGCATCAATGTCCACTGATACTGACCCCAAAACGTTGTCGTCACTAAGGTGCTAATACCCGCTTGGCTTGCAATAGACTTATCTAGCCAATCACCAAGTACCATTGACGGCACAATGACCACAAACTCTTCAAAAATGGGTTGGTTTTTGGACTTATAAGCCTCCAATAACTGCTCAACCAAAAGCTCGGTACGGTGGGACTGAATGATTTTAAACATAAAGAATAGTCTGATTGAATTGATAAGGTGAATAATAAAATGGCGTTAAAAAAAATTGACATTGAAAAAAAGTAACGTGGAGAAGTATGGCTAACTATTATAGCGCCGTCTTTGTAGTAGCTTCTTAGTAGACAGCGCACATTGATAGCGGTTAAGAAATGCGACAAGCAGTACTCACCAATCTATGTTTCTAGGTCGTTACTGCACTGTATTTCTGCTAGCATACTGAGCGTAATCTAATAAATAGCCGCATAAAAATAACAGCAACAGTTAACGACGAGCAACTTATTAATCATAAGCCTGAGAAATTGTAAAATAAGCGGATATTAGTGTGCCATTGATGCTGGTTATTTACCAGTCTATTCATCGCGGTAGAAACACCGCGCGACAGTAAGTGTCGTGCTATTATGCTGCTTAATTTGCTTGAAGACTATTTTTCTGCAAGACAAGATGTTGTTATTTTAATTGATTGTCTTATATCGCTGTTTACCGTTGTTGATACTTAACTATTTAATCTTTTTATATTGACAAGATACTATAACACTATGCCTTTGCGTCCCATTGATGCCATCTTTGTCCATCCTAAACGACGTTTATATGTTGTATACTATCGCGGTGAGCTGTGGGCACTGCCGCGCATGAAAATTGATGATAGGTCATGGCAAAACAGACAGCCCTATACCGATGATAGCAGCTCGCTTTATTTAAGCATTCATCAAGCCATTAGCGACCCCGTGCTCGCCCAAAAACTGCGTACTTTAAACTTGCCAGCGGCGGTTCGCGGCAGTACGTTACCACGCTTTGAGGCATGGTGGGAGACAAATGGTTTTAAATGGCTCAAAGATAAGCTTGCGACAGGCGAATCGCCTTTAGCCGCACACCAAACGGTAGCGCCCAAAATAGCAGTGGCAAAAGCGATTGACAAGCAGACGGTTTCCCCTTCAAACTACCAAGCTGCGCCATTAAATAACGCTAGTAGCACTAAGAAAAACAGTACTATTAAACAAAAAAGTAGCGAGCAACAAACAACAGCTCCTGCAGTAGAAGCGACAGATATTTTTGCTGATATGCTGGCTGATTTGGCGGATGAGGTGTTAAATCAGCATGAGTAAATTTGCTACCATTCGTTATTCATTTAAATCACTGATTACTTTAACCAAAAAAAAGAGCGGTAACTTATGAGAGACTACAAGCTGCTATTAGCCGGGCTTATTTTACTGCTGCTGATTATTTTTATCGCCATCTTTACTTGGTTATGGACCAGCAATCGTAAAAACATGGATCCTCTGCCTATTATGGCAAATGATAATGACGCATCAACGGCGACAGCGGATGATGAAAACGCCATTGCCAAAAGCACCTTGCATATACAAGCAGAAGACAAGATACAAGTGCCTTTAGATGCTGTTATCACAACCTTTCAATCACGCTATCCGCATGTGCAGATAGTCACAAACTATGTTACTTCAGCGGCCCTTCTAACGCTATCTGACAGTGAATTTGCCGACAGTCATCGCACTGACGATGAGCGCGCATCTTATGTCGTGAATACCGATATAATTATTGCTAATAGCAAGCTGTCAAAAGAGCGCCTATCTCCATTGCAAGAACAATTAAAGGCAGCTCAAGATAAGCACAATCAAAGCAAAGGGAAAAATAATAGCGTTCAAGAGGCAACAGTGGAAGATGCTCTTAATGAAAATAATGAGACTGATACTGAAGTGGCAACTCAAGCTAAAAGTGACAATACCGATACCCGCAGCCTTATCTCATTTAGCTATGCGTTACAAGATACGCAAGCAGTAGATGGCGTTGTATTAACGCCAAACCCTGCTGCTATTAATTTTAGAAACTTTTTACTTTCAAGTACCGGACAAGACATCTTAAGCCAGCATGATTATAACAATATCGATGGCTATAAGAACGATATGGATAATTTATTCAAACCGAGCTCAGGCGCCAAACAAGCAACAGGCGAGCTGAAAGTAGATGTCGCCGACGCCCTTAGCAATGGTAAGTGAGCATAAAGCCCGCTGCTTAATGATTACTCATTGCTTTTGTAACTGGTTTTTTCTACAATAGCACTCCATTATGCGCTTATAGCTCAACAGGATAGAGCAGTTGCCTCCTAAGCGATCGATCGGGGTTCGAGTCCCTGTAAGCGCACCAATCATTGTATTTAGACATAACCTCGCATTACCTCAAGCCCTTTAAACACTTACCATACATAGTTATCAGTCTTTATTAAACACTTGTCACAATGGTTGCGATGTATTTGTTGGTCGCTGATATCACGATTAATCCAGTCGTAGTAGCTTGACGGCTTAACACTCAGTACACGGCCCATAGAGACGATACTAAAGACCTGTCTATTAGTTTTTATAAAGGCATACTTCACTAACTGTTTTTCGCAAAGTACGCTGTGGCCTCATTCGAGTATAGCTCTCATCTTGCGTCGGGGCGAAGCAGTGCTTCGCTTTATCCCTCCTCATTTAGTATCTCTCGTTCCTCTTCAGCTACTTTAAGCTGTCGTTTGAGGCACTTGTTCTCTTCTATAACAGCTAAAGCTCAGGGGCATACTGCTCAGTCCCGACAAGCTTGCCTTGATTGGCTTTGTTCTGCCAGTTGGATAGCGTTTGCACCGCAATGCCAAGCTGTTTGGCGGTCGCTGAGATGTTGCCGCTATTGTCCGCTATCTTCTTAACGGCCTCTGCTTTAAATTCTGTGCTATAAGTTCTGGTTTTTTTGTTCATGGTAAACTCCTCATCTAGTCGTTAGTTTACCAAGTTTATCTATACGCTTTCTTCAGCATAGCTCATAACCAAGAGAACTAACTCATAGAGTGCAGCATGTTTTTTATACTTAACGTAAACCAAAACGAGGTTTCAGATGTCGATCATATATACTTCACAAGTTAGCATGCTACCTCTTTAGACCTTTTGCCCAAAGCTTACAAGATATAGTTTTAAAATTATTATCGATAGCGGAGAATACCCCCGGCGTGACAGGCTAGAAACAACAAACTATCTTAAACACCTTTAATATATATCAACACCAAAAGCCTTACCAGCAAAAGGTTTAATCTAAAATATAGCAATGACCTTTAGCGTATATTAAAGCCTTTTACTGAGTATACATAATCATTTTTGGTCACATTAATGTGTTATTTTTAATACATAACTATAAAATTAATGTATTAAAAATAATACTACCCTATTTTAAGAAGTTGAAATTACCTTCTTATTATCAATCATCTTTACTGTCAATCATAATTACTAATCCATCTATAAAGCGATAAATCACACCTAGGGCGTGTCCTCAATTCAATCGATGGACATCTAAATGGGCTAAAAATGGCTAAACTTCGTCAAATAGCTGGGTAATATCCCGATATTAACGGCACTATTTTCCTTGTTTGGCCACAATTTATCTCATTTTTATCACCATTTTTAAAATGAGGACACGCCCTAGTAACTAAGTGTTGTGGTCGATTAATTTAGGATCTCTGATATTACAAATTTATCGATGATATTCATCTACTGTGGCTTATGAGATATCTACTATTTTTAAGTTTATATAGGCGACTCACTTAATATGGGTTTGACAATATGGAAATCAATCCAACCGAATTAAGTATTCAAAGGCCTTCAAGTATCTAAAGGCCTTTTCTATTTGAGGTAAATTATTGATTACAACTCTATTGCGAGACGTTAGCAAGTGAGTGTCAAAGTAATTATTGCTGAAAAACATGAATCACTATTCTCAAGCTGGTGGCGTACCTTCAGCGTTAGATACAACAGTATCAATCTGAATCAAAGCATCCATAGGAATAGCGGCGACGCCAATCACTGTTCTTGCTGGCAGATCACTATTGAAGAAGGTCTTATAAATATCATTTACCGCATCGATATCTGTGATATCTGTAAGTTGGATGGTCATTTTTACCACATCGTCCATAACATGGTCGATACTTTCTACAATGGCTTTGATATTTTCTAAGCATTGCTTGGTCTGCGCTTTTATATCACCATCGATTACTTTACCCGTTTCAGGATTGATAGGTAATTGACCTGAGAGGTGATTGTAATGAGAGAACGCCACCGTTTGTGTGGATAGCGGGTTCTTCGGCGCTTTATCGGTATTGTTAGCCTTAATAGTGATGCCATGTTTATCTTCAACAGCTTGTGGCGGCGTGCCATTTCCGTGAGACACGATAGCATCAATCTGTACCAAAGCATCCAGCTGCAAATCTGATGCTATAACCATCGTCAGGGCCGGTAAATAGGCCGCGCTTCCATCACTGGTCGACTCTGGAAAGAATTCTTTGTAAACGTCATTTACCATGTCCACATCGGCAATATTCTTTAAAAAGATATTTACTTTGACGATTTCATGGAGAGGAACGTCGATACTTTCTAAAATCGCTTCGATGTTTTGTAGGCATTGCTGCGTCTGCTCTTTAACACCACCAGCGACCAGCTCACCAGTTTCAATATCTACAGGCAGTTGCGCTGAGATATTATTGTAATGAGAAAAAGCGATCGTATGCGGCGATACTGAATCCTTGTGTACTTTTTCATTATTTTTTGGCACTTTTACCAGCTCGACGGGTTCTTGCGGATAAGTACCCTCACCGTTTGAGATTACAGCGTCCATTTGTACTAGAGCATTTTCCATAGGTAACGCTGCTACTGCTATGACCGTCCGTGTCGGCAGATAGCCTTGGAAAAATGCAGGATAAATCGTATCTATGTCTTTAATATCTTCGATATTTTTCAAAAATATATTAATTTTAATCACATCATTCATGTCATGATCGATGCTTTCTACAATGGTTTTGATGTTTTTTAAGCACTGCGCGGCCTGCACTTTTATATCATTCGCGACCAAATCACCAGTGGTAATATTGACAGGTAATTGCGCTGAAATATAGTTGTAGTGCGAAAAAGCAACGGTTTGGGTAGAGAGTAAATTTTGCGGGGCAATGTCCGTGTTTCTTGATACTTTTATGATAGTGTCATTCATATCGATATTCCCTATTTGATATGTGTTTTTATATAAGTCTCAGTTTGATGAAGTTTTATCGTGTTTCATAAAAAGCGAGCTTTGGAATAAGGCAAGAAAATTAAACTCAAAAAGCCGCAAGAAATCTGTGCGGCTTTTTAGATTTATCGTGATAACTGGATTGCTGTATCAGTAGGGACCAGCTAGTAGCGATTAGCCAGCAGCCAATACTCCACCAATGATAGCAACCACGCCGCCCAGTGCACGAGTCATACGATTATCGGCTTTGAGCATCGCTGTGCCTAGAGCCCGGCCCACAAAGGTAATGGCTAAAGTTGCGACAACGAAGCCTGCCATATAAAGCAGTAAGCTTGAACCTTGGGTCATCTCAGTTCCGTGAGCATAACCGTGAGCGACCATAAACAGCGCAACCAACGTGCCGCCAACAGCCGTCGGCAGTTTGGCAAGCGTTGCGATGAGCACACCGACTAGCAGTACTGACATGGCGATGCCTGTCTCTATTCCAGCCAAATTGACACCAGCCCAAGCA
Organism: Psychrobacter sp. UBA2769; assembly: GCF_002352555.1. Classification (NCBI taxonomy): domain Bacteria; kingdom Pseudomonadati; phylum Pseudomonadota; class Gammaproteobacteria; order Moraxellales; family Moraxellaceae; genus Psychrobacter; species Psychrobacter sp. UBA2769. The sequence continues at coordinate 144,001 of NZ_DEIR01000020.1, read as the reverse complement.
AGACCTGCGCCCGCTATCATGCCGCCGACGACGAATAAAGGCGTGCCACGTTTCATCGTGGTGTTTTGGCGAATACTCCAAAAACCAATCGCACCCATGGCTAATAAGTGGTCAAGACCCATGAGTGGATGTAATAACCCACTCATGAATCCATTGCTCACGGTCTCGCCATGGCCTGGGTGGGCAATGGCTAAAGTAGCCGTCAGCATCAGCCCGATAGTCATTAATAGCTTTGCCACTGGCAACTTGGTCATCTTATTCATGGTGTTCTCCCTCTGTTATTTTTGTTTATTGTGAACTGGTATATAACTGTTATTTATATCTTACTTGTACTATAAAGGCGTTTAAGCACTGAGAACAAGGCACTGATAATTAAGCATCAGCCCTTAAGCATCAGCCCTTAGCTTGTCAGGACGACGCTCAGGTAACATGCCCTGCTTTAAAATAAAGCTAATGATTTCTTCTACGCCCACACCGTCATACAAGTTGGTGAATATAAAAGGACGCTCGCCGCGCATTTTTTTCGAGTCACGTTCCATCACATCTAGGGAGGCGTGTACATATTCAGCGATGTCAATTTTATTGATAATTAGCAAGTCTGATTTGGTAATACCCGGGCCGCCTTTACGAGGGATTTTATCACCAGCAGCGACGTCGATGACGTATAGGGTTAAATCAGAAAGCTCTGGGCTAAAAGTAGCCGCTAAATTATCGCCCCCAGATTCTACTAACACCAGCTCTAGATTAGGATGACGCGTTTGCAAATCATCGATTGCGGCCAGATTCATAGAAGCATCTTCGCGGATAGCAGTGTGCGGACAACCGCCCGTTTCCACACCAAGAATACGGTCAGCAGGCAAGGCGTCGTGCTTAAGTAAAAAATCAGCATCTTCACGGGTGTAGATATCATTGGTGACCACGGCAATGTCGTAATGATCTTTTAAAGCGCCACATAACTGGCGCAATAAGGCCGTTTTGCCAGAACCAACGGGCCCACCGACACCTATTCTTAAACAATGTTTCATGGCTATCTTTCCTTATATATTAGTAAAAGCTGTTATAAAATTAAAGCGATCGTAAAATAGAAACGGTTGCAAAATAAAAATGATTAGCTTCTGAATAATCTTGAATATTGGGTTTCATGCTGGGCACTACCAAGTGCTAAGCCTGGTAAAATTGGACCCAATTGCTCATCAGTTAATGCCAGCGCGGTATCAACGGCAGCGACCAGTTGCGGGCGTAATTGCTCATTTAAACGTTGCGCGGCGGTATGACCTAATGGCATCGCTTTACAGGCGACTGCCAGTTGGTTTTCCAGCCAGCCCCAAGCAAAGCCGAGTAGACTTTGGCGTATCGGCACGTGGCGTTGATGGGCGGTCCAAGCAAAAACGGTCACATAACCAGGCTCTTCTGGTAGCTTGGCATGACCTAAGGCTGTCTGCGGTTGCAACTCTAAACTATTGAGCAAACGCATCAATGCTTGGCCCAAACGTGTGTCTTCATCGCTGAGCTCAGCGGTCTCACGATTGGCATGTATCCAGTCATTCCAAAAGGCAAGGCCTTCACTGTCACCATTCTCCCAGCAGGTTTGCAAACGTGCCAGCACTGGTAGTTCGCAGCGGGACATACCATCGTCAAGTACGCCCTCTAACCACTCGCCAAGCTCAGCCTCATTACATACCCAGCCAAGCTCAAATGCACTCTCTAGGCCCTGCGACCAAGCGAATGCACCGATTGGCAATGCAGGGCTAATCAGTTGCATCAGCCCCAGCAGCGCCAAATCGCTGGTTGCCTTTGGCTGCGCGTCAGTGTGCATGGTTATGGTCGTCATGATGGGAATGTCCATGGGCATGATTGTGTTCGTGAGAGTGATCATTTGCATGTTCGTGTGCGTGCTCATGGGCATGAGAGTGTTCACGGCCAGCTTGCGCATAAGCACCAGATTCGGGATCGAATGGCGCTTGGTGATGACTCAAGGTTGCGCCCAACAGAACCGCCAACTCTTCTAATACATGATCTGGCGGGAACCGCACCCAATGACGCCCATCTTTATCACTCCCAAGGGCGAGCGATACATGACGGTTACCTAAGTGATAGCCAAGTCGTCCCAATGCTAAACCACCTTCAACATAAGCAGTAGTGACTGGCTCATCAGCGGCACATACTTGGATGATCTCACCGCTGCTCGCTCGTAGTAAATCACCATGACGCAGTACCGGACCACGATTAAGGAACAAGCCAACATCAAGGCCGCTATCGGTCACCGCCTTTAGACGGCCACGTATACGTAGCTCATAAGGTAAAGTCAGGGTGTCGTGTATATCGGCCTGAGTGCTGCCGTCGATTCTCTTTATTAATTCAAGCATATTGATATCCTTACAAGCGCTTTAAAACAAATGGTAACGTTGGGCTAATGGTAATTCAGACGATGGCTCACAAGTTAATAACACGCCATCTGCGCGAACTTCATAAGTTTGTGGATCTACTGTCAGCTCTGGGCAAGCGTCATTGAGCTTCATATCGCTCTTGCGCATTTGACGGACGTTTTTACACGCCACCAGCCTGCTCTTTAGACCAAGCCTTTCTTCTAGTCCGGTATTCATTGCTGCTTGACTGACAAAAGTGATTCGAGTGGCAGCAGCGGCACGGCCAAGCGCCCCAAACATACGGCGATAATGCACAGGTTGCGGGGTAGAAATAGCGGCATTGGGATCGCCCATCGCAGCGCCTGCTATCATGCCACCTTTGATGATAATCGAGGGTTTAACCCCAAAGAAGGCTGGCTTCCACAACACCAAATCCGCCAGTTTATCAATTTCGACAGAGCCGACTTCATGACCGACACCGTGAGTGATGGCCGGATTGATAGTGTATTTGGCAATGTAACGCTTCACGCGAAAGTTATCCGTACCGCGTTCTTCATCTTCTGGTAACAGACCACGTTGCAGACGCATTTTGTGCGCAGTTTGCCAAGTGCGACATACCACTTCACCAATACGACCCATCGCTTGCGAGTCCGACGAGATCATCGAAATCACACCCATATCATGCAGGATGTCTTCAGCAGCAATAGTCTCACGGCGGATACGCGAATCGGCAAAGGCAACGTCTTCTGGAATACTGGGGTCTAGATTATGGCACTCCATCAACATATCGAGATGCTCATCGACGGTATTAATCGTATAAGGACGTGTCGGATTAGTAGACGATGGCAATACGTTGGGCAAACTACAAGCCACGATGATATCAGGCGCATGACCACCACCAGCACCTTCAGTATGGTAAGTATGAATACAGCGGTCTTTGAATGCTGCTATCGTGTCTTCTACAAAACCAGACTCATTTAAGCTATCGGCATGAATAGCAATCTGTATATCGTAGCGGTCTGCCACATCTAGTGCATTACTGATAGAAGCTGGGGTCGCGCCCCAATCTTCATGGATTTTTAGACTCATCGCCCCAGCTTCTACTTGTTGTATCAGCGCTTCTGGAGTACTGGCACTACCTTTACCAAGAAAACCAATATTAATGGGCAAGTCATCTACGGCTTGCATCATTTTGCCTAGATGCCAAGGGCCGGGCGTATGGGTAGTTGCGATTGAGCCCGTCGCTGGCCCCGTACCACCGCCAATCATAGTCGTCAAGCCACTCATTAATGCTTCGTCAACCTGCTGCGGACAAATATAATGCACGTGAGTGTCCACACCGCCCGCCGTCAAAATTTGACCTTCACCCGCTATAATTTCGGTACCAGGGCCAATGACGATATCGACATCAGGCTGGGTATCAGGGTTACCGGCTTTTCCGATAGCAGCGATGCGGCCATTTTTTAGACCCACATCGGCTTTCACGATACCCCACCAGTCGATAATGACGGCATTGGTAATGACAGTATCCATCACGGTATCGTCGCAGCGCTGACTTTGACCCATACCATCACGAATCACCTTGCCACCACCGAACATGACCTCTTCACCATAATGCGTGTAGTCTTTTTCTATCTCGATCCACAGCTCAGTATCGCCTAAACGAATTCTATCGCCGGTCGTTGGACCATACATATCTGCATAAGCTTGGCGAGTAATTTTCATGAGTTCGCTCCTGAGTCTGAGTTTTGATTCTGACCATGATCCTGACCTTGATCTAAGGGACCCATTACCTCACCACGGAAACCATAAATATGGCGTAAGCCTGAAAAAGGAATCAAGGGGACATCACGGTGTTGACCCGGCTCAAAACGTATCGCCATGCCTGCCGCAATCGCTAAGCGGTGCCCATAAGCTTTTTTACGGTCAAAGTCTAAGGCCGCGTTGGTCTCGGCAAAGTGATAGTGAGAGCCAACTTGGATAGGACGGTCACCCGTATTTGCGACGTTGATAGTGATAGGTTCACGATCGACACATAACTCAATGTCATCGCTCTTTAGCTGATATTCACCAGGAATCATAGCAAGTCTCCTCAGACAATAGGGTTATGAACGGTCACAAGCTTCGTGCCGTCGGGAAAGGTTGCCTCAACTTGTAGGCTTTCAATCATCTCAGCGATGCCATCCATGACGTCATCTCGGGTAAGGATTTCGCGTCCCGCACTCATCATCTCTGCCACAGTACGGCCTTCACGTGCGCCTTCCATAATGGCGCAACTGATCAGCGCTATTGATTCAGGATAATTCAGTTTGAGGCCTTTAGCCTTGCGGCGCTCAGCAAGTAGCCCTGCCGTAAACAATAGCAACTTATCTTTATCTCTTGGTGTTAATTCCATCGCTGACTCCTTAATTATATTATGGTTATCGTTATCGTTTTATAGAAAGCCTATGCCATTAAAAGGCTTATGTTATTAATTAATTATTAGTTGCTAGTAGTTGCTAGTTATTAGTTGCTAGTTATTAGTTGTTAATTATCAATTATTAATAAATAGAAAGATAAAAGCGTTTGTCAGCACTTAAGCAAAAGCTCAGTCACCAATCGTCAAGTCAACCAAATTCGTGGGGTGATGGCTTTGTGTCCGGTCAATCGCGGACGCAGTACTTCTCGCGCTTGCTGAAATATATCCCAAGCTTCGTTACGCTCAATGCCTAAATAGCGTAGCAGCAATACGCCGCGACGATAGGTAACTGCCCAATGATTGGCAGCGGGTATATGCTCACGTAGTGCAGTGATGGCCTCTAGCGGATCGTCCAGTCCAACCGCCCATAGCGTCGCATGTACGGTGGCACCGCCCTGCCCCCACATGCCAGCAAATCTTGGATGCTCGGGGTCTATACATTGGCGTTCTATCCATAACGGGCGACCATTACGGGTGAGATGAAAGCGCTGTTCGAGACGGCCACTGACGAAAGGTAGCTTGCTGGCAGGACGGCCAAGACCAAGAATCTCCCACCCCAAGCACTTGGCGTTGTCTTCTAAATCAATGATGATGGTCTGCTCGCCGCGAGAGCCGTTAAAAGCGAGCGTTTCCTGCGGCAGCCATTCTAAAGTAGCGTCATTAGCGATTTTTAGGTGGGTATGCTGGTTCCAAGCAACGCCATTACTGTCGGCTTTATAAAGCTTATTGGCAGCAGGCGTCGTTAACAAAGTATGGGCGTTTGCCGACACAGTGACATCTATATTGAGTGCATCGCCACTCGCTATACCACCAGGCGGATGCAGCAGATAGACGTGACAGCAACCATCGCGGCCTTCAGGATAGAACGGTCTTTGCACACGCAAGGGACCATAATGGCGGGCTATATTCATGCGGGTAATGCTAGTCTCAGCTTCAGTATGAGCACCAAATCCTAAGGTCAAAAATGCCGCCCAATGACGGTTGGCATCAAATTGGTGTCCTGAGTCTGTAGGAGGCTGTTGTACTGTAGATTTATGAGATAAAGTCGTCATTCCGTCGAACACCTTTTATAGGCCCAGCGCGACACATATAGCTGAATCGTTAGCCAATCATCCTGAAAGGCAGGGTATTAGCTTACAGATAGCAAAATGAGCAAAATATTCACGTGCGCGGGTGAGGTCAGGTTGACAATACTGGCTTATTAGCCGTCAATGAATGTCAATATTATGTGGGCATTAACTGCCTAGAAGCTGTGATACGAATACTGCTGATAAATTACTGTAGAAAATCAGGGTAGAAGACTCTGCCCTTGGTATGTGTAAAAGCTTTATTGCTTTAAATATTGAATACTAAAAAGTACCTATAGAAAATTAACTATAGGAAAAACTCATACTATTTATCTCTTATAAACTAAAAGTATATGACTGTCAAACTATTTACTTTCTTATCCAAAGAAAGATAGCATTAATTATGGTTAAGATACACAGTCTGTCTTGCAGAAATAAAACACAATAAATAATCAAAGGAAGGCTTACTGTACAGTGGTTAGAGCGGTTCTTTTACTTGCAACAACTGTATATAAGATGGCGCTTTTTATGTGCAGATTCTCTAAATTAAGTTAATGTGAGAGTATCATCACATCATCTCCCTATTGCTATAGTTAAAATTTGGCCATCGCTTGCAAAAAGGCAGATACCAACCTCAGCTAAATAAAGATATTCATTAATAAAGGTTTTATAGAAAAACAACTGATTCTGCTCTCATTATAAGACCTATATAAATACCAAGCCATCCTCAGTTTGATGCGCCTTGATATTGACATTATAAACGTCACTTAACTGCTCACTAGTCATTACTTGGTTGGGTGTTCCTTGGGCGATAACTCGTCCACCATTTAACAAGACCACCTCATCAGTATAGCGATGCGCATGGGTCAAATCATGGAGGACAACCACGATACTTTTGCGCTGCTGTCGCACCAAATTATGCAAATATTTAAGCAAAAAACGCTGATGGCGAATATCAAGATGATTGGTCGGCTCATCGAACATCATGATTTTAGTATCTTGCATCAGCGCTCGTGCGATAGCCAAGCGCTGCTTTTCACCGCCTGATAAGGTTTGCACGCGAGCACTGACCAAACTTAATAATTCAAAATCCTGTAGTAAATTTTGTGCGCGCTCAACATGATGGCTATTTGGGCGCTGATACCATGCAAGATTAGGTGAAACGCCCAATAGCGCATAATCCAGTACCGTTAACGGCAGCTCAAAACGCTCATGTTGTCCAACCCAAGCGATATGTCCATGATTCATGACCTCGCTGATCGGCTGACCGTAAATCGTAATGTGGCCATCTGTTTTAAGCGCGGTTCCTGTGTGTTGACCCAAAACCGTGTGCAGCAACGTACTTTTACCTGCGCCGTTTGGTCCGATAAAGGCGACCAGCTTTTGGCTTGGCACTGTTAGCTTGTCTATTGTTAACAATGTTTTATGACCGTGCGAGATATGAATATCTTGCATCGACAACAACTCGCCTGCATTACTACTCTTGATATTACTACTATTTATACGACTGTCTCGATTCGCTAGCGATGTCTTTGATGTAGCCGTAAAAAATGAATGAAACATAAACACTCTCTTTGATTAACGGCGGCTACTACGCACAAACAGCCAAATAAAGAATGGACCGCCAAGCAACGCTAAAACGATGCCAACGGGAACATCCACTGGATAAGCGACATGCCGCGCCGTGCCATCAATGACCAGTAATAATATCGCCCCAAGCCAACCAGACCAAATCATGAGGCGCATGCGTCCGCCACCAAACAAAATAGCCAGCAGATTTGGCACCATCATGCCAATAAAACCTATGACGCCTGCTAAAGACACCGCTGCCCCTGTCAGTAATGCCGAGGCAATCACGACCAAACAACGAACCATACCTACCTTGATACCCAAGGATTTAGCGGCTGCCTCACCTAACATCAATCCATCTAACTGCCGACCTAATGGTAATAAAATTGCCAGCCCTAAAATCATAGAGACCATCGAATAACGCAGCGGCACAAAGCCCGCTTCCGCCATACTACCTGACAGCCAAATGGTCGCCGAGCGCAGCACCATGTCATCAGACATAAATAAAATCAGGCTGACCACCGCCGCACAAAAAGCGCTGATGACAAATCCCAATATCAGCAAGCCCATCTGCCCACCACCCAAAAACCGATGACAAGCGAGAATAAACAAGCACACCAATACGCTTCCAGTAAACGCTGCAAGCGGTATCCCAATGCCACCAAATCCCAATGCCAGAACCAAAACAACACCAAGCGCTGCGCCACCTGATGTACCGATTAAACTTGGATCCGCTAAAGGATTTTCAAATAAAGCCTGTAATGCTGCACCACTAACTGACAACGCCATGCCAACCAACAATGCCGTCACTACGCGCGGATAGCGTAGCTGCCAGATAGTATCGTCAAGATGGCTAGGGCTTGACCATTCGCCAAAGCCAATACCAAGCGCCAACCAAATTAGCAGCACAGATGCGACAGTAGCGGCAACATAATAGATGCTATGTCTGTATTTTCCAGTTTGTATAGGGATAGAAGCGGAAATCGTATTTGCCATGTGAGATATCGTTTTATTGAATATAAAAGAGATTATGCTATATATTGCTTAAGCTATTTTGCTACAGCGTTCAGCTTTTTTAAGACTTGCGGTGAATTCAGGCCATAACGTAAAAAGTCATCTGCTGGCCAAAAGTGGACGCCAGCATTTTTACCAGCCGCACTTGCCGCAACCTCAGGACGTTTACTAAATTGACTGACACCGCCAACCACTGCCTGATTATGATCAGCAATGATAATGACATCGGGCTTAGCAGCCAGCCAGCCTTCGCGTGACATAGGTTTTAACCCCGATACGTTTGCCGCATTGATTCCACCAGCACGCCGAATCAACTCATCGCCTACCGTGCCCTTACCTGCAACGATACGACCATCGTAACTTAATAAATAGCGCTTACCGGTTTTTGCCATTGGGCTCATTCCTGCATTCCAACGCTTAGCAAGCTGTGACCCTTCAAATTTTTTATCAACGTAACTGCCGATAGATTTAATACTATTGGCAAAGGTGCTGACTTCTTCTTTGGGTGCGACATTGACGGCTTTGACTTTTAGTCCATTTAGACGCTGATAAATACTGGCAGGCTGTACCATATAACTGCCGAGCACCAAATCTGGCTTTACCGCCAACACCGACTCGGCGGTGATATTACGATGCATACCCACGGCTGGTACATTCTTTAGCGCTGGATTATTATTGGTCGCATCTTTACCAACCAACTTATTAGTCGCTCCTAGCGCCACAACCACATCTGCCACATCGGGGCTCATCGCGACGATACGTTCATAAGCTTGGGCAGAAAGCGAAGGCACGGCAAATGCGCCAATAATGGTGGCTATATTTATGGCACTTCTGCTAAAAGATATATGTATCGTTGATAGTTTTTCGAATTTTAAGTTTTTTGTGTGTTGTTTTAATAGCTGAGAGAACATAACGGTTCCTTGGTCATCATTTTGAAGGATTACTTATAATGGTTGTCGATTGACAAATTATTTATGATTAAAACGACTGTCACGTAAAAGCTTATATAAACGATAGGCGCCTCTAGTGCCAGTCATCATTATTCATATCCAACGTTAAATTTATGCCATGTCGTCAGTCGTTAGTACCTGTGTTGCTGTCTTTTCATGCTCTGTTTTTTCATGCAGCATGTCCGCATACGAATGGGCTTCGGTAACCTTAGCAACGATCTGCTGCCATGCTTCAAGCTCAGGCGTGCCTTCAATACGCTGACCAAACACACTAAAGATACTGACGCCGTGATCATCAAAACCTTCGATACAAGTCACAATACCGTCTTTGGTGGGACGCTTAACGCTCCATACTTGCGCCAATGCTTTATCTTTTAAATGCAGCGTAAAGTCATTATGGTCTTTGTCCAAAATATTAAACCAATCGCCTATGCGCTTGAGAGTCTGTACGGTGCCTGTCTGAATCTGTACGATCCCGCTATTACCGACAAATATCATGATTGGGCATTTGGCATCACGCGCTTGCGCAAATACCGCTTCGACAGCGCTAATATCAAGCTGCTGCGTCATCGGCTCTGGTGCTTGATGGTAGCTACTAGCACGATCGATATCGAGATTTTTTAATAATGAGTGAAATTGATGCACGTCTGTCATTGCCTGCCAGCCTTGTTGTAGCTGCGCACGCTCCTCTTCACTTAATGCCTTGTAACGCCAGTCATTTAGCGGCTCTTGTGCTTCTAACGTCAGCGTATCATTACTGACCGTTTGCTGCTGCTCCTGAATCATCGCTTGCCAACGGCTGATATTCTCATCACTCAACTCTCGTAGATACACTTTGTCGATAGCAGCACCTTGGGCGTTATAAAACTGAATACTATAAGATGGCTTATCGGCGCGGCTGGTATCCGTTACCGCCAGCATATGCTGCCATTGCCACATAAAGAATCGCAAATCTAGACCACCAACATTGAGTGCCAAGCCCATTTTTTCGCCAAGCTTAAGATTGTGATACGGCGCCGTTTTTTCATGCACGGCCAGCTCGTTTCTAACGATGCTTTCCATGTCACCAAACGTCTCAAACTGCTTTAAAACAGCTTTGCACTGATCTCCAATATACTGACTATAAGGAGATGCAAGCATCAGCTCAAACTCGCTGACACCTAGCGCAGTCGCCCCTTCTGTGGGAAACAGCATCGGTATTTTTACTTTTAATGCTTGGTATTGTTGCCACAGCTCAGTATTTTTTTTGCTTAACGATAACGGGTGACTCATAGTGCGCTCCATAAAATAGTCGATGATAAAAAAACCAATCACCTTGGCGTTGTCAGCTTAAATATGAATGTATTAAGAATAGCAGGGATAACGTATATGACAGACGTTTGAAAAATCAGTGCTTGTCAAAACGTGATCAAGAGACTGCTTTTTTATAACGTATTAGTCATCACGTCTTTTTCATAACTGCCGTTTATTATTCCTGCTAGGTGATATTGAACGGAAATTATTATGGCAACATTTTTTCACTTTGTAAATAGAAATAATTATCATTTGCATATTGATAATTATTATCTTTTGAAATATGATGTCTGAGCTTTGTTACTGACAATAGTGAATCAGGTAACAAAGTCTTTAACAATTAAAACTATGACACGGTCGCTTTAGATTGCTCTTTTTGTAGCAAAAGATCTTTAAGTAACACTACTTTCTTACTTTCTTACTTTCTTACTTTCTTACTTTCTTACTTTCTTACTTTCTTACTTTCTCTTTTTACAATGGCTGTTTTATTTATGTCAATTTTAGCGTTTGATTTATCGTTGACTCATACGGGACTAAACACCTATCCCTCACTACTGCGTCGTAGCCCATTAGCCATAAGTGTTGCATTAGCATTGTTTGCATTCACGTCAGTTTCCGTCCAAGCAGCGCCGCCTCTTGCAGAGTCTAATGCTGATATTACAAGCGATGCTGCCATGCCGAGCACACGTTTAGATCCTATCGTGGTAACGGCCACACGCTCTGAGCGTGCATTGAGCGATGCGCCAGTTGCCCTGCAAGTACTCAGCCGCCAGCAGCTAGATGACAACCATGCTCATACTTTAAAAGAAGCGCTAGCCTTGTTGCCCAATGTTTACTTACGCGAAGTCCATGGTAAAACAGGTTACGAAGTTAGTATGCAAGGCTTTACCGGTGATCAAGTATTGGTGTTGATTGATGGTTTACCCATCACCGCCAGCACTGGCTCGACGGTAAACTTAAATCAATATATGAATATGGATATTGAACAAATAGAAGTGGTTCAGGGAGCGGCGTCAGCGCAGTTTGGCAGCGCGGCGATGGGCGGCGTTATCAATATCATCACTAAACCCATTGGCGCGGCAACAGGACATATCACCACCGAGATTGCCAGCAATGGTCGGCAAAATCCATCTGGTAAAAAGTTAGATGCTAACAAACGCTATGTAGAAGCCAGCGTGGAAGGGGCATTAGATAAAAATCAGCGCTTTCATGCGCGTCTATCAGGCTCGTATCTGGATAATAATGGTTTGAGCTTAGACCATGAAGCATGGCCCAGATTAAAAGATGCCAGCGAGCAATCACAAGTCAGTGCCCGATTTAGCTACCACCCGGACGGTAAAGGCATATCAGACAATGACGATAGTAACAACGATAGCCGAATGGTCAAAAACGCTCAATATTGGTTAGAGGCCAACCACTATAAAGAAGACGATGTTAGTCGTTTTAATTATTATGTGGCGCCGCGCTATTTGGCACAGCAACGAGATGAGCACATTACTAAGCAGCGCTTTAGTGTTGGTGCGCGCGCTGATATCACGCCGCATGTGGATAATCGCAGCAAAACTTATCGGTTGTCCGCACAAGCCCTGCATGAAGAATATCAAAGCGAATCCAATACTAAAACACAGCAAACTATCACCAGCGCCCGTGATACAGACATCAGTACCACGCTGGCGCAAGCGCAGCTCGACTTACCTGAGCTATTACTATCCGATAAGCACATTCATCTTATCCAAGTCGGCGGTCAGGTTCAGCAAGACAAGTTGAGCCAAACGAAAAACCAAGTCAGCGAGCTTATCAGCGATGACGTCAGCCGTGATGTCGGTGAGCTGTATCTACAAGATGATTGGCTGATCGGCGATAACTGGGAAGTGTTGAGTGGTATTCGCTATCAAAACGATGAAGACTTTGGTGGTCATACGGCGCCAAAAGTATCACTCAAATACAACCATTTGGATGCGAGCGGTCGCGACCATGTCTTTCGCAGTAGTATCGGCGGTGGTTATCGCGTGCCCAACCTAAAAGAACGCTACTACGTCTTTGACCACAGCAATTTGGGTTATAAAGTCATGGGTAATCCCGACTTGCAGCCTGAAACCTCAACCAGTTACCAAATCGGCTATCAAGGTCAGCTGAGCGATAGTGTTAATTTGACGGTTAATGGTTTTTATAATGAAGTGAACGATCTGATCCAAACCGACGAGGACAACGCTACCTTCGACGGTAACATCGCCATTTATAAATATATGAACGTTGATAGCGCCAAAACTTATGGCGGCGATATTGGTATTGACTGGCAAGTGGACGAGCGCGCGAAACTACAAGCCAGCTACGCTTACCTCAAGACGCATAACAATGTCACCGATACCGAGCTGACCTATAAGCCCAGTCACAAAGCGATGCTAGCGCTTGATTATCGTATCAACGACAAGCTACAGCTGATCCCGCGCCTTAACTATGAATCCAAACAGCTGATTAATACCAGCGAGCAGGCGTATTCGCCGTCTTGGTGGACGCTCGATAGCAAGCTCAATTATGACGCAACTGCAAACTTGAGCTTGTACGCGGCGATTAATAATATCTTTGATGTGCAGCGTGATGTCACTGATACCGGTGACTATCGCCCCATTGATAATCGTGAGTGGTTACTTGGCGCCAGTTACCATTGGTAAGCCTTTGATTCGCAATCATCCTAAAGCAGTTGTATTTGTAGTGCTGTTTTTCACCTTTTATATAAAACGACAACCACCAAGGAAGCTGATATGACCCCAATTATCCCATTAGTTAACACCAAGCCGACCAAATTGGCATTACTTTTCAGTAGCAGCCTGTTAGCCCTCAGCATGACCGGTTGCGGTGGCGGCAGTGATGGCTCGAATAGTGGCAATACCGGAAATGGCGATAATGGCGGTAACACGCCGCCTGTTAGCACTGCCAGCTTTAGCGAAACGGCCACTTGGCAAGTCAACAATCTAGCGCCTGAGGCCGTAACCTGTTATGATTTTGACATCAAAGCTGAAAGCTCGTGTGCTGAAGATAAATGGGATATTAAGTTTGATAACCAAGCGCGTTCGGTTAAGCTTTGGTCAAATAGCGGTGATTCTGGCGCAGGTTTGGGCGGCGTTTTTGGTTTGATCGACTGGTCAGATTTGAGCCGTTATAGCAATGCAACTCAAGACCCTGATACCAAACGTGATATTACCATGCACTACAATGAAGACCGTAGTGGCGGTATATTTGATGCACAGCCTTGGTTTGAATACAATTTAAAAGGCAACCATCAGCTCTACCCGAACAATCGCGTCTATCTTGTTACCACAGATAATAGCAGCGCCATGACAGACAGCAGCGTACAGCAGCCTATTTATGCCATGCAGATTACCAATTATTATAATGATACTGGTGCCTCTGGTTACCCTACTCTGCGCTGGATTGATACCGCGCTACCAAATAAGATACAGACTAAAACTATCGATGCCTCAAACAATGATAATTGGGTCTATTTTGATTTAGCTACAGGAAAAAGTAGTAGCGATAAAAACAGCACCTGGCAGATCGGCTTTAAGCGTAATGATGTGGTTTTAAATGGTGGCGATTCTGCTATTGGCACTAACAAAGGCAAAGTTGGTGGTTACCTCGCCGCCACGCCAGCCGGATATTATGATGCGCAAGGTAAACCGATTACCAGTCAATTTACCAGCGATGGTAGCGCGACTACTTTAGCCGACCTTACCAAAACCGCTGTATATGATAAACCGCTGAGTGCCAGAAGCTGGGTCATTGATAGTAAAGGCTCGGATCTCAATCCTGCTTATACGGGTAATTTCCCGAACCTAGACTTTGGCTGGTATACCTACAATGGCATGACGCATCAACTAAATGCCAAACCAGTTGACAGCGCACAAGGCGCGCTCATTAGATCTGCTGAAGGCAATAGCTATGCACGCGTGCGTTTGGATAAAATAAATTACCCTGATAGCTCAGCGACGACTGCGACCTCATGGGAATTTAAAATAGACATTCAGCCTGCTCCTTAATATTTTATTATTTCTGAAATCAAAGATGACAGTATCAATCCTGACTTAATTGGCAACTGTCTTTACCGCTACAAAATAAGGTACTTTATAAAATGGCAAAACCCGTTCCAAGAATACTGGATGTTACTTGTACCAAATACATCACGCCACATATGTGCCGCGTCACGCTTGGCGGTGCTGGCTTGATTGACTTTCCAACAGATCAAGAAAGCGCTTATATCAAACTCATATTTCCTCAAGGCCATGGGACTCGACCACTAATGCGCACCTATACTATAAGTGGTCAACGTGAGGGTGAAATAGATATCGATTTTGCCTTGCACGACGCTGAAGGCCCTGCATCAATGTGGGCACGTAACGCCCAAGTGGGTGAGCAAATATTGGTAGGCGGACCAGGACCAAAGAAGCTGATTAATAATGAGGCAGATTGGTTTTTATTAATAGGTGACATGACTGCACTACCTGCGATTGCTGTCAATCTTGCACAATTACCTGACGATGCACGCGGCTATGCCATCCTTGAGATCAGCAGCGAGGCAGATCGACAAAATCTTAAAAAACCTAAGAACGTTGACATTTACTGGGTTATAAACCCTACTCCAAACTCCGCAAGCAGCCCTTTACTTGAGTATGTTAAAACCATTACTTGGCTTGAAGGGCAACCTGCTGTTTGGGCTGCTTGTGAATTCCATAGTATGCGTGTACTGCGTGACTATTTTAAATTCAACCGGTCCATAGCTAAAACGCATTTATATATATCTAGCTACTGGAAAGTAGAGCGTACAGAAGATCAGCATAAAATTGAGAAGCAGGAAGATGCGCAAAACCTAGAATAATATGCTATTCACCTTCAAAAATCCGAGTTGTATTAACAATGATTTGAGGGCTATTAGTTCTGATGTTTTCATTAACTCATTCGCAGGCCGGATTATAATATCCTAGACGTCGATTACTTTATTAACACGGGAATATAAATTTAGCCTCTAAATATTATTAGCAACTCAATTTTAATACTGGGGTAAAAGATTGCCAGAGGTATACATAATATAGTCTTCAAAACCTTCTTTGTATTTTGTGCTTTACTCAGGTGAGGTTGTCAAAATTGGGGTTTGTTTTGAGGTTGCTGTAGAATTGCTGATGGCTAGGTAGTAAACACCTTCATACTATGGCATTTGGAGTGTAGATCATGAATATACTTAACTCCCTAGTGAAGACTTAAATATCAAGCTGTAGGCTAATAGTATCAACGGCTTTGCTCATTGAAACAGTCACAGTGTAATTCGTGGTGTACATGCCTCGAGATTTTTAAATACGCTAAAGAGTTAATATATCACTTTCAATGTATAACGCTTTTGTCATAGAATGCATGAAATACAGTCCGCTTTTAGCTGGCTACAAACATTGCTCAATATTCACTCAAAGAAATAGCTAAGAATCACCATCGCTGTCTTTTAAGTTTATTATGAACAAGGACATTAGAATGCAAGTAAAAATAGGTCTGTTATTAGCTGCTGTGTTGGCGTCAGGATCAAGCTTTGCCGCCGATGCTTATAAGGTTTCTACTTCTGTATTTAAAGATGGTGAGTTAATTGCGTCACCCGTGATGCTGGTAAATGCTGAGGAGATGGCATCGATCGCCATTGGTACTGATTTTGAGTATAACCTGACAGTAAAGCCATCTAATGAGCATACTGCTAAAGTAATTACGACTGTTAAAGCTGGTGACAATCTTACTGAACATAAAACGACAGTTGCCTATGATAAGGAAGCGACTGTTGATAATGGCAACGACAAACTTACTTTATTGGTTCGTAAAATTGCCAGTTAAGATGTACAGCTTTAAAGAAGTCTAAATATACACAGAGCAGGACCTATAATCTGTCAAGCATCACTGCCTGACTCAAGTAAATCAGCCTCCGATATAGTCGGCGCGGTTCACAAAAAAACCTTGTAGCGTAAAGCATACAAGGCTTTTTTATGTCTATAAGCTGATGTTACAGCAACTTATTTTTTTTGGTGCCAATTAGTTTCGTAGTTGATCAAGCATACTCTGGTATTTATCTTTTTTATCGGAAATTTTACTACGTTCCTCTGCTGCATTAGGCACTGACTCTTTAGAGTCCTCTACCTTCTTATCAAAGGCTTTTAGCTCAGCCTCTACACCGTCTACAAGCCTATTGAGCATCATAGCAAGCGCTTTTTCAGAAACTTCATGCGTCATGTTAGAAGCTTCAGAGGTAAAATCATCTTTGAGCTTAGACGCCCATTGGTAAATATTAGCTATCGTCGCACCATACTTATCATTCTTTTCAGACTTATCATCTTCGCTAGATTCATCTTTTTCATTAGATTCATCTTTTTCGTTAGATTCATCTTCTTTAACAGATTTACCCTCTTTATCAGACTCAATCTGTTTTTCGGCATTGTAATCTTCAAAATCGCCATCTTCATACATTACTTTATCGCCTTTTAAAACCTCAACACCCGTCACTTCATTATTTGAAGGCGCTTCCGTTGTATTTTCAAGCGACTCTAGAGCATTCTTGATGTTATCGTTATCAGTAGGCTGGTTTGACATGATTTCTAATCCTTGTTATTGAAGTATGTTTACACTCAATCATAAGTCAGGACCATCTTATATTGCGTATCTCAATGTAGATTGTTTTGTTCTAAATTGGTTAGAAATGCTGCGGGAACTTCGGTTACTAATCCAGTCATTGGCTACTGGTTATTACACAAACGCGATTGCGGCAAGTGACAGAATTTAACCCTATTAATCAACCCAATGTTTTTGCTTAGCATAGGCAAGTTGTGCGGGCGTATCAATATCGTGGCTTACTTTAGGATTATCAACGGTACTGATTTGATTGGATGGCAGCGCTCTAATCAAATGCCGCAATCCTTTATCACCTATCAGAGCCGATTGCCAGTTTTTAAGACGCTCGTAATCAATGACAATAGGTAGACCAATAATATCGGCTTCATTGGCAATCTTAGAATGATGGTCATCTAAACGGCTATAACTACTAGCAACGACAGTGTGTTTACCTGCCAACAGCTTGCTCAAATGTTCGCTATCCAATAACACTTGATCAATGCCCATGATTAGTACCGAATTGACAGATAAACCATCAAACGTAGCTAAGGCTTGTATACCAATGGATAAACTCTCGCCTAGCCCTTTTTCGGGTGATGAATTCGTTACTATTTTAATCAATGATTGGAGGCTATTTAGCTGATCGGTTAAATCAGCAATCGAATCTAAAATCGCTGACTGGTTTTGAGGAACCACGATCACTATAAGGCTAGGCTGAGTCAGCATAGCAAGGCGGGTCATATAGCAAATTAGCGACTCATTATTCTTATTTAATAACTGCTTTGGTTGACCTAGGCGTCGACTCAGTCCGCTTGCTAAGAGAATAACGGCATGGCTATGGCTATGACTAAAATTACGACTATTTGTAATAAGCATCTATCTCCTCTCTTGTCTTAGCGATGTTTATGACTATGCCGGTGTTTGCACATCAGTTTTGCTATGCTGTTCTTGGCTGCTAGGGCTCATGGTTTGAGGGGATTGATTATGCATTACCGCACTCATTTGCGCCATGATACTCAGTGCCAATGCTTCTGGTCCATCTCCGCCCAATTTATAGCCGATAGGATAATGCAATTTATCAATACCATCCGCTAAAATATGCGGGTTAGCACTTGTCTCACTAATTTCTTTGATTAAACGTTCAGTACGATAGCGAGGCCCTAATTGCCCAAGATAATGATAGTGAGCAGAATGTTTTAGTAGCACGGCAAGTCGAGCGCGGTCTTGGGTCAGACTATGAGACATCACAGCAACGGCGGCGCCAGCACTGAGCTTAAGTAACGTGTCGGTATCATCCAAGGGTAAACATAGCACACTATCTGCTTGACTAAAGCGCAGACGCGTCGCATATTGCGGTCGACTGTCTATGACGGTGACATGCCAATCTTGCAGCTTTGCCATTGTCACCAGCGGTATAACATCATTGCCTGCCCCGCAAATCAGTAATCGTATTTGTGGGCAAATCCGCTGCAATAACCACTCCGTGTGACCGGTTTTTAACACTAATTCTGCCCCGCTTTCATACTGACGATTAGCTGTAGCTTGTAACTCTAAATCGTCTGACAGCTCGATGTATTCAGCATTGTATCCAGCATCTTTTTTATGAAACTGATGCTTTGATAATTTTTTAATCGCCTTTAACAACACATTATTTATAACAGTATCCGCGTCGCCTGCCACGTTGTGGTTCAAATATATATCCGTCAGATTGCCTGTTTTTAAATACGTATCTAAATAAATACGGCTACCAACTTGCAGGTCGAGCGCTCCGTTTTCGCTATTATCCGACCTCATAAGAGTGGCAATCGTTACCGGTTGCTGAGTATGACGAACCTGACGAATTAAATCGAGTAGCGGTATTGCTGTCGCTAAACGCTCAAACAGCACATGCACTCGTCCATTACAACCCAAGCCAAAATTAATCTCGCCCTCTAAAAAATCATCTTCAGACATATCCTCATCTTTAACACTAACGTCTTTTACAACAGTCGAATCAGAATCGCTATTTTTATGATACCCAATGTCATCGCCTGTCTGGTAGACCTGCACACTCGCGCCATGCCGGGTTAACCAAAAGGCACGTTTGATAATATGCGGCTCAAGGCAGCCACCACTAATCATCCCAACCGAACGTCCATCAGCGCATATCAGCATCATCGCACCCGATTGCCGATACGCCGAGCCTTCTGTACGCACCACGGTGGCTAATACGGCATCGATTTTTTTTTGTATCGCTTGTGTGGCAAGCTCTAGGATATCAGCGATTTGATTCATAATGCCTCTTATCAACTTAAAATATAGACTTAAAAAACCCGTTATTTAATCGGGTTTTTCAGCGAAGCAAAGTAAGACAGTATTTGATAAAAATCAATCTGGCAGTTGGTCAATAAGTTTATCTAAGGTAATTGGGAAATCGCGAATACGAATACCAACGGCGTTATAGATGGCATTGGCAATGGCTGCCGCAGCGCCTGAAATTGCTGTTTCGCCAATGCCTTTGATGTGCATCGGATTTGTATAACGGTCGTCTTCTTCTAGCAAAATAACTTCTAGTTGCGGTACATCAGCATTGACAGGAATGTGGTATTCAGAAAGGTCATGATTACACAAGCGCCCGTCATGCTTGTCATGGATAACTTCTTCCATCAACGCCGAACCTATCCCAAACACCATGCCGCCATAGCACTGTGAAGTGGCAGTTTTGTGATTAAGAATACGCCCAGCGGCGAACACACCTGTCATACGCTTGACTCGAATCTCACCCGTCACTCGGTGCACAGCGACTTCCGCAAAGTTAGCACCGAATGAAGATTGACGATGGGTTTTTTCATTTTTACCCGGTTTAATCTCGCCTTTAGCACTGAGCTTTTGGTCGTCATATTGCGCAACAATATTGGCTAATGAATAGCTTTTATGGCTACTAAAATCATAGCTACTTTGTTTAGCTTTCTGTGTTTCTGGCAAGAGCTCCAATACAGCTTCAGGGATAGATACGCTCGTCTTTTCTGTTAATTTATCTATAAGCTCGGTAGCAGAGTTTTTACCAGATTCGATAATAGTCTCTGTTACTGTGACTTTATGCTCACCTATTTTGCTAATCTGCCCATCATGCAATTGGATGGTGTCAGAATATAGGCCGACTTTATCTGCCAACATTTCGCGCAATTGCTGGCAAGCCAGATAAATACTGCTTCCTGAGCTTGCTGCCCCCATACTACCGCCAGAACCAACGGCTGGCGGCAGACTGGTATCGCCAAGCTTCATCTCAACATGGTCGACCGGTAGACCCAAAAGGTCAGCAGCAACTTGGGTAAATACGGTATAAGAGCCCGTACCAATATCGGTCATATCCGTCTCAATAATAGCTTTGATCCCAAGCTTTTTTGAGTCATCAACTTGTAGGGTTGCTCGTGCTTGAGAGAGTTTTAACTGATTACCACGAGCAGCGGCGGCCATACCAATACCCATCCACCAATCTCCTTCTAAGCGACTGGTAGGCACGGTATTGCGCTTCTCCCAACCAAACTGCTCAGCCCCTTTTTCCATACAGGCAATCAGTTGCCGAGTTGAAAAAGGTATCTCTTTACTGGGATCTTGTTGCGGCTCATTACGGCGGCGCAGCTCTATCGGATCGATATCTAACTGAATGGCCAACTCGTCCATCGCACATTCAACAGCAATTAATCCGACTGCCTCGCCAGGCGCGCGCATAGAACCTGATAGGACTTTATTGACATCAACCATCTGATAGTCGACCTGACGATTTTCGCCGCGGTATAAGTAATGCGTAGACAACGCTGTGGGCTCAAAGAAGCTCTCGCCGGGTAAATTACTAGTGAGGGTATTATGGATAAAGGTATTAATAATACCGTTTTTATCGCAGCCAATGCCGATACGTTGACGCGTATCTGAGCGTCTGGTGGTAGTTTCCATGACTTGCGGACGAGTCATCACAATCAATACCGGACGCTTGAGCTCTTTTGCGGAAATTGCTGCGGCAATTGATTCAGGGGCAATACCAAGTTTACTGCCGAAGCCGCCGCCAACATAACGCGCTATCAGCTGTACATTATCTGGATCCAACTCTAAGGCATCTGCTACTTGTTGTTTGCAAGATGACAACATCTGGTTGGAGGTATACATGATTAACTTGTCATCTTCCCAATAAGCCAAGGTAGCATGTGGCTCCATAGGAGAATTACTTTGGCTTGGCGTATGATAAACCTGATCAAACGAAACCTCAGACTCTTGAAGTCCTTGCTCCGGATGTCCCTGTTTGTGATTTTTATCAGAGCCTTCCGCTTCATTGACTGAATGGGCGTTTTCTAACGCTGCCTCAAAATCTATGACGGCCTCTTCTGTCTCGTCTTTATAAGTCACCTTGAGGGCTTTTGCGCCTTCAGTAGCCGCTTCAAAAGTTTCAGCAATCACGGCAGCTATTGGCTGACCATGATAAAAAATCTCGGCAGCGCCCTGAGTAGGAGCTTTTTTCTTTCCGCCTTGCTGAGCGTTACGCAAAAAATGCTTGGGGTCAGTGACCACTTTAATAATACCAGGAAGCACTTCCACTGCCCGGCTATCAATGTGCTTTACCTTGCCTTTAGCAATAGTTGCACCCACTAAGACGCCGTAAACCTGCCCTTCAATATAAAATTCTGCGCTATAAGGCGCTTGTCCACTGACTTTTAAGGAACCGTCTACACGGTTGATAGGCTTACCAATCAATTGACTGGCAGTTTCATCAAACAGAGAATCAACTGGATGATCCATAGTCAATTTTTTGGTGGGTTCTGATGGCAGTACTGAGTCCAATAATGACATGATTATACTCCCTTAGCCGTCAATGCGCGCTGAATGACTTGTTTTAACAATCGCCGCGTTAACGGTATTTTAAAATCGTTTTGACCATAGCCTTTGGCGTCTTTTAATAATAAATCTGCCGCTTGCGAAATAACGTCAAGGTTGCCGTCTGTACCCGTAAGCAAGGCTTCAACCGCTTCATTACGCCAAGGCATAGTTCCAATACCACCAAATGCTAAACGTACGGTATCTAATTTGCCTTGATTATTAACATTAATTACAGCAGCGCACGACACTAACGCAAAGGCATAAGAGGCACGATCTCGCACTTTGTCGTAAGTATGCATCCCTTTAATAGGCGCTGGGAGAACAATATGAGTAATTAGCTCCCCCGTCTCTAAAACGGTTTCAATGTGTGGCGTATCTTTTGGCAAGCAATAGAAGTCTTTAATCGGAATCTGCCGCGTGGTGCCATCTGCTTTAAGCGTCTCAATAATGGCATCAAGTAAGCGCATTGCTACCGCCATATCTGATGGGTGCTGTGCAATACAGTCGTCACTCGTCCCTAAGATGGCAAGCAGTCGATTCTCACCATTGATAGCTGGACAGCCAGAACCGGGATTGCGTTTATTGCAGGGACTATCTGGTTGGTAAAAGTAATAGCATCGGGTACGCTGTAATAGATTTCCGCCGGTAGTGGCTTTATTTCGCAGTTGTCCCGATGCCCCTGCCAACATGGCGCGAGATAATACCGGATAACCTGAAGTGACTGCGAGATGCGCGGCCAAGTCGCTGTTGGTGACTAAAGCACCAATACGCAAACCACCCTCAGCGGTGGTCTCTACTTGTTTCAATTTTAAGCGCGTGATATCAACCAGCTTACGGGGAGTTTCAATCTCAAACTTCATTAAATCGAGTATATTGGTGCCGCCAGCAATAAAAGACGCTTCACTTGGCGTAGCAAACATCACGGCTTGTTGCGGTTCAAGGGAACGGATATATTCAAAGCGTTTCATGAACGTTCTCCTTGAGCATTGGCAGCATCGGGAACATAGGCATGGGCAGTCAGCTTTACTATGGACTGATTACTAATCTGTGCCTCGCTTGGCGGCGGTGACCAAATACCACTGACCGTTAAATCGGCTGCCCTATTATTACGCGCATCGCTGCTTACTGGAGAGTCGGTTATTAAAGAGGCTTTTGACACTTGATTGTTAAGTGCATTTTCGAGTACCTGTGATATCGCTTTGATGATATTGGGATATGCCGAACAGCGACAGATATTGCCGCTCATACGCTCAGCAATCTCTTGAACAAGTAGACCATTAGGATGTTGTAAATCAGTCGTCACATGACTTGGCCACTGTTGTTTGATTTCTTCTATCAATGCCGTTGCTGAACAAATTTGCCCAGGCGTACAATAGCCACACTGAAAGGCATCATGGTCTTTAAAAGCTTGTTGCAACTCTGATAGCGATTCAGGTAGTCCAATACCTTCAATGGTTGTAATCTCATCGCCATCGTGCATGACCGCCAATGTCAAACAAGAATTGATTCGTCGCCCATTAATAAGCATGGTGCATGCGCCGCATTGCCCATGATCGCAGCCTTTTTTGGGTCCATTGATATGTAGATGGTGACGACAAACATCAAGTAGTGTCGTTCGCGGGTCAAGATTATCAAACTCATAATCCTGCTGATTAATCGTTAATGTTAAGTTAGACATGCTGGCTTCCTGCTGGCAAATAATAAAATCTTAGAGGGTAAATCGTCATTAGTCTACAAACGATATGTTAGAGCAATGTTATTAATGTACAACGGACGTAGTTTTAGAAAATCCTTATTTACTGTTAAATTTATCCCAGTCACCCATAGCTACGAATCTCTTGTTTTTATTTTGAGCAGATTTTATTAGATTTATTTCTCTTCAGAGGCTCGTTGTTCTTGAAGTTTTGCTAGTGTTTCAATAAACATCATAATTTGCGAAGTGCTCATAAGATAAGGATTAAATTCATTGCTTGCTGAGAACTTCTGCATATAGGTTTTTTGGTAGCGCATTTAGACCATAGGTTTGCACTGGCATCATGACGAATATCACACCAACCATAAGACCTGAATGCAAAAATATGGCCATAGGAATAG
Source organism: Psychrobacter sp. UBA2769 (assembly GCF_002352555.1). Taxonomy (NCBI): domain Bacteria; kingdom Pseudomonadati; phylum Pseudomonadota; class Gammaproteobacteria; order Moraxellales; family Moraxellaceae; genus Psychrobacter; species Psychrobacter sp. UBA2769. Next base: position 119,709 of record NZ_DEIR01000020.1, on the reverse strand, counting down.
AGGTTTTGGTAGTTACATTCGATAGCAGCCACAGCATGACAATTATAATAATAAAGCCCGGTGTCAGTAGCCATTTTGGACTATACATATCATAAACACGCCCTGCGACTGGAGAAAAAATACCATTTAATGCGCCCCCTGACATCAGTATGAGACCGGCCGTAAGCGCCGTTAACCCAAGACCAATTTGTAGATATAAAGGTAAAAGAATCATACTTGATAAAATAATCATGAATGTGGCCGAGACCTCAATAAGGCTAAGGTAAACATGGGATATGTTAGAGTGCGCAAATCTAACATGGGCTTATCGAGTTTAAACTGTCTTGATGAAAATATGATAAGGGACATGATACCAATTATCAGGGTGCTAATGACAACTGGACTGCCCCAGCCTTTGCGTCTTCCGACACTAAAGCCATATACAATGCCACCAAAGCCAATCGTCGATAACAAGATTGAAAGCACATCTATTTTAGGTTTCGTCAAAGTCGTAACGTTCTGCACAAAAAGCAGTCCATATAACAGTGAGAAAAGCAAAAATGGAGCGCCATATTTAAAGCTGTTTCGCTAAATAATCCGACGAACCCTGCGATTAAAAAGGCGATTGGTTTGATACCGGTTTGACTTTGTTCCATTGCAAGGCTAGACATTAAAACTCTCTATGATTATTAAAAGAATCAATTTTTGTTACGCTAAGTGAGTATTTCTCAGTAAATTATTTTATAAATAATGAAGAGATTTGCTCTGCTATTGTTTCCAGTGGTTTGCCGCTTTTCATCGTTAACGCTAGCAGGATGCCGCCTTCCGTCAGTGCATGGAAAACGATGGCCAAACTGGGGGCTTGCTCCTTGAGATAGCAACAGGTAAATGGTTTACGCCAAATATTACTCCTGACAATGAGACTTGGCATAGGGCGTTGGAGTGAGCGCGACATCGTCATCTATTTGCGTACTGGCAAGCTCGATAAACGGGCTTATGCAGGTGGTCCTATGGCAGAAGCGGTTGCTCATAGTACGCGTTATCTTACAGATGCAAATTTGAGCGCAATGGCCAATTATCTAAAAGTCGTACCCGCTATTAAGACGGATGATTATTTGATACCCGTCAACGTTGCAAAGCTGCCAAATCCTATCAGCCCTTCTATTACTTATAACTTACTTGAGCAAAAAGACTATCTGGCCGAGGCAAAAGCCAATGCGACCCTTGCTACTAGTAGCGTAAGCACCAGCTCTATTAATAGTAGCGATTCGCCAAAATCTTTATATCTCACTCACTGCGCTAGCTGTCATGGCGTTGACGGTTATGCGCAGCCTGATGCCTGTTATGCATCCATCGTTGGCTTAAGTAGCATTCGCCGTGCTAAGCCTGACGCGCTTATTGGCGTGATTGCTTTTGGCGCAAAAGGCGCTTTTAACACGGCGCCCAAAATGCCCGGTTTTAAGAAAGACTTAAGCCATGCACAGATAGCCAGTATTGCCAATTACGTACGCGTCAATTTCGGCGGTTTACCTAGTAGCGAAGTCACTGCTGCAGAGGTTAAACGCATAATCAAAGAGAAAAGCTAAACCTATAGAGACCCAAACCTCCTGAATTTCTCATTGCGTTACTACTTATGATAAGCCCGATAAGGATGATTAAATGAAAGACTTGCTGTCCTCCCCGACACGGCGACAACTGCTCGCCATGATAGGTAAAACCGCTGGCGCAACCGCTATGTATCAAGCGATGATTGCATTAGGTTTCGCCTCCGAGTCGAGCTTTAAACAAGAGATAGAGCTGAAAGGCGCACCTGCTGGCGCTAGCATCGTTATCCTTGGTGCAGGATTGGGCGGGCTTACAGTAGCTTACGAGTTACGTAAAGCAGGTTATAAAGTGACGGTACTTGAATACCAAAATTGTGGTGGCGGACGCAGCTGGACGCTAAATAGCGGCGATAAATATACCGAGCTTGGCGGCGAAGAAGTCACTTGCGACTTTAAAAAAGGCAATTACTTCAACGGTGGACCTTGGCGATTGCCCGTGCATCACTATGCGGTGTTTCATTATTGCAAAAAGTTTAATGTCGCCCTGCAACCATTTATCCAAACCAATGACCGCGCTTATTTGCACCGTACCAATCATTTTAATGGCGCACCGCAGCGCTTGGGTGAAGTGCAAAGCGATATTCGCGGCTATGTGTCTGAGCTATTATCCAAAGCCGTCAATAAAGGCCGCTTAGATGATACCGTTACTCAAGAGGATAAAGAAAAGCTATTAGAAGGTCTTAAAGGTTGGGGTGTGCTGGATAATAATTATCGTTAACTCTAAAAGCAGTAATTCTGAAGGTAGCACTAAAAGCATTCGCGCCGATTGGTGCATTTGCACGATTCCGCTGTCAGTATTGACGCAAATTGATATCAATATCTCAGAGCCGATGAAGCAAGCGATGGCTACTGTCCCTTACGATAGCTCCTTTAAAGTCGGGCTTGAGTTTAAACGGCGCTTTTGGGAGGAGGACGAATGGATTTATGGCGGCATCACTTATACTGATCTGCCGATTACCCAAATCTCTTATCCTTCACAAGATTTATTTACCTCAGGGTCGGGCGTGTTACTTGGCGCTTATGGCTTTGGCGAAGCGTCTTATAAGTTTAACTCCTTAACGCCAAAAGAGCGCATTCATGCCGCGTTAGAGTATGGCAAACGCATTCATCCGCAATATACCAAAGAGTTTCGCTCGGGTACTTCAGTCGCTTGGCATCGTATCCCTTGGTCACTTGGCTGCTATGGGCTTTGGAGTGAGTCAAGCCGCGAGCAATATTACGATACGTTATGTGCCATCGACCACCGAATTGTATTAGCAGGCGAACACTGCTCGCACATTCCTGCTTGGCAAGAAGGCGCCATACTCTCGGGTCTAGATGCCGCCAAACGCTTACATCAAAAAGCCAAAAAACTAGGCTAGTTTAATAAACAACTTTTAAAATCATTGGTTAGCAGACAGTATTTAGTCAGTATAAAATTAAGGTAAGCAGGCATGATAAAAGTAAAATCAAAGCATTTAAACTTATATAAGTCGTCTCACTTGCCGGTTATATTAATAATAAGTGGCACGGCTTTTATATCAGGCTGTAGTCAACATACTAAAAGCAGCGCTCCTACCATTGCTAGCCTGCAAGCAACACAGATGGTCTTTGATGACAGTTTTGACAATCAGGCCAGCCGTAATAATGGCGCTTGGGGCTCGGTTTATATGTCCAAAGAAGAACTTACTCGCCCGCCCATGAATATTGTCGATGTCAGCTCGATAGCAAAGATGAATGATGATACAAATTTGCAAAAGTGGCTGACCAAATTTGAAGGCAGCGCACAAGGTAAAACGGGGTTTTTTAGTAATGATGGCAAAAAACTTTACGACGACTCTTGCGCAGGCTGTCATATATCTAAAGGCGAAGGCGCACAAGGAGCGGGTTACTATCCGCCACTCGCGAACAACAGCAAAATGCAGTCTAAATACTACATTATTAGCGTCGTCATCAATGGCTTGCGCGGTATGCCCTCATTTCATAGCATGATGAATGATGAGCAAATTGCAGCGGTCACTCAATATGTACACAGTGATTTAAATGGTTTTACAGATAAAGTGACTGCTGCCAATGTCGCGCAGCTGCGTCATGACTTACCGCCGGGTGCAGACCCTAGTGAATAGTTTTATTATAAAAAATGATTTTATTGTAAAAACAGCTTCATTAAAGGAATATAGCGATGAAAGGGAATATGGCGATGAATAAGAAAAGTGGCGTTTATCACTGTATTGTCTGTGGGCAAAATTATCCTATAAAAGCCCTTACCCCTATAGGCACCATACGACAGGCGATTACAGAAGACATTTTACATGATTTCCCTGAATGCTTACCTACAGATTATATTTGCCAAAATGATTTAATTAAGTATCGAATGCAGTATGTGCACTCATCGCTAACGTCTGAAAAAGGTGAGGTGACCGTTCTTGAATCTGAATTGATTAAAAGCATGCAACAGCATGAACTCATCACCAAAAATATTGATAAGACTCTAGAGCAAAAATGGACTTTCGGTGAACGATTGGCAGATAAAATTGCAACCTTTGGTGGTAGTTGGTCATTTCTCATCTGTTTTGCTATTTTTCTAGCCATTTGGATCATCGTCAATACTGTGGTGATGGTCGCCCGTCCTGCTGATCCCTACCCGTTTATTCTATTGAATTTAATATTATCCTGTATCGCTGCCATTCAAGCACCTGTGATTATGATGAGCCAAAACAGGCAAGAAACCAAAGACCGGTTACGTTCAGAAAATGACTATCAAATTAACTTAAAAGCTGAGCTTGAAATCCAACACTTGCATGAAAAATTGGATCATCTGTTAATGCATCAATGGGATAGGCTCGCTGAGATACAAGAAATACAACTCGACTTATTATCTGAAATGAGCAAAAAGCAATAGGACAACCTCAATAAAAGCTATAACTCACCAGAAAACTGATAACGATCGCCTGCATGCCACATCTTCACAAAGGTCAATACTTGACCAGCCGAATAAGTCTGACGACACAATACTAACGTCGGTGACTGCGGGGCAATCTGTAGTGCATCAGCAATCTCATCAGGCGCTGCTAAGGCTCGGATAGTATAGCTACCACGCTCAAGCGGACTTTTAGCAATCAGATAATCGCTGGTATTTACCACACTAAAATCTTGCTCAATAAATTCTGGTACTTTTGTCGCATCGACCCAGCGCTCTTCAAACTGTATCGGCTGGCCATCCGCAAAGTGGATGATTTTTACTTCATATAAAATCGCTGCTTCAGCGCTATTAGTATTGTTATCAGTTTCATTTGCACTAGAAGAAAAGGTTGCTTCATCAATATCAAACTTACCACGCATCTCATCGTCTAACATGCTCGCGGTAATAGCGCGTTTGCTCAACACTTGTGCCTGATAATCGCGATTGGCCGACTTTAAATCTTGAGCGATATTGCGCACTTCTACAAAGGTATGATTAAACTGCTGCTGTGCGACAAATGTCCCCGACCCTTGCCGACGCTCTAATACTCGCTCCTCGCTTAGTTCTTTTAGGGCGCGGTTTACTGTCATGCGCGAGACGCCAAACTCTTCCGCCAACGCCATTTCGGTGGAGATAGCTGCGCCCGCCTGCCATTTTCCAGAATGAATATTATCTAAGATTGCGTTTTTAATCCGCTGATAGGCTGGAACTTTTTTTGTCATATCACGCTTCCCCTTTGTCATGCTTATCTTTAACCACCGACTGCAATTACGCAAGTGCTGACATAATATCATGACAATTATTATCATCATCACCATTAGCACTGCCTATCGAATAAAGCAGACTTATAAATAATTTAGCTACTGATAAAAAAACGCTTGCATGAAAAAATTATCTTTGATAATTTGTATATACAAATTAATAATACCACCAAATAATGCTGCCAACAAACGGCAACTAGCAAACTGTATAAACAATCACAAGGATTTGAGCATGACTACCGATAATGGATTGAGCAAAAACGCCACAAGCAACAATAATAAATTCACCCGCCGTGATGAGAGTCGCAATATCGCTGCGCCTACTGGCAGCACATTAAACTGCAAAAGTTGGCTGACCGAAGCGCCTTATCGCATGCTGCAAAACAACCTACACCCTGATGTGGCTGAAAACCCGAAAAGCTTGGTTGTGTATGGCGGTATCGGACGTGCAGCTCGTAACTGGGAAAGCTATGATCAAATCCTCGCGTCACTCAAAGAATTAGAAGACGATGAGACACTATTAGTGCAATCTGGGAAGCCTGTTGGCGTCTTTCAAACTCATGAAAATGCGCCGCGCGTATTAATTGCCAACTCCAATCTTGTCCCGCGCTGGGCAACGTGGAAGCATTTTAATGAGCTTGATCGCAAAGACTTATTTATGTACGGTCAGATGACCGCAGGTAGCTGGATTTATATTGGCACCCAAGGCATCGTCCAAGGCACTTATGAGACCTTTGTTGAAGCTGGTCGTCAGCATTATGACGGTAGCTGGGCAGGACGTTGGATTTTGACCGCTGGTCTTGGCGGTATGGGCGGCGCGCAACCACTAGCCGCAACCTTTGCTGGTGCGACTTCTCTAAACATCGAGTGCCAGCAGTCTAGTATTGATTTCCGTTTGCGTACGGGTTACGTCGATAAACAAGCCGACAATCTTGACCATGCTTATGAGCTGATTAAACAACATACGGACGCGGGTGAAGCCGTCTCAATCGCGCTACTTGGTAATGCGGCAGACATCTTGCCTGAGATGGTCAAGCGTGCCAACGCAGGCGAGATAAAACCTGACTTAGTCACTGACCAAACCTCCGCTCATGACTTAATCAATGGCTATCTACCAAGTGGCTGGACAGTTGAAGAATGGAAAGCGGCACAAGAAAATCCAGACCAACATGCCGCATTAACCAAAGCTGCCGCCGCGTCTTGTGCCGTACACGTACAGGCGATGCTGGACTTGCAAGCAATGGACATTCCAACGACTGATTATGGTAATAACATTCGCCAAGTTGCGTTTGATCAAGGAGTTAAAGATGCTTTTAATTTCCCAGGTTTTGTCCCTGCTTATATTCGTCCGCTGTTTTGCCAAGGTAAAGGGCCATTCCGCTGGGTCGCATTATCAGGTGATCCAGAAGATATTTATAAAACTGATCAAAAAATCAAAGAGCTGTTCCCTGAAAATCAGCATATTCATCGCTGGTTGGACATGGCGAGGGAACGCATTCAGTTTCAAGGCTTGCCAGCGCGTATCTGCTGGTTAGGTCTTGGTGAACGTGATAAAGCAGGCTTAGCCTTTAACGAGATGGTCAAAAGCGGTGAATTAAAAGGTCCTATCGTTATCGGTCGTGACCATTTGGATACTGGCTCTGTTGCCAGTCCAAACCGCGAAACAGAAAGCATGAAAGATGGCTCAGATGCGGTGTCTGACTGGGCATTATTAAATGGCATGCTCAATGTCGCAGGCGGGGCCACTTGGGTGTCACTACATCATGGCGGCGGTGTTGGTATGGGTTACTCGCAGCACTCTGGCATGGTCATCGTCGCTGACGGCACAGATGCCGCAGCCAAACGCTTGGCACGAGTATTAGTCAATGATTGTGGTTCTGGCGTTATGCGTCATGCAGATGCAGGCTACGAGCTAGCGATTAAAACTGCCAAAGATTATGGCTTAAAGCTACCGATGATTAAATAACTTGCCCTTGTCCTTACACGATATCAATCGACATAAGGACATCATCAATACTTTATCAAGGATGATAATATGTCTAACCAAGATCTTATGCCACCAGCTAGTCCAGTACCTGACCTACTACTAGGCATTCCAACACATGATATGACGCCGCCTGAGAAGTTGCTATCAAAGCCTATGGCGCTGATACAGCTTATTGTATTTAGTGCCATTGGTCTGGTGATGTTTTTTGTTCCTTTTACCATTGGTGAGAAGAGCACAATTTTGTTCGATCACGGCGCAACTTATCTGGTCAATCAGCAACATACTTTATCTGTTATCTTACTGTTTATGCTGATGATATTTGGTGTAAGTAAGCCATTTATCGATGGCTCATGCCGCAAAAATATCACCCATAAAATCCTAACCGTTTTTAAAGTGCTGGGACTGGTATTAGCCGTGATGTATATCAGCGGTAACGCGCCCGCCTTTATGATGGAAAAGGATATGCTGCCGTTTCTGTTTGAAAAACTGGCGCTACCGGTTGGCATGATTGTCCCGCTTGGGGCGTTGATTCTGGCATTTTTAGTAGGTTTTGGCTTGCTTGAGATGGTTGGTGTGCTGATGCAACCGATTATGAAGCCTATCTGGAGAACACCTGGCGCATCAGCCATTGATGCGGTTGCTTCTTTCGTTGGTAGTTATTCGATTGGACTGTTAATTACCAATCGCGTTTATCTACAAAAGCAGTATTCTGCGCGTGAAGCTATCATTATCGCTACTGGCTTCTCTACAGTATCGGCAGCATTTATGGTGATTGTTGCTAAAACACTGGGGCTGATGGAATTTTGGAATCTGTTTTTTTGGTCAACGTTGGTGATTACTTTTATTGTCACCGCTATTACTGCCCGTATTCCACCGATTAGCCGTTTTGATAATGAGCTGGACCGTCCAAATTTAGACTACAAAAGAGGCACGCGTCTAAAAGCGGCGTATGAGCTGGGTTTATCCACCTCACGCCGTGCATCGGATTTTAAACAAATTCTATGGTCTAATTTTCGTGATGGTTTGACCATGGCAGCGGCTATTGTGCCTTCTATCATAGCCGTTGGACTCACTGGACTATTATTAGCCAAGTACACGCCGGTATTTGACGCTCTAGGGTTGCTACTATACCCATTTACATGGTTAGGCGGTTTGCCAGAGCCACTCGTCGCTGCTAAAGGTATGTCAGCAGGACTGGCTGAGATGTTCTTGCCCGCCTTATTGCTCAGTGAAGCGGATATGTTGACCCGTTATGTCGCCGGCGTCATCTCTATTAGTAGCGTGCTGTTCTTTTCTGCCATGATTCCTTGTGTACTGGCGACCGAAATTCCCATCTCTGTTGGCAAAATGGTCATCGTTTGGTTCCAGCGTGTGGCACTTAGTATCTTGTTAGCAGCAGCTTTTGGACATTTGGCGATGTCTCTTGGCTGGATAAGTTAAGAAAACTCAAATAACATCACTATATATAGTGTATAGACAACCAATAATATAATTAATATAGCACCTAAAGTTAGGATTACCCTTATGACTGATATCAAAAAAATAATACTACAGCCACGTCAATTAAGCTTTGAAATGCTGCGCGATATTTACGAGCGACCTGTTGTATTGACGCTACCTGACAGGGCTTATGAAGCGATAGATGCCTCACACGAAGATGTACGCACCATCATTGCGCGTGATAAGAGCGCTTATGGTATCAATACCGGTTTTGGTCTGTTGGCAAAGACCCGTATCAGTGATGATCAGCTTGAGCTACTCCAGCGTAACCTTATCGTTTCTCACTCGGTGGGTACTGGCGAGGCGCTGCCAGACAACGTGGTCAGGCTAATTATGGTGATGAAAGTTGCCAGTTTAGCGCAAGGCGTCTCTGGCGTCCGACGCGCTGTGGTCGATAGCTTACTTGGTTTAATTAATAATCAAATTACGCCAAATATTCCGGCCAAAGGTTCAGTTGGCGCCTCTGGTGACTTAGCACCTTTATCGCATATGACGCTGGCCATGATGGGCGAAGGCGATGTCTATGTTGCTGGCAAAAAAGTACCTGCTGCTGATGCGTTAGCGCAGCATGGTCTTGAGCCCATTACCCTAGCGGCCAAAGAAGGTCTTGCCCTGATTAACGGCACCCAAGTATCCACCGCACTGGCATTGCGCGGTTATTTCTTAGCGCGAGATTTACTTGAGACAGCCACCATCGTCGGCTCCATGTCTATTGATGCCGCCAAAGGCTCGGATGCCCCATTTGATGCGCGTATTCATGAAGTGCGTGGTCATCATGGTCAAATTGAAATTGCCAAAGCGCATCGTCAGCTGATTAAAGGCAGTGCTATCCGCGCCTCCCATGATGGCGAGCAAGACGATAGAGTACAAGACCCTTATTGCTTACGTTGCCAGCCACAAGTCATGGGTGCTTGCCTTGATATCATCAACCAAGCAGGAAAAACCTTATTAATTGAATCTAATGCGGTAACCGATAATCCGCTGATTTTCACTAACGATGATGGCCCAGTGGCTATCTCGGGTGGTAACTTCCATGCTGAGCCAGTTGCCTTTGCTGCAGATATTTTAGCCTTGGCGATTGCTGAGATTGGTTCTATGTCTGAGCGCCGTGTGGCTTTATTGATTGATGCAACTTTGTCAGGTGGCTTACCACCATTCTTAGTTGATAATGCTGGGGTGAACTCTGGCTTTATGATTGCCCATGTCACCGCTGCAGCACTCGCTTCAGAGAATAAATCTATCGCCCATCCTGGCAGCGTTGATAGCATTCCAACCTCTGCCAACCAAGAAGACCACGTATCGATGGCAACCTATTGTGCGCGCCGCTTATATGAGATGGCGCAAAATACCGCCACCATTATCGGCATTGAGCTATTGGCTGCTGGTCAAGGTATCGACTTCCATCGTGGACTAGATACCTCAGAGCCGTTACAGACAGCGCATCAGAAACTACGCGAGCAAGTCACTTTTTATGATAAAGATCGCTACCTAGCGCCTGATATCAAAGCAGCAAAGCAGCTGGTATTAGATGGCACTCTGACAAGCCACTGGCAGTCACTGCGTAGTGATTGGTATGAGTCTATATAAAAGGTATCACTCTAAATACAAAAGGAGATTGGCGATGAGCATATCAAAGTCTGGGACTGGCACAACCGTAAGCCATACTGCAGCTGATATGAGTCGGTGGACAGGACGTGCAGAGCCGTTTGAGTCTGCGCGCGCCCGCTACTGGTATCAAATAGCGCAGCCTTATGCCTTTGATAGCACCAGTCAGCAAAACGGTCAGCGCATTGGACTGGTCGGGTTCGCTTGTGACCAAGGTGTCAGACGTAATCAAGGACGCGTGGGTGCACGAGCTGCGCCGCCCTTGATTCGCCAAGCACTTGCGGCGCTGCCAGTCATCGCTGAGTTACAACAACGCTATGAGGGTCAACTGCCAACTCTACTAGGTGATGCTGGTGATATCCATTGTCATGATAATGATGATTTTGCCGAGCGCACTCTTGAAAAAGCCCAAGTAAAATATGCCGATAAGATAAGTGATATTATTCAGCGAGGCGGGCTGCCCATTGGACTTGGTGGTGGTCATGCCATCGCTTACGGCAGTTTTTTAGGATTATGGCAGGCGCTGTCATCAGAAACCGATCAGCCCACTAATGACGTTAACAATATCGAAAGTAATGTTGAAAATGATGTCAAAAATAATGTTGAAAGCCATGTTGAAAGCCATGTTGAAAGCCATGTTGAAAGCCATGCGAGCACAATGCCTAGCATCGGGGTGATTAACTTTGACGCTCATCTAGATATTCGCCAATCTGATGTCGCCACGTCTGGTACGCCATTTCGCCAAATAGCCGAGCACCTCGATGAACAGGATCAGCCATATCACTATTGCTGTATCGGCGTCAGTCGGTTTTCCAATACTGCCGCGCTCTTCGACCGTGCTGAGCAGTTAGGCGTACATATTATCAGTGACGAAGATTGCACCAATAAAAAATGGAAAAAAATTGCTGCTCAAATAGAAAATTTTATCAATGAAGTTGATGTGGTCTACTTAACCATTGATATGGATTGCTTGCCATCGAGCGTCGTTCCTGGTGTCAGTGCGCCAGCCGCCTATGGTATTAACTTGGCATTCGTTGAGCGCGCGGTCAAACTTATCATGGCGTCAAACAAAGTAAGAATGGCTGATATTGCCGAGATTAACCCGACCTTTGATGTTGATGGACGCAGCTGTAAAGTCGCGGCTCGCCTCTTAGCGACTATTATCGAGCAGCATTTACTTTTAGTATAAATAAATCGATATAGAATAAAAATGTTATGAATATTTATACAAGTGACTGGGATGAATTTTGCGAAGCTTTTGTCTCGCTTGCGCACAACAAGCGAGTAAAATTTGTACCAGTCACGCTATAACATTTTTAAAATAAACCAACCATACAAGGCTACTGAAGTAAATTTTGCACATCCTCTGTCAGCAGCACCACAGTAAGAAGAGTTTTTACCAACGACACAATGTCTATTTTAAAGTAAATGAACTATGGATGGTTGCACTAAATCTATACTAATAAGCAGGAGCACATCATGACTAATACAATAAATTCTACAGATCAAATGCCTATAAACGATTCCACCCTGACATCATTTGACTACATCATTATCAATGCCAATCTCGCCACCTTTTCAGAACAATACGGGTTTGATATTTATAGCGACAACCAAGAAAAAAGCACCCCTTACGGTCAGTTAGAAAACGCTGCTATCGGTATCAAAGACGGCAAAATTGCATGGGTTGGTACGCATGAGCAAATAAAGCCGCATCTTACTCATTATAAAAGCGATCAAATCAAAGACGTTGATGGCAACTGGGTCACGCCTGGACTCATCGATTGTCATACCCATATCGTTTATGGCGGTAACCGCAGCAACGAGTTCGAAGCGCGATTGCAAGGTGCCAGTTATCAAGATATCGCTGCACAAGGTGGCGGCATTGTCTCAACCGTTAGCGCCACCCGCGCAGCGAATGAGGAAGAATTGTTTGCGCAAAGTGAAAAACGTCTGCTCGCGCTCATCAAAGAAGGCGTGACCAGTGTCGAAATCAAATCTGGCTATGGACTGGACCTAGAAACTGAACGCAAAATGCTAAAAGTCGCCCGCGCACTCGGTGACAAACACAACATTCATGTTAGCACCACTTATTTGGCCGCCCATGCCCTACCGCCGGAGTATAAAGACTGTGCGGATGAGTATATTGAGCAAGTTTGCCAGTGGTTGCCAATTTTGCATGATGAGGGCTTGGTCGATGCGGTCGATGGTTTCTGTGAAAACATTGCCTTTACTGCTGCGCAAATTAAGCGCGTCTTTGAAGTCGCTCGTTCGTTAGACTTGCCAGTTAAGTTGCATTCCGAGCAGCTATCAAACATAGGCGCTAGTGCTTTGGTAGCAGCATACCAAGGATTATCAAGCGACCATCTTGAGCACTTAGTAGAAAACGATATTAAAAAAATGGCCGCAAGCAACACAGTTGCTGTGCTATTGCCAGGTGCTTTTTATACGCTACGTGATACTAAGTTGCCACCGATTGAAGAATTGCGTAAACACCAAGTTCCGATTGCCGTTTCAACAGATTGCAACCCTGGTACTTCACCATTAACATCACTGTTATTAGCGATGAATATGGGCTGTACCCTATTTTATTTAACCCCTGAAGAAGTATTGGCAGGGACAACCGTTCATGCGGCACAAGCGTTAGGTCTAGCCAACAAAGGTAAAATAGAAGTGGGTTACGATGCTGATTTGGCATTATGGGACATTGCCCGCCCTGCTGACCTTGCTTATCAAATGGGGCTAAATCCTATTGCAGGTATTATGGTTCAAGGTCAGTGGCATACCTAAGCAAAGTAATAACTGAACGCATAATATATTCTTAAAACCGTCGTTTAAAAACGCAATAACCAATATACTTGCATCCTTATTCTCTATAAACAGAGAAAAGGACATCAAGCATATTGGTTTTTTTGTTGAAGATTAATAGGATTCTTAAGTGCTACTACTGTTAAGTGCTACTGCTTACGGTATCAAATGACTCAGCCAATATCACATCGCCATCTTCACGCGTAATCATGACCGTCGCTGAGCGCGGGGTACTGCCACCTGCAACGGCGCCCCAGCTGTTGCTTGGATGTTGAATATTAATAAAGAGGGTTTTAAAGTCTGGCGTCATAGTGATACCAGTCACCTCGCAGCCCTCAGGACCGACGAAAAAGCGTTTGATATTGTCATTACTGGCAGGCATGCCGACTCGGGTTTGCTGCCCTGCTGAAGTAGTCATAAGCGAACCATCGCTGACTTTGCCCGGTAGCGCCGCAAGCAACATACAACTGCTGGTATTCGTATAAGCGCCATCATCTGTCTGAATCCACAACACCCCGCGTGGATCAAAATACAGTCCGTCTGGCGACGATAAATCGTTATTGTCATTTAGCTGTGATAAGTTCTCCGCTGACAAATCACTTGGCGAAGCAAACAAATAAATATCCCACTCAAAATTTGTTGCCGCATGATCGCCACCTGCTTCTGCCCAGCGAATGATATGACCATTGTCATTACCACGCGCTTTGCCGCCAACTTGATAGCTGCGTGGATTCGACGCTGAGAGCGGTTGATCATCACTTACGCCGCGATATTTATTATTGGTCAAGGTCACATATACCTCACCCGTTATCGGGCTGACCGATACCCATTCAGGTCGATCCATCTTGGTCGCGCCGACGACATCAGCAGCGGCACGGGCAAAGACCAACACCTCATCTTGTTCATGAAACGGCAAGACAGTATTAGAGGCATCCAGTCCATTTTGACCATGGACAAGTGCTTTCCACGCCCCGCTGCCATCTTCATTAAAAATAGCAACATATAGCGTGCCATCGTCCAAATATTTATTGCCCGCTTTTAAGCCGCCACCGATATCAGCATTTGACCACATTGACTTGGAGACGAACTTATAAATATATTCGCCGCGGGCATCGTCGCCCATATAAAAGACCACGGGTTTACCTTGTTCAACAGGCGCATAGGCACAGTTTTCATGAGCAAAACGACCCAATGCCGTGCGTTTTTGCGGTATAGAATGTTGGTCAAAAGGGTCAATCTCGGTGATATAGCCAAAGGTATTGAATGCATGACGGTAGTCATCGGCAGCGCTGGCACCGACGGCGGTCATATCCCAACGTGAAAACTCGTCAGGGATAGCAGCATCTTTGGCATCAGGTGTATGCCACAGATACTCCCAGCCCGGGAAATTCTCTGTCGCCCCGTAGCGCTCACGACCGTAGTTGTGTCCAGCGCTCAATTGATTGGCATCTTGTCCACGGGCAAATACCCCTAAAAAGTTCTCTTCTGTGGTCAGATAAGTGCCCCAAGGTGATAGACCTGCACCGCAGTTATTATTAATGCCACGAGTCTGAAACCCTGTCGGATCAAACTTGGTCTTAACCAAATCAGATCCCGCAACAGGACCTGTTAATTGGGCAGTCGTACTACTGGTAATGCGGCGATTGTATTTCGAATTGGGTACCATCTCATAACCCATACCATCAGCGCGGCGGCGCATCTCAACCACAGCGACCCCATGACAGTTGACCTCGCGGCGCACGTCGCTTGCAAGGCGACGGTTTTTAAAGATGGGCGCGGCGTTGTCATCTTGGATGACATGATAGCCAAACGGACTCAGCTCACTACTGTTTACATACTCATGATTCATGACTAGCAGACCATTTTCTGACGCTTTGGCATCATAAGCGCCGCCCTTTTTACCAAAAAACCACATGCCATCATGGTTGTCACCCATACGCCACTCAAACGACTCAGCGGACTGCTCACGATTGTCTTTCCAATCATCGATACCAGATATCAGCGGCATGCCTAGTGGTAATATCATCTCGGCTTTATAACCTGCTGCCACGCTCATCGTGTCAGCTTTTGAATGCGGTACGGCTGTAAACTTCAAAGTTTCAGGACGCTTTAAGTTACCTTGCGCAGGAATAGCGGCACTGTTATCGTCGCTGGGTTTAACAGGTAAATTGCTATCATCATCGTCGCTACAGCCGACCAAAGGTAGTGCGCCAAAAAACGCCGCCGCCGTCAATCCTGTGCCACCTTTTAGAATACTGCGGCGATTCATACGGCGATTAATAATGGTTTGAAAGTCGATATTATCAGTCGGGTTAGAGTCTTCAACAACTTCGTGCGCAAGCGTTTGCTTGTTATTCAATGAGGTCATGTTCAGTCACCTTGTTAGGCTGGATTTAGTAGGCTGAGTTGGCATAAAAAATATCGCGGCGCTATCGTTGTAACGACCAAAATACGATTTATGTTTGAGTCTACTGAAACTCCATGACAACTTGATGACAAATTTTTAGATAATAATCTTTAAAAAACCATGCTGTTTTTGATATGTTAATCTAAGCATATAAAGCGCTACGTTGTTTATATTTACGCCTTAAGAGCAACCTTCGACCAAATAGATAGCATCTGGTAACCCGATATCAATACTTTCAACCTCTCCCTTTAACAAGCTTTGCTTGTCTGCCGTCCACTCTGTTGAGTTAATTCTATAATCATTCAGCTTTTGACCGCCCTTGATATGATATTCAATCTGTATGGGCAACTTGTCTTCTTCATTATTCAGCTTGATGTTTTCGGCTTTTAACAACCCTCCGAGTTGTGGCTCTTTTAGCACCTCGAAGTTAACGTTAGCAATCAGGCTATAGTAGTCACCATCAACCGCATACTTATCGACTTCATAAGTCAGCTCGTTGTTATGCGCTTTCATCACCTCTGTCACTGAATCACCAACATGGATGTCTGTATAAAAGGGTATGTTTGGATCCTGAATAGCAATAAGAGCAACTTTATTATCGATGATTTGATAGAGCACAGAGGCACGTTTACCGTACTCTTTATCCACATAGTTGAGTGCTAGATTACTGACGTAATAGCATTGCTCGTTGTCAGTTTTTTCTTTGCTCAGTCCTAGCTCATTTAGTAATTCAGGGGTAATAATCTGCCCAAAGCTTAGCTTTTGGTAGCCTGATGGATTGACGGTTTTATCATTAGATAATTTTTCTACTTCGTTATTCTGTGCTTTATCCGCATTAGCAGGACTTATAGGCGAAGGATTTATAGAACTAGAATTGATAGACGCATTATCTTTCTCAGCCGTATTTTTATCTATATTATCCGTTTGCGCCGTGGCATTATCATTTTTATTTGAATTTTCAGGCTGCGAGTCACAGCCTGCCAGCAGTTGCGCCGTACCGAGCAATACAGTAGTAAATAGTACTGTTTTAATAGTTGCTAAAGATGAGCCTTGGATAAAATCTAACATGGCAACTCTCCTAAATTTGGATTATCCATATTAATAAAGCATAAACAGTCACCTCTACAAAACCGGCGTACCCTGGGTGCTAAAAGCAAAGCCTTTATTGCTAAAATTACCAATCATCACCGCCTCGATGACGGGCTTGACGGTTTCATCTATCCCTTCGACTTCAATGATAAACTTTGCCCCAGAACCCCCTTTATCCTCTTCTTTTTCGACGATATAATTTAACGTCGCCATGGCGGGCAGCTCGATAGGCTCTTTTAAATACGACTTTACAAGGTCGCCATCGGTACTGTAATAATCTATCTTATTAATATAGAGCGATTTTTTTAAGGTGGTATTGCGCACGCTCAAAGTTGCTGATAGTAAAACCTTACGATTGTCCCTATCGGTATAAATATCTGAGTAAATCGGCACATAAAAGGTTTGTTTATAGCCAAACTGGCTGTGATCGACTTTTTTAGACCGCTTCTCAAGCTCTTGAATCGGGTCTTGATGCTTCTCTGAAAACATGATATTTGGGTTTTGTTTCGACTCATCACAGCCGCTGAACAGCATGAGACTGGCAAGACATAGCACGGATATGCAGCACTTATTCATAACGTTATCCCTAGCGATTAGTGTACTTTAACCCCTACACTACGTAAAAAAGTATTGATATGTTTGTTAGCGCCATATACCACTAGCACATCATTTTCTTGTAGCACTTGCTCTGGTGTGGCTAGTCCCTGAATACTGGGTTTGCTTCGCTGACGGCCAAAGCTGTCTTCATAATGCTCATAGCGCATGGTACTCAATAGTTTGATATTAAACTTATTTTCTAGCTGTAATGTCGCTATTTGTTTGCCAATCAAAGGAGCAGGAATAGCAATCTCGACAATACTAAAGTTGTCAGTCAATTCAAAAGAATCAACGAAATAGCGCAATGACAGCCGTTTTGCCCAGCGCATCGCCGATTCTTTTTCAGGATGAAAAATATCGTCAACCCCAATCGCTTGTAGCACTTTTTCATGTAAGGGGTTGATACTACGACTGATTAAGCGCTTGGCTTTTAAAGTTTTAAACAACGCCGTTGCCATAATGTTGGCCCCTTCGTTTTCCCCAATCGCCACCACCACTATATCGGTATCCATAATAGGCAAGCCATTGACCGTATATTCGTCGGTGGCATCCATGCAGATAGTATGAGTGATGGCTTCTTTATACGCTTCAACTTTTTGCATGCTGCTATCAATGGCGATGACTTCATGACCTTGGCTCGTCAGCGCCATGCCTAACGAAGACCCAAAACTGCCCAAACCTGCAATGATGTATTTCATAATATTCCTTGTCACTCATGCCATTCGAAAAGAGCAATTGCGACGTATTTAGTTAATGCCTAATGAGTTATAAATTATTTTTTTAATTAACATTTTTTAATTAACATTAAGTTAATTGATAGTAATCTCTTCAGTCGGATAACGATAGTTACGCTGATATCTGTTTTTAAGTAAGGCAATAAATATCGTCAACATCCCCACCCGCCCGACAAACATAATCACAGAGACAACCAGCTTATTAAAGGTCGATAGCTCGGTGGTTAAATTTAAACTCAAACCAACCGTGCTATAGGCAGAAAAGCATTCGAAAATGACTTTAATCAAATCAAGCTCGGGCTGATCGTAGCTGATAAGGGTGACCCCCATGCCAATGACAAATAAAGACAGCCACATAATGGAAAACGCCCGGCGGATAGAGATGTCAGCAATCTCGCGCTGAAACACTTCAACCTTGGTCTGACCTCGGGCTAAGCTCAAGGTGTTTAACACTGCAATGGCAAAGGTGCTGGTTTTTATACCGCCGCCGGTAGAATTTGGTGAAGCACCAATCCACATCAAAAAAATCGTCAGCATAATAGTCGGAAACGCAAGCGCATCCATATCGGCAATATTAAAACCTGCGGTACGCGGAGTGGCCGCCGTAAATAGCCCTGTGATTAGCTTAGCGTAAAAACTCTGATGCTCAGCAAGGATGCCGTTATATTCAAACAGCATGACCCCGACCAGACCAATTAATAATAAAGCGCCAGAGGTAATTAACGTTATACGGCTATTTATACTCAGTAGCCACGGCTGATAGCCGTAACGTGGATCATTTTGGAAAATCGCCCTTTGGGCACGGTGACGCAGAAAGCGCAATAGATTGACGACAATGATAAAACCCATGCCGCCAAATAAGAAAGTGGTACTAATGATAAGCTGTAAAGGATAGTTAAAGCGCAGTGACTCATCGTATAAGCCGGCGCTAAAGGTCGAGAACCCTGCATTACAAAAAGCAGAGATGGCATGAAATATCGCAAAAAACAGCCTTTCTGCAAAGCTCATCCCGGGTAAATCATAGATACTAATATAAATCAAAATCGCAGCCAGTGCCTCAACCCCAAAAGTCACATATAAAATGGACTTAAGGGTGGTGACCATATCGCCCATCCTTCGTGAGACGTTCATTTCACTGATACTAAGCTGTGTCTCATAACTGACGCCGCCCTTAAAAAAATAGCTAAAGTAGGTCACAAAGGTCAGAATACCCAAACCACCAATTTGAATCAGCCCGATGATAATCAGCTGCCCAAAAGTGGTAAAACGGGTCGCCGTATCCACCACAATCAGCCCTGTCACACAGACCGCACTGGTGGCCGTAAATAGCGCATCGACAAAGGATATCGGCTCAGTGGTGGCATTGGGCATCATCAGCAGCAATGCTCCAACCAATACCACGGACAAAAAACTTAAGATAAAAAACTGACCCGGGTTTAAAAAAGCCCGATTAAGGCTGAAATTATTGTCCGATATCTCACGGATAAAAGTGACAAAAACAGCAATCTTAATCGCAATAAAACCATCTACCGGCATCGATAATCCGGAGCGCGCCAGCTCAAAGAAATGCACCGCCAATAGCACAACAATAGCGACACTGGTTAGTAAATCGAAAACTGCAACTTTATTAACCGACAATCGCGACTTTGAGCGTATATAACGCCCTACCGTGGCCACAAAACCCAATAAAATAATCGTTAAATAAAAAATATGAAAAATATGCTGTAGCCATGTCGTGAGCGTAAAACCACTATCGACTAAGGCAATTCCAACGCCAATGGCGCCAATAACAATCGTGAACTTATTCAACAGCCGATACGGTAGGGCTGGATGCATAGCCTAATTCCATGAAAGGAGTAACGATAATACTTATACGCCTTTTTTTCGCCATCCACTAAGACTGTTTTTAAAGAATCGTAACCAGTTATGACATCTTTTATGCTTGTCTTTTGTTCAATATCTAACCTCGCCGCCTTTATTGTGAATACAATTATTTGGCACCGATAGGCAATCTATATTTTTTGAATAAAATGATTAGGATTTCAAAATCGATACCAAGCACAGGCGTCATATACAGACTTGCTTAACCTTAAAGCAAAAAAGCTTTCAAGCTATATATCTTATAGTTTGAAAGCTTTTTTAGCACTTATTTACAGCACGTGTTTACAGCGATTCTTTATAACAGTTATTAATATCAGACATAACCTAAATTATTGTTAGCTCGACTTATATAGAAACCGCGCTATTTTTTACATATTTAAAATACTGTATCGGGAAAATCTTGTCATAAGCCCAGTTATAAGAGAAGGTATAAGCCAAATAAAATCCAACCAATGACGCATCCATAATAAAGGCTTGCCATAAACTAATGCCAAGATACCATGAGACCATGGGCAGATATAGAAGCAGCAGACCACCCTCAAATAGCAGTACATGAAGCACTCGAATCGCTGGGGTCTTAAATGTGCTGCGCTTAAACCTTACCATGCCTTTATCAAAGACAATATTGAAACCGTAGTTCCATATAGTCGCTATGATAGAGCCTACGATGGCAATAACACCGATATCTTTTATGTCAAAATCAAAAAAGAAGCTCATAATGGGAATGGATAGTATTAATGCAATTATTTCAAATCCAACAGCGTGACGTATACGATCTCTATGAGTTCGCATGATTAATCCTTATAGAATATACATTCATAGTACTTAGTTGACTCTATTGTATCTGTTAAACTAATAGATCAAAGTTACTGTCTATAGGAAAAACCGATACATGAACTTTTCTTTAGAGCAACTACAAGCATTTGTGGCAACGGTAGAGACGGGCTCGTTTTCGGCAGCAGGACGGCGGCTTGGCAAAGCACAATCATCGGTTAGTGCGGCGGTGGCAAATTTAGAAATCGACTTGGACAATGTGTTATTTACTCGAAATAGTCGCTATCCTGAATTGACGGAGGAAGGTAAACGGCTGCTAGCTGAAGCTTATTTAATATTGGAGCGCTGCGAGCATTTCTTTGGGGTGGCCAAAAGCTTAAGTGAAGGTGTCGAAAGCCGTTTGGTGCTGGCAGTCGATGATCTCTATCCATCAGAGTGGCTGGCGCGATTGCTCGATGAGTTTGATAACTTGTTTCCTACTGTGGAGTTAGAATTGCTGCTGCCCATCATGGAAGATGTTAGTCGTTTGATTTTAGAAAAGCGCGCGGATCTAGGCATTATGTGGAGCCAAGAGGATTTGCCATCGGCTATTAGTTTTCATACCTTAGGCTGGATTCCGCTTAAGATGGTTTGTGCGCCTGAACATGAAATAGCGAACCGAGTGGTCAGCTGGGAGGACTTAAAAAGATATCGTCAGCTCATTGTTGCAACGCGCAACGAGAGTAAAGAAAAATCACGCCTACGGGTTGCCGCTGATGTATGGTGGGTTGAGAGTCAGTGGGTGATTATTGAGCTGGTGCAACGTAACCTTGGTTGGGCGTTGGTGCCTGAGCATATTATCGTTGATGCGTTAAAGGATGGCTCTCTGGTATCACCAAAGCTGGATTTTGATAAGCACAGTTGGCCCGTTGCGGTTGAGCTGATTTGGCATAAAGAAAAACCGTTAGGTAAGGCAGGTACGTGGTTAAAGCAGGCGGTTATTACCTTAGACCAACAGGCATAATAGCCTTTCTTTATAGCTATCAATCAAGGGCTGATACCCTATCAATTATTCATTCGTCAAAACCATAAAAAGCCCTCTTCGCTATTTTTACATAACGTAGAAGGCTTTCAGCAGAGTATTACTTTATAGACTTGCCTTATAGATTGATTTTTAAATCAACTGAGCCAAATCAGTCAATTTATCCAATACTATATCTGGCAAGGACTTTTCAAGCTGTGCTTTGGTTTGCGCGCCGGTCAACACGCCTATACATAAGCCACAATTGGCATTTTTCCCTTCTTCAATATCGATGCCACTATCCCCTGCTTTTAACACTTGTTTTGCATTTTCAATACCAAACTTATCCATCGCGAGCGTAATCATATCTGGCGCAGGGCGACCATTCACCACATCATCAGCTGTAATTAGTGCATCAATCTCGCGACCTACTGACCACCCTAAAATAGTTAATATCTTATTGGCAGTCTTTGCGTCATAGCCCGTATTTAACACCACTGTTCTACCACTGGCTTTTAGCTTATCAAAGAAAGCCAACATGCCATCAAAGGTAGTCAAAGTATCTGCTGTATAAGCCTCTGCCAAACTGGTTTTAAAAATTGTAAAGGCTGTATCGGTAAGTGACTTAATATCAGCCTCAGCGATGTCCAATTCATTCAGTATGTCATTGATCGCTTGGCGTTTTTCCTTTCCAGCACCAAATTCTAAGCAGATATCTAAATCAACTTCTTTATCCGCTTTATCGTCATCGTTAAGCGCTTGATTGATCGCATCACGTACTGTTTTATAAACGAGATTGTCTTCATTGACAGTCGTGCCTGCCATATCAAAAACGCATAATTTAATATGATTGAATGGTTCTTTAATACTATTAATATCTGTACTCATTATTTTGACTCCAATACTAAATTAATTAACTCTTCACCAAATGCAAAGCCTGTCGATGCTCCAGTGCCGCTAGTGACAGAGCCGACAACCACGCCTTTTTCTGGTGAGGCTTTAAAAACTACGTTATCACCGCTGGGATAAACCCCTAACCAATGCTGCACGATATCAATCTCGCCAATATCCATCACTTGATGAAACTCGTTAATGATTAAATCATCAATTCGTACATCTCTAAACGGCAGCTCCTTATCGCTATAATCATGGCTATCACCAATGATGAGAGAACCATCAGCAGATTGCACTACAATCAGATGAACACCTGCTTTGCGCTCAGCTGACTGAATATTATCCAGCAATGAGATTAACCTTTGGGCTTCAGGTAATTGGGCAAATCCATCATAACGAGCAAAGCTTAAATCTGACATCACCGCTGCATTTAGCTTAAATGCTTTTTTTGGCATGACACGCATCATATTGAGCGTGCAAAGTTTGGCCTTAGACTGCGCTAAAGTCTCTGGATATAAGCTATGCAAATCTGTACCGGGACAGACCACACAATGCTCTGCTTGCAGCGTACCGCGACTAGTATTCACCATAGGTAGCTCGATGGAATGCACAGTGGTTTTATTATAAAAATCTACGCCATGCGCTCGACTTAGCCAATTTGCCAGTTTGCCAATGGCAGTTTTTGATTCGACTCTGAGCTCATGAGGACTATATAACACCCCCAAACCGTTTTTAAGATAAGGGGTATTTTCTGCTATTTCAGCTTGCGTCAGCAATCGACAAGACGCGCCCATCTCTGTTTGTAAAAAAGCTTCAGCGACATCCATCGCTTCTGGGCGTTGAATAAGCATATCTAGGCCGCTATGCTCGACCTCGATGCCTGCTTTTGGCGCAATATCTGCCCAAACATTACGCGTATGCATGGCTCGCTGCCAATGCTCGTCACTTTGCTGCCCACTCACGGTGACAAAACCGAAGTTACGCACTGAGGCATCTTTATTTTGTGACTCACGCTCGACCAGTGCCACACTCAGACCTTTTTTAACCGCGGCATAAGCGCTGGCAAGGCCGACAATACCACCACCGACTATCACCACATCGTATTTTTTCTCAGACAATTTACTTGTTAACGGCACCTTGATGTTCCTTATTTTTTAGAATGAAACATTAATATCTATATCTCAATTTAGCTGGCGCTGGTTGCAACGCTTATAGCTTTTGACCGTGAAAAAATGCCCTATGCTTATCTAATAATTCAGAGGTGAGTGGCTCAGCATAGGTTTTTACATTTTTGATTTGATTCTCAGATGCAACAGTTTCACCGTCATAGATGATATTTGGATATATTTCTAACAGTTGCGGTCGCGCATTTTTGACGATGATTTCGGCCATTTTCATCGCATTTTGATTGGTTTTATCGCCTTTATCGATGACAGCCACCGACTCACTCAGCGTATAGTTACCTTCGCTAGGATCGATGTAATCAATAGGCAATCCTTCTGCTTTATTAACAACTGCTTGATGACGCATGCCAAAGCCAATAGGCACTTCACCTGCCATTACTTTCTTCAATGGACCTGAACCTGATAATTCTAAATTTGGTCCGGCGTTTTCACGAATACGATTCATGATGGTTTGCCCCTCGGCATCCATGCCATACGTAGCAGTGATATTCTGCACAAATAACCAACCGGTCGATGAGCCATTGGGATCAACCATGGCAAGTTTATTTTTATAGATGGGTTTTGCCAAATCTTTGGCACTGGTTGGTCTAGGCAAATTTTGCGCAGCCATCTCTTTGGTGTTTAAAATAATCGCCCCAGTAAAACTTAGAATGGGTGCATAGTAACTAGGTACTGCGATTTGCGGGTTGACCTCAAAGCTGACATCCTTAAACATCGAATGTTTTGTCTGCGCGCTCTCTAAATAAAATGAGCTCATGGTGACCAAATCTGCTTCTATATTCTTACCTTCGGCCAATAAACGCCCGCCAAGCTCACCCGTACCAAAAGACTGAAATATATATTGCCCTTCATACCCAGCTTTATCTAATACCGCTTGGATGACTTCTACCGCTTCTTCGTCGGCATTGCTATAGATGATGACCTCCTCTGCGCTATTTCCCTCTGAAGAAGCTGAGCTACAACCGGTCAAAATAATTCCGCACGTGAGACCTATCATTAACGTTTTAAATGAAAACATTTTTTATCCTATAGATTTTATTGAGTTTTAATGATTAAAGTTTGTTTATATGTTCGATAGCGATTAGCTATTAATTGCTATAGTCGTTTCAATTTAAAAAGAACACAGTACTGCTGGGATGAATTTTTTGAAGCCTCTGGGGTGTAAAGCGCACAGCAAGCAAGAAAAATTTATACCAGCAGAACGCAATTTTTAACGTATCCCTTTTATTTTGAACTGCCTATAACTATGCTTAAGCCGTCGTTGGCGCAATAAGCGTTTCGTCCGTTGCTTTCGTTGTCCCGTAGAGTCGTCTGCTATGTAGGTGACGAATGATGGCAAACAGTATCAAGGCGCAGATATTAGTCAGCAATATCATCAGCGATAAGATAAAAATCTCATCAAAGCGCGCAAAGTGCTGTAACTCTACGATTTTAGTGGTGAGCACCATGGTTTTGGCACCAGAAATAAAGATAACCGCGCTAATCGTTACCATGGCACTGATAAAGTAGAACGAAGCGACTTCAATTAAGGTAAAAAATGAATTGGGAATCACAATGCGCCGCAGTGTCGTAAACCATGAATCACCCAATAAACTCGCCGTCGTCTCCCAGCCTAAGTTCATTTTAGCCAGTGCGTTTTTACTCATCAGATAAGGGGTGGCGAAGTAGTGAATGATGTTGCTTATCACGATAATAAAAATAGTATTGGCAATTGCTGAGCCTGAAAACATCATGAGATAGGCAATACCCACGACCATCCCTGGTACGGTGTTGGTGACCAAAGCTGAACTCTGGATACTGAATTTACCGATTTTGAATAAACCTGAGCGCTCGCACAACAGTGCTGAAAAGTAAGTGATTAAGGTACCGAAGATAGCCGTCAATACCGCTACGATGAGTGAGTTTTTATAGACGCGCATGAGATTGGCAGATTCTAAAACCTTGCTGACGGTTTCCGTGCTGAATTGCATTTGATAAGGCCATGTCTTTATCCATGGAATGATAAATATCACCGCAAAAACCATCAGTAAGCAGAACAAGATAGCGCTCGATAATACGGCTAATACTCGATCTTTGATTTTCGAAGAAGGCAGATCGATATTTTCAACCGAATCGTAGCGGATATTAAAGCGCGCGACATACCAGAGTATGGCAATACTCAATATCGATGGAATGAGCATAAACAGTGCGACCACCGCCCCTTTTTCAAACGAAGGAGACGCGCCTAATATTTGTGTATAAAGCTCAATGGCGATGACTTTATATTGCCCACCAATGGACGCTGGGATACCAAAATCCGTAAAGGCTAAAAAGAAACACTGAATCATTGCCGCCGCAAAAGTACCAATCAACGGGCGAATGACCGTCATATCGAACTGGCGCAGAGACGAGTCGCCCATTAATTCTGAGACGATCACGAATTTTTTGTCTAAATACTGAAAGGTGTTATTGAGTAATAAAAAGGCGATGGGTAAGGTATAAATGGTATAGCCAAGCCACATTCCTTGAAAGCCGTATATATTTTCAAACAGCTGAAAGCCGAGTATTTGCGTCAATAAACCTTGCTTGCCAAAGGTATAAATAATGGCAAAGCCATAGGTCACTGTTGGCAATAACATGGGCAATAAGGCGGCAACTTTAATAACCTTTTTAAAGCCCTTCGGTAAATTAGTCCAATGCACGGTATAAGCTAAGATGAAAGCCAGCATGGTGGCGCTCAGAGCACTTACCGTTGCCACAAAAAAACTATTAAATATCACCTGTTTAAAGCTATCACTACTTGCGATACTTTTATAGTTATCTAAGCCAATGCCATCGCCGACATTGAATGATAACGCCAGCATCTTACCTAAGGGTACAAACAGAAAAGCGATGAATAAAATCGTCACAAATAGCCAAATGGCTTTTGCTTGGGGTGGATTACTAAGCTTCATAAACGTCCAAAACAATCAAATGGTCAGGTTTTTACTGAATGACAGCTATAGTCAGTCTCTCAGTTGCCGATTCAGTCACTATCAGCTTCTACAAAATCAGCCTTTTACCGTATCTTTTGACTTTTGCTTATCATGGACAGCGATAGCTTTAGAATCAGTAAGACGGGGGCTAATATCAGCCTCATACTGTCCATAGTTTTGGGTTTGAGTGTATTTACTTAGCGGATCAGCTTCAGATATACCATCGGCAAATAAGCTTAAGATATTGCGACGTTTGATATTGAGCTGATTTAGAATGAAGTTGGTGACGAAATCATTGGCAGGATTGTGTATGATTTCAGCGGGTTCAGCGAATTGCGCCACTTTGCCATCTGATAGCAGTAGGATGCGATCAGATAACGTCATCGCCTCTTCTGGGTCATGGGTGACAATTAAAGTAGTCAGCTGATAGCGTACGGCAATCTCACGAATGCGCTCTTTGACGGTTTCCTTAATCACCCCATCTAATGCCGACAAAGGCTCATCTAACAGTAGTATTTTGGGTTTCATGACCAGCGTACGAGCCAGCGCGACACGTTGTTTTTGACCACCTGATAGTTGATGAATGCGCTTATTTAGGTGCGCCTTAATATCGAGTAAATCAATCAGTTCATCGACTTCTTGCTGTGTGCTGATACTAGGATTGTTACGCAGACCGTATTCGATATTTTGTTTGACATTAAGATTGGGAAATAAGGCATAGTCCTGAAAGACGATATTAAAGCCTCTTTGTCTCATAGAGACGCGGGTAATATCTTCGCCGTTATAGGCAATGCGGCCGCCGCTAATGTCAGTTAAGCCCAAAATCATATGCAGTAAAGTAGTCTTGCCACAGCCGGATGGCCCTAAGATTGAAACTATCTCACCCGTGTTAATTTTGAGTGAAAGATCCTCGAATATCACCTTATCATCATATCTCTTTGTAACGTGTCTTAGCTCTAACATATCCACTCACCTAATCGCTTATGATTAAAATTTAATTATTTATCTTGGATAGGTCAGCAGTGTATCTAGCAGATATGACACTTAGATGAAAAAAATGATAAAAAATCGCGTAAAAGGTTTTGGCATTTTTTGTTTTCTTAATATCAACAACCCATTATTTGACCCGTCACCTTAACGTCTTCTTAACAGGCTAGTTGTTAATGTAAGGAATATATTCCCTATAACTCTGTTGAGAAGTCTGTGTATGTTGACACTTCAAGCACTTAGCACCAATGCCACTAAAGCTGATGCCAAAAAAAGCATCATAAGCAGATACTTTAATCGTGAGATTCATCTTAATTATCTGATTATTATCGTTGCGCTATATTTGGTGGCTACTGCCAATATGAGCTTTTTTCAGCAAGTGTTAAGCATTTATCCTTTTAGCAGTAATATTGGCTTTATGATTTCTATCACAGGCTTACTGTTTGGATTGATATGGCTAGTGCTGCAACTATTGTGTTATCGGCCAATCGCAAAGTTAGTGCTGATTGCGATGGTATTAATAGCTGCAATATGTGGTTATTTTACCGATGGCTATGGAACGATATTTGATCATAGTATGCTGGTCAATAGCATGCAGACCGACCAAGCAGAAGCGATGGGCTTGATGGCACCGAGTTTTTTTGTACGCGTTCTTTTATTAGGAGTATTGCCAGCTATTATCATTGCTAACATTCGTATCAAGCGTACGCCTTTACGCCGCGCATTATGGCAACGAGCGCTTACTTTGATACTCTCTATCGTATTAATAGCCATCTGCCTACTACCCTTTGGCGACCAATACGCCACCTTTTTCCGCCAACATAAAGTGGTGCGTAGTTATACCAACCCTATTACCCCTATTTATTCTGTGGTCAAACTTGGCATTGATTACGTCGATGAATTGCGTCGTCCTGACACCTTAATCCTGCATGCAACAGATGCCAAACGCACCATGCCCGTCGTTAGCAATAGCACAGCTACGGCAAAACCTAAATTGATGGTCTTTGTCGTTGGTGAAACGGTTCGCGCTGACCATGTTAGCTTAAACGGTTATGAGCGCGAGACTATGCCGCTACTGGCTAGCCAGCCAGATATTTATAGCTTTAAACATGCGACCTCTTGCGGCACCTCTACCGCTTATTCGGTTCCTTGCATGTTCAGCTATGCTAATAGAAAGGATTACGATGCCAGTAGTGCGGACTATAATGAAAACGTGCTTGATACCTTGCATAAACAAGGCGTCAACGTTATTTGGCGCGACAACAACTCTAGCTCTAAAGGCGTCGCTGATAGGGTGACTTTTGAGGATTATAAAACGCCTAAACTTAACCCTAATTGCGATGGCGAATGCCGTGATATTGGTATGCTCAATGGCTTTGATAAACTGGTAAAATCAGAGGCATCACCAGTAAAGCCCGATACAGTAAATTCGAATACAGTGCCAAAAGATACGCTTATTGTATTGCATCAAATGGGCAATCACGGTCCTGAGTATTACAAACGCTATCCTAAAACCTTTGAAGTTTTTAAACCCGTCTGTATGACCAATGAGCTGTCTAAATGTGATGGTCAGTCGATTATCAATGGCTATGATAATGCGATTCGTTATACTGATTATTTTTTGAATAACGTTATCAATACGCTAAAAGCTTATGAGCAGGATTATGATGTGGTGATGGTATACATCAGCGATCATGGAGAAAGTTTGGGTGAAAACAATATCTACTTGCATGGCTTGCCGTACAGTATGGCGCCAAATGCTCAAAAGCAAGTGCCAGTGATTGTCTGGTCACCTGCGAGTAATGGCATCGACAGCACTAGCAGCAATAAAAGCAGCCTTGCTAACATGATTGAGCAGCCCGTATCTCATGATTTTATTACCCCAACCCTACTTGGCTTTTTTGGTATCACGACCGATGAGGTAGCTGCCGCACCGACTTTTTTTAAGGCTGCCAATTAAACCTTTTTAGGATTTTTTAAGACTTTTAAACCTATTTTATTAGCGCCCTGTTGGCATTTATGCACGAGACATGTATGTACAAGATACTCGTTATTGAAGACAATCCTGATATTGTCGCCAATATTTACGCTTTTTTTGAGCCCAAGGGCTTTGAGCTGGACAATGCTCATAACGGGATTAGTGGTTTGACGCTCGCCTCGAATAACCGTTATGACGTTATCTTATTGGACGTCATGCTACCGGGTATGGATGGTACCAAACTGTGTAAAAAGCTCAGAGAGGAGCTGCATGATAAAACGCCCGTATTGATGCTGACTGCTCGCGATACTATTTCGGATAAAGTAGCAGGCTTCGATAGTGGCGCGGATGATTATTTGGTCAAACCCTTCTCATTGGTTGAATTGGAATCACGCATAAAAGCCCTGATACGCCGCCATCAAGACAGGCATTTTGAGCACAGTATCACAGTCGGCAAACTGTCTTTAAATACGGAAGTACACACGATTGTTCGTGAGGGCAAACCTATAAAACTGACACCAACTGGGTTTAAGATATTACAAATACTGATGAGCGCGGCGCCGCGAGTGGTCAGCAAAAACGAGTTAGAAGAAAAAGTATGGGGTGAGGATATTCCAAGTAGCGATGCGCTGCGAACCCATGTGCATAGCGTACGCGCACAAGTCGATAAGCCGTTTGATAAAACGATGATAGTGACTGTGCCTGGGATTGGTTATCAAATTATCGATCCGGACAAAGAATAAAAGACGATCGTAAGATTGATAAGATTAAGCGACTCAACGCTATTCTGAGTGCTCTTGCTACTCTTTCATCTCGTTTTACCTACTGCTTGTCATTAAGAAGTACATACCATGTTAGTAAAGACAATGTTTAGCATCGATTCCATCGCCAATAAATTTCGCATCTCCTACTTTCTGTTTGCCTTATTGCTTTGCGCCACTTTCGTCAGTATTTTTATGTATGCTGAAATGAAGCTCGAGCAAGAGCTGGTCAAAGCACGCTTGATTCAACAATTGGCACTCAGTCAGGAAAAAGAAGGTGAGCAGCCGGTTTATATTGCCAACCCCGGTATCAAAATCTATGACTATGATAATGCACCTGCTAATCTAAAAGCCATGGCAACTGATACGGTGCAAGAAACGCCGGTCACCGTAGATACCGAAGCAGGCAGTATCAACACCAACTTGCATTTTTTCCTCTATCATAAAAACAATCACAGCTATCTTTTAACCTATTTAGAAGACAGTGAGTTGGTGATGGAAAGCTATCCCGTTTTGGCGATATTCGAGCAATTAGAAGACATATTTGCCAACGCATTAAAAGTTGCTGTTATTTTAAGTTTACTGATTGCTGCGATATTCTCTCAGCTGTCCTCAAGGCAAATCACCAAGCCTTTATTAGACTTAAAAAAAGCCGTAGAAACCGACCATCAAAATTTAACCGAATTGACTCATTTGCCATCCGAGGTTGGCGTTTTGGCACGCGCCATTGATGAGAAAAACCAAAAGCTTGAGCAGTACTTAAAGCGTGAGCAATTATTTACCGGTGATGTCAGCCACGAATTGCGCACGCCCTTGACCATTATTATGGGCGCATCAGAAGTACTGGCATCGCAATTGGCCGACGACAGTCACTTGAGCGAATTCACCAATCGCATTAGCAATACCGCCAAAGAAACCTCTGAGATTATCACCGCTTTGCTATTACTCTCTCGAGCACCTGAAAAGCTGGACACACCGCAAACGTCTATCAACAATATTGCGGTTAATGAAGCTGAGCGTTTAAAGTATTTATTACGCTACAAGTCAGTCACGTGCACCGTCGTCGCTGAACAAGAATATTTCGCCTACGTACGACCTGAACTGCTAAAAATGGCACTAGGAAACTTGATAAAAAATGCCTTTCAATACACCGACGAAGGGGAAGTTATTATCAGTATCGATGCTGAAAAAATCACCGTCACCGATACAGGTCTTGGCATTCCTGAAGCCATGATGCCATTGCTATATGAGAGATTTGAGCGTTTAGAGTTACCGCATAATGATAAGCAGTCGGATAAGATTGAAGGCACAGGTTTAGGGCTAAGTATTGTGCAACGCATTATGACGCATATGGGCTGGAAGCTAACCCACCAAGCCAATACTACAGGCGGCAGTACCTTTAGTATTTATTATCAATAGTTGTCTATAAAGCTTAACGCTTTCTTAATACGCCCTATTTTATACTCAGTGCTCACTGGTTCCATTTACTCTTTTTAAATGGTTCGAAATCTACCGTATGCACTGATTTTAATAGACTATTAAGAATCCAATATGAACCAAGTCAACCCCATTCATATCAGTAACAATCAAACAAACTCCCATTCTAAAAACTCAGAAATGCCTGATACTTTCATTGTAGCGGATAGCTTTGCCAGTCATGCAAAAGGTAAAAAAGGGCTTTCTCGTATCGTTAACGCCGCAGGGTATTCCTTAGATGGATTTAAAGCGGCTTATAAATTTGAAGCAGCGTTTAGACAAGTGCTATGGCTCAATCTAATCTTATTCACTGTCATTATATTTATGCCTTTTGGCACCAGTATCAAGATGATGCTAGTCATCGCCTCGTTTTTATCTTTGATTGTCGAGCTTATTAATACCGGTATTGAAGCCAGTGTTGACCATACGTCAACTGCAAAGCATCCATTGGCTAAAATAGCCAAAGATGTCGGTTCGGCGGCGCAATTTTTGGCGTTACTGCTGTTATTTGTCTTATGGTCAATGGCGTTAATGAGTGTGGTACTTTGAAAGCCTATTCAGCTAATTGGGTCTGGTTAAAGCTACTGTGTTTAACCATTATTGCAGCGCTAACATTTGAGCATAGCGCGTTAGATGTGCGTATTAATGAGCTCTTTTACGTAAATGGACATTGGCTTTTAGAAAAAGGCGCTCAGCCTTATGCCTTTATTTTTTATGATGGACCCAAAGCTTTGTTAATTATATTGGCGATTTATTTGCTGATTGTGTTAATCATTAAATACAGACAACCTGTCGATGCAAACCTGTCACTAAATATCGTAAAACCTCATAGATTGATGATTCCCCTATCAGCTCGGGAAATCTGTTATCTACTAACTATTATTATCTTAGTACCCACTAGCATTGCCTTATTAAAAGGTGTCACCCATGTTAGCTGCCCCAATCATTTGACGCTGTTTGGTGGTGAGCTGCCCTATCTTAACCTTTGGCAAAATATGGTTGCGAATACGCCAGCCAAGTGCTTCCCAGCCGCGCATGCAAGTGCAGGGTTTTCTTTATATGGATTAGCATTTTTACCTACTCTGCATAAGTATCGCTATAGAATATTTGCAGCGGTCACAGTTTTAGGCTGGACAATGGGACTTTACAAAATGCTCTTTGGCGACCATTTTTTCAGTCATACCTTAGTGTCGATGCTATTGTCATTGACGATAGCCTGCGCGCTTGCCAGCATATTTTTTAAAAGGTCTAATACTCATTAATTCCCAGACTAAGATAGTTTCTTAAAACGCATTCAATTAAAGTCAATAAATTCTGGCGACGCAAACTATTACTCCTTATACCCGCCATCAAATACTCCCTTTTATTACTATCTCTTATCACTCAAGTTTCTATTGCCCTCTAAGCTCAGCTTAAGGTTGGTTTGTTTTAATAGTGCTAACAAAGGCTATTTACAATAAATCTAGCCTCATCGCGATAGACACGTTTATTTTAATAGCGTGTTATCGCCAGCAAATAAACTGACTACTAAGCGGGGTATAATGATGGGCCAAAACAATCATAGCGGTATAACCAACGACGCAAGTAAACCCTTTTCACAACCGTCTAAAACGAAGCAAGTAAGAGTTTGGGATATCCTTGTCAGAATCACCCATTGGGCAGTCGCTATTGGTGTTATTGCAAACCTATTGTTTACAGAGGACGGTAGCGATCTGCACGCATACGTTGGATATACTGTCGTTGGGTTAGTTGTCATACGTCTATTATGGGGCTTTGTAGGCACACGCTATGCTCGATTTAGCAGTTTCTTTCCTACTCCTTTACGTATCAAGCGCCATTTATCAGCATTAAGCGTCCGTCGTACCGATAAGCAGCATCTTGGTCATAATCCATTAGCCGCTATTATGATGCTATCATTATGGGCGGCGATTATAGGGCTTGGAATCACAGGCTATCTGATGGAATCAGGAATGATGGGTAACGAAGATTTTCTTGAAGAGGTGCATGAATTATTAGCAAATAGCTTGTATCTATTGGTTCCTCTACACGTTATCGCGGCGCTTGTCATGAGTTACTGGCAACGACAGAATCTGATTAAAGCCATGATTACTGGTAATAAAACCATAGTAGATGAACCCTCTAAATCAGAATAAGCAAAATGATGGAGCATGGCATATGGCACGTATATTACTCATAGAAGACGATAGTACTATCGCCGACGGTATTATTCTGGGTTTAAAAAGTCATGGCATGATGGTCGATTGGTTCGATAATGCAAAGCAAGGTGAGCTGGCATTACAAGATAATATGTTTGATGCGGTTCTGTTAGATTTAAGCTTGCCGCAAGGCGACGGTATTAAAAAACTGGCGCGGCAAACAGATAGACACCCCTGTATTAATCATCACTGCTCGCGATGCCATCGCCAATCGCGTGGCTGGACTCAATGCAGGGGCTGATGACTATTTGATTAAACCCTTTGCCTTGGATGAAGTTATCGCTCGTCTGCAAGCACTGATGCGGCGCAGCCAAGGACGTAGCCAACCTGAAATTCGCTACGGTAACGTGACTTATCAGCCTCATAGCCAACAACTCTACCATCAAGGCAATCTTATTGAGCTTACGATTAAAGAGGTGGCGATACTAGAGCAAATGCTGACGCATCCTAAGCAGATTCACAGTCGGGCAAGCTTAGAGGACAAGCTTTATGGATGGCGACAAGATATCGAAAGCAATGCCATTGAAGTACATATTCATCATTTACGCAAAAAGCTTGGCAATGATTTTATTTTAACCAAACGTGGGGTGGGTTATTATTTAAATCCCACCTACAATCATCTATAGTGATTTAAAAGCTTAAACTTAAAATCATAAAATCCTTCATCACCTTTTGCCCTGTGAGCCTATGAAAAGTATCCAACAACGACTACTGACGTCCTTATTGATTGGACTGCCTTTGCTTTGGTTACTCACCTCCAGCTTTATCGCTTGGCGACTGTGGCATGAAATCAATGAGATGAATGACACCCAAATCACGCAAGTCGCCCGTTACTTAATCGGGGTATCTGCTGACGAGGAACATGATGACGACGATGACGATGGTAATGATGACCATAAGAAACAGTCACGCGCTGCCAAAATATATCACTTAAAAAGTAAGCAGCTATCCGGTGATCTTGGCGAGGCTGAAGATGATTACATGGGGTTCGCCATCTGGAATAAAGACGGTCGGCTGCTCATGGCGGACGAAAATGGGCAGTCATTTAAATTTCTCCCCGATCAACATGGCTTTTTAGAAGACCATCATCATGCCTATCAGCGCTTAAACCCTTTTAACCATCAATGGCGCTTGTTTTATATTCACGATGAACATTCTGATAAGCACGAAAGCCGCGTGATTGCGGTTGGTCAAAACCTTGATTCTCGCCAAAAAATGATTGTTGAGACTATGTCGGTGCAGCTACTGCCTATGTTGATTGGGTTGCTGGCGTTCATGGGTCTTGTCGTTCTACTCATTCGCCGTGGCTTTAAACCTTTAACAGAGGTCAGCGCCGAGCTTGAACAACGTCAGCCACAAGATGACAGCCCCATCACAGCAGATGTCCCTAAAGAGATTCAGCCTTTGGTCAGCGCCTTAAACGTGTTATTTGTAAAAGTAGCTGACACTTTAGCGCGTGAGCAACGCTTTACGGCTGATGCGTCACATGAGCTACGAAGTCCGCTTGCCGCCTTAAAGTTACAAGCGGATTTGTTACAACAGCAATTACTGCAATTGTCAGAGATAGAGGACGATAGCCAACTGTTCTATCACACTCAAAAAATCAGTGAGGGTATTGAGCGCGCCAACCACTTGGTTGAGCAACTTTTGACGTTAGCAAAAATAGAGCCGCAGCAGCATCTGCCAGCTGAACAATTAGAAAAACCTGATTGGCTAGCTTTAACCGACGAAGTGCTTAGCGAGGTTAATCGGCTGGCACGGGAAAAACATATCCAACTCAAACGCACGGTGCTGTGTGACCATCCTACCGACATTTTACCTATTCTGGTAAACCCCACCTTATTCAAATTATTAATTCGCAACCTCTTAGAGAATGCCATTCATTATTGCCCAGAAGGCGCTTTGGTGGAATTACAGCTAGATATAAATGCTATCCGAGTGCTCGATAATGGCAATGGCGTCGCACCTGAGCAGTTAGCACGGCTCAGCGAACGCTTTTATCGACCAGCCGGTCAAAGCCAAATGGGCAGCGGCTTAGGTCTATCTATTGCAAATCGGATTGTCGAGCTACATAACCTGAACTTAGCATTTGCCAACCGCCCTTCTCCAGAAACCGGCTTTATGGTCACTATCAGTAAATAAAGCCGCCTTGTCTTAAGTTTGAGTTAATCTTCACCGCGTATGCTACTTGTATTCCCTCATGATTTCATACGGAGTACAACTGATGAGCCTGCCATTATTAAAACCCTTGCTATTGACTATCGGTGCCTCTTCACTGGTCTTCTTTGGCGGTGTTATCGCATTAACGACAGCATCATCAGATTCTACTGATGTCTTATCAGCGGCAAATATTACCAATCAGCTGACTGCTGCTGTTAAACAGAACACTGCTATTGAGCCGCTATCGGCTGCGATGCTTACAAGCGACCAAGCAATCGCCTTAGCCAAGCAGAACCTTCCTAATGCAACCCTACAAGCGACTCCAGAGCTGGTTAACTACAACGGTGCCGTCGCCTATGAGGTGCGCTTAGATACCAACACCACTTATATTGATGCCAATCTCGGCTCTATCTTGAACCCTGTTAACACCAGTGGCGCTCTTATTGATAGCGACTATTCTGATTATGATGATGACGATGACGAAGATAAATACGAAGACCACGATAATGATGAGGTGGAACACCATAAGAAAAAGCATAAGGATAAATACGATAAAGAGAGCGAGCGTCTGATTGCTACGAGCTATAAACATGATAACGATGAGGATGACTATGATGATTAATTCTAAAGTACCTACTACTAAAGCCACTCATAAAAACCTGAAAAAAGCCGATCCTATTGCGACGTTTAAAAATAGCATTCTCATCGTCTCGGTCGTTGGCACCATGGCAGGTTGGCTCATATTACTTGATCAAGAAGCCGATAGTTTACCTGCCAGCACCGCTATTCCTGTCAGCACTAGCATCTCAAACCCTAACGTCATAGTGGCTCAAACCCCAAGTGGCGTTGATATCACGCAATTAAGACAAGTGAATAAAGTAGAACGCCCAGCGGTTGAAGCGATAGCGGTTGTCGCTCGTACCCGCTCTTCTCGATAAATAAAAAATGATGGGCTTAAAATGATGACCAATCGTGCAACTAAGGACTTCTTATGCAAGCAAACACCAACAGCAGCACGCCACAACTAGCGACCTTTATGTTGCCGGCGATGGGTTGTCACGTCCAAACCAGTCTAAATATTACGCAATTAAGCTTGCAGCAAACGCAAGGCAACACAGACCAAGAGATAGACCAAAAAATTGACCAAAAAATCGCTTTGGTTAAAGTTTATGTAGAAGAAAAACTGCTGCAGTGGGAGCATATATTCAGTCGTTTTGATAACACCAGCGAGCTGATGAGACTCAATAGTCATACCAATCAATGGACAGATATCAGCCCAGAATTGTTTGCAGTTTTAGAAAGTGCCATTGCTTTTGTGCCAAAGACCCAAGGCTTAGTCACCCCAACATTACTAAACACCCTGTGGGATATTGGCTATAAACACTCATTTGAGACCTTAGCAAAACAACCGACGCCGTCTGTGCAAACTGCTCAGCCGACTTTGCAAGATACTTCTGATGCTTCTAAAAACGACGCTGCCAATCAATCCATAAAAAATATCAAGCTTCGCACGTCAGCTCATGGACAG
Organism: Psychrobacter sp. UBA2769; assembly: GCF_002352555.1. NCBI lineage: Bacteria > Pseudomonadati > Pseudomonadota > Gammaproteobacteria > Moraxellales > Moraxellaceae > Psychrobacter > Psychrobacter sp. UBA2769. The sequence goes on along the minus strand of NZ_DEIR01000020.1, from coordinate 81,904 downwards.
CGCAAAGTATTTCTCCCGACTGGCACAGCTCTCGATTTAAATGGTTATGTCAAAGGATGGTGCGCGATGCAATTGGCCGAATACATCAGTCAACGCTCTGACTGGCAATTGCCTTGCTTAATTGATATGGGAGGCGACATAGCGATTGGTGTGCCAAATGAGCAAAAATTTGCCAAACCTATTACATGGGCCATTGCTATCGCCAAACCCTATATTGCTGATAGCCAGCAGGTTCAAGATGAAGAAGATATTGCCATTATTCATATCAGTGCGGGCGCTGTTGCAACCTCAGGTCAAGACTATCGCCGTTGGTGGCATAAAGGCCATTGGCAACATCACTTGATACACCCTTATTATGCTTGCCCTGCAAAAAGTGACGTTTTAAGTGCCACCATACTTGCTGATGATACGCTGACCGCAGAGGTATATGCCAAATATTGTGTCATCCTAGGCGCGAAAAAAGCGCTGCAATGGCTGTCCGAACAGCATATTGCCGCCGTATTAGTCAATACTGATTATAAGGTCATGGCTTCACCCGCCATTCATCCAAACTTAATTGCCATTTAATCTATAAAAAATATTTAAGTCGTTACTATTTAAGGTTTTACTATCTTAAGTTGTTACCTTGATTGGAGAATAGCCATGCATACTGACTCTCACCCTGATTCTAGCAATCACTTGATAGTTAAATTAACTAAGACAGTCTTTCAGGCGCTATAGACAGTATTTATTTTAAGTGCTGGCATAGTCGGTGGCGTTTATGTCTTTTCGTTGTGGGGAGAAAGCCTATCGCAAATCCTTATGACCACAGACAAGCACTTTTGGTATTTGTCGCGCGCAAGTGGTGTGATTGCGTATGCTTTATTTTGGTTGGCAATTGTTTTTGGTTTGTTGCTCAGTACGCGCCTATGTCGGTATTTTAATGCGGCAAAAGTATTTGCATTACATCAATATTTAAGCTTGCTCGCCGTAGGCTTTGCTACTTTTCATGCGGTTATTCTATTGGCTGATAACTATATGAATCTGAATATTTGGCAGGTATTATTACCGCTTGGGTTTCAGACTGACCGTATCGGTGTCGCATTAGGACAATTGGGATTTTGGTTTTTATTCATCAGCGCGTTTAGCTTCTACCTTAAAAAACACCTGGGTCAATCAGCATGGCGATGGTTGCATTTTTTAACCTTTTTAGCTTATATGGGCATTAGTATCCATGTGTTTATGGTGGGCTCTGATAGCCGACTGCTAGCGCTATTATTGTTTTATGCCGCTAGTCAGACAGTGGTCTTTGTACTGATTGCCTATCGTTTATATGCGTTAAGGCAAGTTAGCTAATCTCTGGGCAATTTACAGGGTAAACTGTAATACTATATCCTTGGTTCATTATTCTTGCTTAGTTATTTTTGAGGTTATTTATGTCCCTTTCTATTCATGATGAAGTGCATTTAAGCAACCGTAGCCAGTGGCTCAGAGCAGCCGTTCTCGGTGCAAATGATGGATTGATTTCTACCGCCAGCTTATTGGTTGGTATTGCTGCGGCAAACGCCAATAGCCAGACTTTACTACTGACGGGGCTTGCGTCATTGACTGCGGGTGCTTTATCAATGGCAGCGGGTGAGTATATTTCCGTGTCATCACAGGCAGATACTGAAAAAGCGGACTTGGCAAAAGAGCATCATGAGTTAACGCATAACTCTGAGCGCGAGCTTCTTGAGCTGACAAGAATTTATGAGCAGCGTGGACTTGAGCAAGACTTAGCCCATCAAGTTGCCGTGGCTTTGACTGACCACGATGCCCTAGAAGCCCATGCGCGTGATGAGATTGGCTTAACTGACATAAGTACCGCCAAGCCACTTCAAGCCTCCATTGCCTCTGCCCTATCATTCATAGTAGGCGCTATCGTCCCTGTTATGGGTATTCTACTATTGCCAGCAGAGACATTAGTATGGTCGTTGGCCTCGTTGACTGTCGTAGGTTTAATTTTACTTGGGGTGGTATCTGCACGCTTGGGCGGTGCCCCTATCATTCCTGCTACTGCTCGGGTGGTAATATGGGGTGTACTAGCTATGCTGGCAACCTCATTTATCGGCGGGTTGTTTGGTGTCGCGGTTTAACTTCTGTCTTCTTTACTATAACCTCTCTTATACAAGCAAAGAGAGGTTCCCTAGTGAGGAATTGAAACTTGGGCTGTGGGCTAATGGTAGCAATGTTTTAACTTTCTGAGATAACTACAGTGTACTTCATAGTATACATGCAGTGAACTTTTGGATTTTTATTTAGTATAAGCGCTATTACTCGTAATGGAGTTACAGAAACTGTCTGAGTTACTGGAAATTAAAATGGAAAGGTATAAATTATCACGTTTTCTACCACACAATAAAATTCTAGATTACATTACGGCATTGGGTGAGGATCAGGATAGTTTAACAACATTCATGATATACAATGCTGATGACTATGGGGTTTATCTGATAACCCTTTTAGATGAGATTGCAAGGAAAAAACATACTTCTTTTTGGTATGGTCAATTAGGTGACTTATGCATGATTTATCTACATTATGTAGATGGTGCTAGACTATCTGCCTTGTTTTATTTTATCAAAGCTCATGAATTAGATCCAAAGGATACTTCTATACTAAATGCTATTATGGATTTAGGTGAACCCCCTGAAATTGTGCTGACTGAAGATCAAAAGAAGTATTATGCTGCTACGCTTCTAGCATTAGAACCTGAAAGTGAAAAAGCTTTAGCTGTCATCAATTCGTGATCGGTGCGCTATACAGGAACCTAACTGCTAGTGTTAGATATAAACTTAATGACTACGAAATCGTTGGAGTAGTTCATTATAATTAAGAGGTGCGATTAAAATCTTTCAAGTTGTTTTCTACGAGATCAACGATAGGGGTCACTTATTAGTTGACCTAAATTAGTATCAAATGTATAGAAGGGCTTTCTTCATTGAGAATAGATTTATCGTTTACGCATTTAATAGCATAAAAAAAATTATTAATAATCAACTCATCATTATAAGGAAAGTTTTTAATCGTTAGACTCAATATTTCATTTTCTCCTATAGTGACCTCTGACATGCCGTATTCTGGATAACGTATATCACCCAAACAATCAATCAGAGCATTGAAATTTGCTCCATAAAAATCTGGAAAGCCAAAAGCTTGCTTCAATTCTTTATGCATTTTATCAACTGTATCAACATCTTTAAAATCTATAACCATTTCCATATATTATCACCATTTTTTAAGTATACCCCAAGGGAACCAGTTATTTTACCCTTCAAACCTATTAACAGACCACTTAAAACAGACTGGTATAATGGAACCACTTATATCACGACAATAAGTAGAGACTTGTCCCATTTGCATCTCCCTCCCAATCCTTTAAATTTATAGATCATAGACCTCTTACAAAAGCCCCATTCTATTGATTTCTAATAACAGAGTTTCAAAGACTGGCGACGACTTATGCAAGAAGTCTAATAAAATATATGATTTAAATATGACACATCAATAATTAACGCAATTCATCCACGACCGCCAGCATGGCAACCAACGAGGCTTCACCTAGCTTAATTGAACGCTCTGGTGACCAGCCTGTGTTTGCATCAGGTACATTATCATTATCTTTAAACGGCATCTCTAAGGTATTGGCCAGACAATCAAACCGTTCCGCTACCCAGTGGGTGGCGATGGTCATATTCGCGGTGCACGGCGCATCGATGTCATAGCCAAACTCAGACTGAAAATCAGCACTGGCGAGCTTTAATACGTCTGAAAACTTATCACGTAAACGTGCAAGACGGTCGTTATAACTTGGCGTCCCTTGCGAGCCGGCTAAGAACACATAAGGCAGTGCTTCATCACCGTGCACATCATAAAATAAGTCCACACCCGTTGCTTCCATTTTATTAATGACATGGAATACCTCAGGGCTTTTCTCTAAGCTTGGATTCAACCATTCACGGTTTAAATTCGTTCCGACAGCATTAGTACGTAGATGTCCGCGCACACTGCCATCAGGGTTCATATTTGGCACAATATAGACGTTCGCCTTTTCTAATAACAGCTTAGCAGTGGCGTTATCACTATCTAGTAAGCTATATAACAATCCTTCAATCAGCCACTCAGCCATCGTCTCACCCGGATGCTGGCGCGCCGTAATCCAAATATTGCGTTTGCTCTTATCACTACTGCTATCTCCATCAGCAATTTTCACCAAGGTTAAGTCGCGCTTATCAAGCGTTTCACCTAAATGCTCTACACTCACTAATGGGTGCGTTTGTACGGCTGCCAATAAGTCTTGATGACGCTCATAACTGTAAGGAGCAAAATACGCAATTTGAATGGTGTCGCACTCAAGCTCTGCCACTATGGTTAATTTGCCGTCTTTATAAGAGGTTGGCAGACGGAACCAGTACTCCCGATCATAGGAAGCAACCGCTTGGTAATTCTCCCAGCCCTCAAGGTATGACGCCGCCCCTGCATTGACAATATTGAGCACATATTGCTCGCCAATCTCACCTGATAGACGAAAGTTAAACCACTGGAAAAACTCTTCACCAACGTCTGGGCGAATCGCTAATTGGATATCTTTTTTATCTTCTAGACTAATAACGTCAATATTACCTGCGTCAAAATTTGCAGTGATATGCATAATCTTTCCTTAATGGTTTTTTGTAAATTTAAAGACTTATGTTAAAAAAACTTATACTAAACTCAATAGGTTGTCCATCATAGTGTAACGGAGTTTATGGCACACTCGTGATCAAGTTTGGTTGCTTATTATAGCGCTTGTTTCTTTATTCTTGGTTTGATTCTTGGTTTGATTCTTGGTTTGATTCTTGGATTGCGTATAACTAGAAACTAAGAGAACACTGCAAACCCGCACATTCTTTTATATCAAACACATATTAGCTTTTAGTAGACAGTTCATTTCAATAATCCGTGCGTCTTAGAGCAATATCTGCTGTTCTATTACCAAAGATAAATAAAGGAATATATGTGACTTCAGGAAGAAGCGCCAGCGTGCATAAAGCACCTATATACATCTCACCCAAGCACTTTTCCGGTTACTTATCGCCTCAGCAAGGCTATTGCCTATTTTTGGATATAGATGGCACGCTTGCAGATTTTACCTTGAATCCAAAGGACAGCTTCATTCCTACTACCACCCTAACACTTTTAGAAAAAATACAAAATCATGGCGTCAACATCGCGATTGTCACCGGACGCAGTCTAGCTGAAGCAAAGCAAATGCTGTCTCCTATAAAGCTGCCGATTGCCGCAACCCATGGATTAGAGATGGCATTTGATGGTATCAGCGCAAGTTTGACGCAAATTAACCTTATTGAACTGAACGCCATTAAGCAGGCTATTCGTCAATCTTGTACGCCTTACGATGATTTATCGATAGAAGATAAACCTTATTCTATTGCCCTACATTATCGGCAAAATCCTGCGTTAGCTGATGTGGCGTACGCCATTATGTCAACCACGTTAAAAAATCATGCTGATTGGCTATTAAAACAGGGCAAATACGTGTGGGAGATAGCGCCCAAAGCGGCCGATAAAGGCACTGCGATTTTAACCTTGTTAAAAACAATGCAGACCAATGATACTCTTTGCCCTATTTTTATCGGTGATGATATGACCGATGAAGCAGGGTTTATGGCCGTACAAGGCAGCAAGCGATTTATAGAAAAAAGCCATTTAATCAAAGGCATGGGTATCAGGGTAGGTAACGAGTACCAGCAGCCAACGTGCGCCCATTATTATGTTAATAATATTTATGACGTAACAGTTTTACTTGAGCGCTTTTTAACTTTTTGTCAAAAACGCAGCACGCTATTGTCTGACCTAACTAATTCCAATGTTCAGATAGTCAGCAAACATTCGAGGCAACTGATATGAGCCGTTTAATCGTCTTATCTAACCGAGTAAAGATACCCGATAATAATCCTATGGCAGGCGGGCTGGCAGTAGCGCTGCAAGATATATTAACGGGCAATTCAGTCATCTGGATGGGCTGGAATGGTGACATTATTGATAGCTCTGATGCCGGTGAAATCAATAGCTTTAGCAATTATAAACAAGCTGCTATAGCAAGTCCTTGTATGCAAGGAACGCATACCGAAGTTACTTATATGACCACTGCCCTTACCACCCGACAATATGAGCATTTTTACTGCGGCTTTGCCAATAATGTGCTGTGGCCAATGCTGCATGAGCAACCTAAGTTAATTAGCCAAGCACCAGAAGACTATGCAGGCTATCAAGCAGTGAATCGCCTGTTTGCTCAACAGTTAAAGAGCATTATTCAGCCTGACGATGTGATTTGGGTGCATGATTATCATTTTTTAAGTGTCGCTTATCATTGTAAGAAGCTTGGAATAAAAAATCGTATTGGCTTTTTTTTACATATTCCGTTTGCGCCATTAGCCTTTTGGCAACGGCTTGCTCAAAGCTGTGAGCTGATTAAGCATTTGGCACATTATGATGTGCTTGGCACCCAAACTCAGCAAGATAAAGCCCATTGTCTTGCGGTTTTGCAACATTATTTAAAAGATAGCCTTTTAGAAGATAGCTTTGTCGAAGAGAATTTGGTAGAAGAAAACCCTTTCGAAGATAGTCTGGCAAAAAACAGTATTTTAGATTTTTTACCCATCAACGTTTTATACTCCAAACAGTCTGTTACTAGAGCGCATACTGCATCTGGTACGCAATTGAAACTTCATTTAGAGTTAAAACCCCAGCATGCTTTAATAATTAATGCCTATCCTATCGGCGTTAATGTCGCAAAGATTCAGCAGCAGGTTAGCCATGTATTCTCACCTTTATCCTTATCACCTATCAAGCATATTCAGAATAACGATACCGTAAAGCCCATCTCACAGCGTATTATTGCGGTCGATAGGATTGATTATTCCAAAGGTTTATTAGAGCGTTTTTCGGGCTATCGCGACTTTTTACAGCAATATCCAGTCTACCAAAATCAGCTGCAATTATTACAAATCGCCTGCCCTAGCCGTTTAGATTTATCGACTTATCAGCGACTTTATAAGGAAGTTAAACAAGCGGTTTATAACGTTAATCAGCAATTTTCGCCTAATACAGATTCTTGGCAAGCAATTGATTACAGCGAAGAAGTGTTAAGCCATGAGACCGTGATGACGGCATTTTGCCAAAGTGATATCGGTTGGGTAAATTCGCTGCAAGACGGTATGAATCTGGTCGCCAAAGAATATATTGCTGCCCAAAATCCTGATAATCCTGGGGTGCTGATGCTATCACGTTATGCAGGAGCAGCCGAGCAAATGCAAGCAGCGGTCATTATCGATCCGTATCAGCCAAAAAGCATAATAAAGGGTATAAAAGCCGCCTTAATAATGCCGCTAGGAGAGCGAAAGTCTCGCTATCAGGCATTATTGCAAGGGTTGCAGCAAGATAATTTACATGCTTGGCAGCAAAGTTTTTTAGACGACCTATATTTAGATAACTTATATGATAATAAAAAACATCAAACAGACAGCGATTCCCCAGCAGCCGTCCAAATGTTTGGCTCATAAAAATAACTAGGAGACCCTTATGCTCGCGCTCGAGGCAAAAAACCCTTTATTATCAGACATAAAATCTGCCATAGAAAATATCATATTTACTGGCAATCAAGCCAATGGCAGTGTTATTAGCACAAACATTCTTTCTATAACCGATAAGCTGCGCCATGAGATATTAAAAATCTTAGTGAGCTATAGCGATAAAATCCCTCATCCTGCCAGCGGCACTGAAGGCAATAAAGAAAACAAATCCCGAACCCATTCACGTACTTTGATTCGTTGGCAAATTTTGGCGTATGTGGCCAGTATAGATTTAACGATTGCAAAATGGTTCGAATCGCATTTAGACGCTCTAAGTATTTTACATGAACTGAGCTATGAGCAAGCAACACAAGGCTTATGGGCAGTTTGGGCAGCAGAAAGTCATCCTTTGAGCTATCAGCAAGGCAAAGTTTACGGCAGCAAAGCATGGTGTTCAGGCGCAAATATTGTTGACCATGGGCTAATGACCTATCGCGATAAGGATGGTCAGGCGCAATTGCTTATGGTGGATATGCATCAAAATGGTATTAAGATTGATAATAGTGCATGGCAAGCAGTCGGCATGCAGGCTACTGATACGGCAACCATACATTTCGATCAGGTAGTAGCCAGTAACGTTGGCGCGGCAAATGCGTATCTAGAACGCGTGGGATTTTGGCATGGTGCGGCTGGCGTCGCTGCTTGCTGGTATGGCGCGGCGACTTGTCTCGCCAGTTATTTAATCAGCGCTTATCAGCAAAAGCCAAACGATTATAAAGCCATGTATTTGGGACGAATTGGCACGGCACTGGCTGTCACTGAGCAATACTTTCATCATATTGCTGAGTTAATAGATAATGAACCAACACAAAGTCATGAGCTTGCCATCCGCCAATTAAGGTCAAACGTTGAGCAAGTAGCGCGCGAGGTTATAGAGGTCGTCGGGCAAGCATTGGGCGCCGCGCCCTTTTGTAATAACCCTCATTTCGCCAGATTATCAGCCGATTTGAGCGTATTTATTCGTCAAAGTCATGGTGCCTTTGATTTACAGAAAATCGGTGAGCTGTCTAGTATGTTAGCGAGTGAATCCGCTAGCAAACTGACTAACGACGACACCAGTGACTTTGTAAATAGGCAGGAAAATATATGGCAACTGTAATTCCTAGTAAGCCAGCACCTATAAAAAATAACCATCCGATTGTTGGCGACCGCGTTATTGAAGGTGATGGTACCACTTGCGACGCTTGGCAAAATTGGTCAGGACTGCAAAACATGCCGTGCTTAAATGTAGCGACAAGCTGTCCGGCGCATCAGCGGGTCTGTATTTTTGCGCCGCATCCTGACGATGAAGTGTTAGGCTGCGGTGGATTGCTACAACAACTAGCAGCTAACGGCAATTCTATTCTGCTAATTCATGTGACCAATGGCACGCAAAGCCATCCTGACTCGCAGATTTATCCTCCAAAAGCGCTCGATATTATCCGTCCACAAGAAAGTATCGCATCGTTAGAGGCATTAGGTATATCTCATCAAGTCAAGGTTATTTCTATGCATCTAACCGATGGCGACGTGTTTGCTGAGCAGGCACAGTTTCACCAAAAATTAGCAGCAATTATCCAACCTGATGATATTTTGGTAACGCCGTTTGTACACGACGGGCATCCTGATCATGAGGCGACAGGGCAAGTGGTCGCTGCATTTGCTAAGCAGCACCGTTTAGCCTGTTATCAAGTATTAATTTGGGCGTGGCATTGGGCAAAGCCTGCTGACAGCCGTATTCCTTGGAGCTGTGCTTTCAAAGTAGATTTAACGCCTGAGCAATTGCAGCGCAAAATCCAAGCCATTCATTGCTTTACCAGCCAAATTACCATTGATGAAAGCACAGGCAATCCGCCCATTTTATCGGCTCAAACCATTGCCAGAATTAGCCAACCATGGGAGGTTTATTTATATGAGCCAACACTATAAATCAACGCCGGAAATAGATTTTACAAACCATTCAATGGCTTGTAAAAATGAGACGGCTGACTGCTCCCATACTGATACGAAAATGCATGCTACCAACTATGCAGAAACCTATTTTGACGCCCTATATAATGACAATAGCGACCCATGGCAGTATCAGACTCGCTGGTACGAAAAGCGTAAACGCGATATGTGTCTTGCTGTATTACCAAAAGCACAATATCACAATGCCATTGAATTAGGCTGCGGAAATGGCGTGTTTAGTGCGTTACTTGCGCCTCGTTGTCAGGCCTTATTAAGTATGGACGGTAATAAACAGGCGGTGCAGCTTGCTAAGCAACATTTGGCAGAGTCCGCGCATGTAAATGTCATACAAGGAGTCATTCCTGACGCATTATCGACTGCGAGATCTCATTTTGATTTAATTATTATTAGTGAAATTTTATATTATTTATCGCCCAATGATATTGATACGGTTATTACTTGGATTACACAAAACCTTGCTGTGGGCGGCACCTTGCTATGCTGTCATTGGCGCTATGCCATTGATGGCTTTGCGATGACCGGTGAAACCGTACACCAACGTTTATGCCAAGCGTTTAATAAAGGAAGTAATGAAGTAGAACCTAAGCAGGGACAGCACATCGATACTAAAAATCCAGCCTTTACTCATCAAAGTAAAATTATCGATAGTGATTTTTTATTAGATGTTTGGCAATACTCTCCCGAATCAGTCGCCATGCAAGAGAACTTGGTATAAGAGGATATGACAACGAGTAAACCGAGGCAGACATATGGATGATATAAAGATTGGTATTGTCATTCCTGCTCATAACGAAGCAATGACTATTACTAAGTGCTTAGCATCGGTGCAAACTGCCATTGAGCAGCTGCCTTTTACCATTACCGCGACTGTGCTTGTCGTGCTCGATAGCTGTCGCGATAATACGCTTACATTGGTTGAAAGTATGCGGGTCAAGAGCGCTGACGTGAATTATCTATGCTGTGATTACCAATGCGTGGGACAAGTACGGGATTTAGGCATTCGCCATGCTATTGCAGCTGGCGCGACATGGCTTGCCTGTACAGACGCTGATTCAGTCGTCACCCCAGATTGGCTGATACAGCAAATCGCCCATATCAAAGACCAGCCTACTGATATGATATGCGGCGTAGTAAGTGTTGATAGTTGGGCGCATTTGACGCCGCAAACGCGCAAAGATTATATGGCTCATTATCAAGATAAGATGGGACATCGTCATATTCATGGGGCAAATTTAAGTTTTAGCGCTGAGTCTTATCTTGCCGTTGGCGGTTTTGCGCCCCTGCCTTGCCACGAAGATGTCGATTTGGTAAAAAGGTTTGAGAGTAAAGGCTATGCCATCACTTGGAGCAATCGCGTTCGGGTTATTACTAGCAGCCGTTTGCAAGCTCGAGCAACAGAAGGTTTTGCTGCGTTTTTAGCCAATTTAGAAACTAATAATTGACAGTCATGTTTAAAAATCCTGCTAACGACTACGAGTTTAGCAGTTAGCCTATAGGAGCAGAGCGAATATGAGCGGCGGGGAAAACGGCGCTAAATGTCGAGCCTTTGCCTTCTGACGATTCAATTTGTAAAGTCGTATCATATTGATATAACACATGCTTTACAATGGCCAGCCCTAGCCCCGTACCACCTGTCGCACGACTGCGCCCGCTATCCACTCGGTAAAAACGCTCGGTCAATCTTGCAACATGCTCCGGCGCAATCCCAATACCATCATCACTGACGGCAAACCGACAACCTTCTGCAGTTTTTGCCCAACTGATGACGATATTACCTGCTTTTGGCGTGTATTTAATCGCATTAATCACCAAATTGGATAACGCACTGTTCAAATACATCTCCGAGCCATAAAGACCATCATAGGTATCTATCTGTAAATGCAGCGTATGGCCATATTCTTGGTTATAAGCCTGCGCGTCATCATAGACATGGGTGAGCAGCTTAGTCATATCAATATAATGCAGCTCATGTGTCTCTTCGATTTCAATCCGAGACAGCAGCAGCAAGTCATTGACCACTCTATTCATGCGCGCAGTCTGCTGCGTCATTAACTCAAACCCGCGTCGCCATTGCCGCGGCATATCTTCCTGATCTGAGAAATTCTCCAAATAGCCCATCAGTACAGTCAATGGCGTTCGTAACTCATGCGAGACATTTGCCACAAAGTCGCGGCGCATTTGCTCTAAGTGTTGTAAGCGGGTCACATCATAAATAATCAGCAGCTTTTCATCGCCAAAAGGCGTGAGCTCACATTTAAGATAACGGTTAGGATCTTGCCATGACTTCATATGTACACCATCATTGGGTGTCACCATACTCTGATAGTATTGCCGAAACTCAGGGACATTAATAAAGTCAAAAATACTTTTGCCATGATCCGCTGTCTGCAACAATAATAAATCTTCGGCAGCCTGATTCCACCACTCCAAACCATCATCGTCATTTAGCAAGATAACCGCATCTCGCAATGCGCGTAAGGCACTTCTGATTTTTTTCAGCTGATCGGTGGAGTATTGCTCGATGTCCTGTTGCTCAATATCCCTTGGCGTTATCATGTGTTTCTCTCTTATTTATTACCAGTATGGTGCTTAGCACTTATTCTTAGCACTGACTATTCTCAGTACTTATGCTTCTTAGTTCTTATTATTCTAAATATTTATGACTCTGAGCACTGAATGTTCTTAACGCTGTTTCGCTGCCTTATAAACTACCTTGTAAGCTGCCTTGTAAATAATGGGCTATTTTTTCAAAATCGATAGCGTTATTCAACCAGACTCGAAAACCGATAACCGGTACCGCGAACCGTTTGAATCAAGGCACTACAATCATACGGCTGTAGTAATTTGCGTAAACGCCTGATGTGCACATCAATCGTACGATCTTCGATATAGACATTGCCGCCCCAGACCTGATCTAACAGCTGGGTGCGCGTATAAGCACGCTCGGGGTGACTCATAAAAAACGCCAGCAAGCGATATTCTGTCGGCCCGATATCAATGACTGTATTATCAGCGGTAATGCGCTGGCTTTTGGGATCTAGGCTAAGCTTACCTATTTCGATTGGCTTATCACTACTAAGCGCACGACTACGGCGTAATACCGCTTTGATTCTGGAGATTAATTCACGCGTTGAAAAGGGTTTGGTCATATAGTCATCAGCGCCCGCATCAAGCCCATGAACCTTGCTATCCTCTTCACTTTTGGCGGTCAGCATAATCACCGGTATCTCAGCCAGCATCTCATCGCTTTTAAGCATGCGGCAAAAATCAATACCACTTTTATCACCCGGCAACATCCAATCTAGCAAAATCAACGCCGGTCTATGATCCACCACTTGCTGATGCGCCTCTGCGACGTCAGCCGCTTGTAAACTCTCAAAGCCCGCCATCTCTAGCGTCATTACCACCATCTCACGAATTGCAGGTTCATCTTCGACAATCAAAATCTGCTCATTGCGCATACCATCGCCTCATTATTGAAAGACAAAAAATTGGAAAACAAAAATACTAAGCCCTTATCAACGCCTGCCCATTAAACGGCTTAATTATGACAGTTTGATGACACAGTGACTCGCTACGTTAAATGCTGTGCCTTAAACACTGCACCTCACCTCAAACACTGTACTTTCAGCCCTATACTTTAAACGCTGTGCTTTGAACGCTTAGCCTTAAACCCTTACGCCCCAAAAAAAACCAACGGCTCATCATAACGAATTTTGCGCTAGATAGCAGCTGCAATCCCCTTAAACGACTGCTTTATTAGGCTGCGTTTTTAATTGACCGACTTTTTTCATAAAAATGTCTTATTTCATCAAACTGTCATATTTGCTCGGCACAATGTGCTCATTGACCACCGAGCGTCTTTGCAGCAAAACCTTGCTAACCAAACATCGTTAGCAATACATTACTAAAAATCTGGGCAGCGACATTGTTATTCATAAACGCCCCATACTTAAATCTGATTACTTTTTAGGAGAAATAATGCGTTATTCATTAATGGCTTTAGCAGTCGCGAGTACCTTTACCTTAGCTGCTTGTAATCAAACCCCCAATAGTAATGAAAGCAATGAGCCGGCTACTTCGGCGCAATCAACCACCGCCTCTACCGACAGCGCAAGCGTTCAGTCGACAGACAATGTGTCGATGAATATCACCGGCGCAGGCGCTTCTTTCCCGCAGCCTATCTATGCTAAATGGTCAGATGCCTATAATAAAGCAACAGGCGGTCAAGTGAACTATCAGTCGATTGGTTCATCGGGTGGTATCAAACAAATCGTCGCAAAAACCGTTGATTTCGGCGCCTCTGATGCGCCAATGACGCCAGCTGAATTAAACGAAGCCGGTCTGATTCAATTCCCGACCGTTATCGGCGGCGTGGTACCTATCGTCAATATCGATGGCGTTGCGCCTGGTCAATTAAAGCTCGATGGAAAAATGCTAGCTGACATCTATCTTGGCAAAATCAGCAACTGGAATGACCCTGCCATCGCTGCTATGAACCCTAACTTGACCCTTCCTGACGCCGCCATTACCACGGTATTTCGCTCAGATGGTTCGGGCACAACCTTTAACTTTACTGATTATTTAGCCAAAGTGTCAAACGACTGGAAAGACAGCGTTGGCGTCGATAAAACCGTGAAATGGCCAACCTCAGCAACCGGTGCGGGCGGTAAAGGTAACGAAGGCGTTTCAAGCTATGTAACGCGTATGAAAAACTCTATCGGCTACGTTGAATACGCCTATGCTAAGCAAAATGGCATGTCACACGTTGCCCTGAAAAATGCCGCTGGCAACGTCGTGCAGCCTTCTGCGCAAACATTCGCCGCCGCTGGGGACATTGATTGGTCAAAGCAAGAAGGCTTTTACAAAGTCATCACCAACTCTGAGACCGACCAAGCATGGCCTATCGCTGCTGCGACCTTTATCTTAGTCCACAAACAGCCGCAAGATGCTAAGCAAGTGGCAGGCGTCCTTAACTTCTTTGATTGGTCTTATGCTCAGGGCGATGATGACGCAATGAGCCTCGATTACGTGCCTTTTTCTGATACGGCCGTGGCTTTATTTAAAGCGAAATGGAACGAGGTAGTAGATAGCGAAGGTAAGCCTGTTTATACCTCAGCACAGTAGCTCGAAGCTTATTAATTCGAAGCTTATTAATTCGAGAATAAGCCAGTCGAGAATAAGCCAGTCGAGAATAAGCTAACTAATGCCATCAAGCAAATACTGAAAAGCGTGTTTGCTTGGTGACGTCTTAGCCGTAGTGAACTTAATACTTGGTCGTTAGATGACACAGTTTATTACGGTAAGACGCTAAAGCTAAAACCCCTAAGGTTTTTTACAATCAAGCTTTCACACTAGCAAGCGTTAACACCATTCATCATTAACATAATGAAAAGTTAGAGCGATAAACAACAGAGGCTTTTATGGCAGACCTAAAATCCCAACTGGCAAAACAAAAACGCTTTGACGCGGTTTTTGTTAATGCCACCAAAGCATTTGCAATCTTGGTGCTCTTGTCGCTTGGTGGCATCATGCTGTCATTGATTGTCGGCGCATGGCCAAGTATCACTGAGTTTGGCTTGGGATTTTATACCAGCAATAACTGGGATACGGTAAACGATCAATACGGTGCGCTTGCGCCCATTTACGGAACGGTGGTCACTTCACTCATCGCTATCTGTATTGCCGTACCAGTCAGCTTTGGGATTGCTATCTTTTTAACGGAACTTTGTCCCAATTTTTTGAAAAGGCCATTGGGTATTGCTATCGAGCTGCTGGCAGGTATTCCTTCTATCATCTACGGCATGTGGGGCTTGTTTGTCTTTGCACCGTTTTTTGGTGATCACATTCAGCCTTGGTTTATTGAAAATATTGGCCCCCTACCTATTATTGGCAAGGTTTTTACCGGTGCGCCGATGGGACTGGGTATGTTTACCGCCTCATTAATACTGGCGATTATGATTATTCCCTTTATCGCCGCTACCATGCGTGATGTTTTCTCTGTGGTGCCAGACCTGCTAAAAGAATCGGCATACGGCATGGGCGCCACCACGTGGGAGGTGATGTTCAAAATTATCTTGCCTTATACCAAAGCAGGTGTGGTTGGTGGCGTGATTTTGGGACTTGGTCGGGCGCTTGGCGAGACGATGGCCGTTACCTTTTTGATTGGTAATGCCTTTAATATCAGCCCAAGTCTATTCACCTCTGGGGTGACCATTACTTCAGCGCTGGCCAACGAGTTTGCCGAAGCGTCAAGTGAGCTGCACTTAGCGTCATTATTACATTTAGGATTAATCCTGTTTGTCATTACCTTTATCGTTTTGTCGATATCTAAGCTGATGCTCATGCGTATTGACCAAAAAGCAGGCAATTAAACACCCTATTTTAAAAGCTAACAAAGCAAGCCTAAACAAACTAAAACACGCTATTTGCCGCCATTATTTGACTCAAGAAGGACAAACACTTCATGACTTTAGCACCAGTCACTACTCAAACGACCCAGCCAAGCCAGCCTTCTGTACGCTTTGAAGACCGCTACAACAAGCGGCTGTATAACAAGCGCCGTTTTATCAATAGACTGGGACTTGGGTTTGCCTTATCAGCAATTGTATTTGGTTTGTTTTGGCTGATTTGGATTGTGATTACGCTGTTTGTTGAAGGCTTTCAAGGTCTCATCGAGATGCCTGTCTTTATGGCCGATACCCCGCCACCGATGGGCGAAGGTGGTCTACGCAACGCCATTGTTGGCTCAGTGATGTTGGCTTTTTCGGGCTTGGCGATTGGTGCACCAATCGGCATGATGGCTGGCATTTATTTAGCAGAGTTTTCACATGGCAGTATGCTGGGTAAAGTCACCCGATTTTTAAATGATATTTTACTGTCGGCCCCCTCCATCGTGATTGGTCTGTTTATTTATGCCTTGATGGTCAAAGGACAGAGCTTTTCGGGTTGGGCCGGTGCTTTGGCATTGGCGCTGATTGTGATTCCTATTGTCGTGCGTACGACGGAAAATATGCTAAACCTAGTGCCTAATACCCTGCGCGAAGCTGCTTACGCACTCGGCACACCAAAATGGAAGCTAGTCAGTACCGTGACACTGAAAGCTGCCAAAGCCGGTCTGACTACCGGTGTGCTGCTCGCTTTTGCGCGTATTACCGGTGAGACCGCGCCCTTGCTATTTACCGCGCTAAACAACCAATACTTTAGTACCGATATGAGCCAACCGATGGCCAACTTACCCAATACGATTTATCAGTTTGCCATGAGCCCTTATGACAACTGGCATGCACTAGCTTGGGCGGCGGCGCTGCTCATTACTGCGACAGTATTATTCTTAAATATCGCCGCACGCTTTATCGGTGGCAAAGACCATAGCAGATAATTTAAGGCTAACAAACGCACAGCTAATAGCAAAAAAAACACCCCCATTTAACAAAACTTTAAAACAGATGTATACCATTATGACTGATGTATTAGAGAGAAAAGCGACTAAGCCGATGACAGATACCAGCAGCAAACGCCGTTTACTGGATGACGCTATGTTTAATCATGGTCAGCATAAACAGCCAGATATCGCCCATCTTATCAAGCAAACCATGGCGGACATGCCCGATAACATGCCGCCCGCCAAGATTACCATTCGTGATTTGGACTTTTATTATGGTGATTTTCAAGCATTAAAAAACATCAATATCGATATCCCAGAAAAAAAGGTCACCGCTTTTATTGGTCCCTCAGGCTGCGGTAAATCAACGCTGCTACGTACCTTTAACCGTATGTATGACTTGTATCCGAGTATGCATGCTGAAGGTCAAATTACCCTTGATGGCCAAAATATTTTGGCAAAAGACATGGATGTTAACTTGCTGCGTGCGCGTGTCGGTATGGTCTTTCAAAAGCCCACGCCCTTCCCGATGTCCATTTATGACAACGTCGCATTTGGCGTCCGTCTCTATGAAAAGCTGAGCAAAGCAGAGATGGATGAACGTGTCGAGTGGGCACTCAAAAAAGCGGCGTTATGGCTGGAAGTCAAAGATAAACTGAAAGCGTCAGGATTGTCATTATCTGGCGGTCAACAGCAGCGACTTTGTATTGCCCGCGGAGTAGCAACGAAACCTGAAGTCTTGCTATTAGATGAGCCAACGTCAGCGCTCGACCCCATCTCCACTGGCGCGATTGAAGATTTGATTACCGATTTAAAAAACGACTATACCATTGCTATCGTCACCCACAATATGCAGCAGGCCGCGCGCGTCTCCGACTACACCGCTTATATGTATTTGGGAGACATGGTAGAAATGGGTGAAACAGATCAGATATTCACCAACCCAGCACAAAAAGCGACTGAAGATTATATTACCGGTCGTTATGGATAAGTCGCTGTTCGCTTAAAGCAATCATTTCTAGCAGTCATTTATCACGCTACTCATTTTGGCAATATTTTTATGAGCAATACCAATACGATTAAGGAAGCAAGCATGGCGATAACGGCAAAGCATTTATCAAAGAGTTTTGATAATGACTTACATGACGTGATTGAGCTGTTTATGCAAATGGGTCACATGGCAGCAGAGCAAGTCATGGTTGCGACACGCGCCTTGATAGCCGCAGATGAGGCGACCGCAAAAAAAGTGATTGAAGATGATCATCTGATCAATCAGCTAGAGATTAAAATCGATGAGCAAATTATTTTGTTAGTCGCCAAGCGCCAGCCAGCCGCCAATGATTTGCGCTTAGTAATGGCGCTGAGCAAAGGCATTGTCGACTTTGAACGTGTCGGCGACGAAGCAGAAAAAATCGCCCGTATGGCCTGCCAGTTGATTGAAGATGGCGCGTCACCAAGAGGTTATTCGGAGGTTCAGCATCTATCCAATCAGGTACGCTTGATGCTGCTTGATGCGATCGATGCCTTCTCAAATATGAATCCGCAGCAGGCATTTTCGGTCTTACAAAGCGATACCGCGGTCAATGAAGAGTATCAATCGGCCACGCGTGCCTTAATGACCTATATTATGGAGGACAGCCGCCATGTGTCTAAGGTAATTAATATACTGTGGGTATTGCGCGCCCTAGAACGGGTGGGCGATCATGCTCGCAACATTGCTGAGCTGGTTATTTTTTGCACCAGCGGCAAAGATGTGCGGCATACGGATTTTATGCAAGTCGAACAAATCGTCCAGCAAACGACTGATGGTAGTATGAGCAATAATAGTAAATAGCTTGCTGAAGCCGTTTAATGTCTAGATGCCGCATCTAAGATGCTTTATATAATTGGCATAAAAGGATTGGTATAAAATAGTACCACCTGCCCTATTCGCTTTATCACTATTACCGTCTTATTTTTAGGCGGTAATCGCGTTGGTTATACATCGCTTTTTACTCTAGCCAGAGTATATTTTAAAACGTCGCGCTATAAAACCATTAACCACCCTTTTATATAAAGAACACCTATCATTAAAATATTAAATCAACATTTTTATTTATATATTGATAATAATTATCATTTGTAATATTATTCGCATCCATAGTTACGCCCATTTTACGCTATGTTGTTATTTCTCATATTCAGATACCTATTCTTTTATTGACAATTTATTGAGGTTTTTATGCGCTTATCCCATCTTACCCAAGCAGTGGCACTTATCAGCGCGACTTTGATACTAACCGCTTGTGGCAATGATTCTGATGACACCACAATCATTGATGGGACACCGCCGCTTTTAACCACCGATAGTAATTTTACCGATGGCTATAGTGCAGTGGCAGCGATATTTGTTTCTGGGCAAGTAAAAGATAGCAGTGGCATCAAATCGCTGACTTATCAGCGCAATGAAGAGTCAGCGCAAGCATTAAACGTCGATACAAATGGAGATTTTAACGCACATATTTTATTGGCATTAGGTAGCAATAAAATCACCTTAGAAGCCACTGATAATGCTGGCAACATTATGCGCTCAATCAAAACTGTGTATTTGGGCGATACCGTCGCCGCAGGTGGTTCACATACGGCTGCTCTACGCGATGGACAGCTGTATGGTTGGGGGCGCAATAATTATGGGCAAACTGGCTTGGGAATGACCACAAAAATTGCTGACCTCATGGGACATCCAGATACCCCCATGCTGATGCACAGTGCACCAAAAGACCTCGTGTCTATTAAATTTAATCAGAATCATTCGCTGGCGCTAGATGCTAAAGGTCAGGTTTATAGTTGGGGTGAGGATATTTCTGGGCAATTAGGACGTGGCGAGACTGGTCGCAATGACTGTAGTAAAACAGAAGATTGCCGCCTAGATATCGGCGCCATTGATGGTATTGACAATGCCGTGATGGTAGCAGCGGGTTATAAGCATAATTTGGTACTTACCAAAGACGGCAGCGTGTGGGCGTTTGGTGCCAATACTCAAGGTCAGCTTGGTAATGCGACAACGATAAATAGCAGCACACCGGTTAAGGTTGATTTTTCAGCAGCCGCTGACATCGGTCATATTGTGCAAGTGGTGGCCAGTGCCAGTAGCTCGTACGCATTGGATGATAAAGGTCAAGTTTGGGGCTGGGGCAGCGACGCCTATGCCAATCTAGGTCGCGGTCAAGAATGTAATAAGGCCAATAACTGTATCAATGTTAATGCAACGCCGATTCGTATTAATGTCATCACAGCCGACGCTAACCTTGTTAACTCTATCGCCCCTACTCCTCAGCTTGCCTCTGACCCAAGCATTGGCCTTGAAAAAGTGACCCAACTGGCAACGGGACGTGACCATGTATTGGCGCTAACCAATAAAGAAGCCGTCTACGCTTGGGGGCTCAATGCCAGTAGCCAAATAGGTTATAACGGCGAAAAATTCAATGCTACTGAAAGCGCTTGGGCAAATACCATTTTAACGCCAACCAAACTGCCATGGTTTACTGATAAGAATATTCGCCGCATCTATGCGAATGGCAATGCCAGCTATGCGTTACTGGACAATGTGTCATCGAACAATGGAACATCGGAAAATGGCTCAGCGACAGATGGCATGCTTTATGCGTGGGGTATGTTTGGAGAGACAAATAGCGCAGGCAAAACTGTCTATAACGATTTAGATGAACCAACCAATAAATTACCTCACTTAAAAAATATCGACAATATGGCAATGGGCGTCATGCACTTGATCGCGCATGAAAAACCTCTACTGAAAGATGCCAATACCTCACATAGAGACGGTCAATTATTTACATGGGGTTGGAGCTTCGAAGGCTCACTCGGTAATAAAGACACCACCCATGTCTGGATGTATAACACCCCGATGCCAGTCAATTTACCAAGCCAGCTATAAGCGCGACTTATCTTTAACATGAGTATGCAATAGCAAATGTAGTAAACAAGGGCAGCCTTAGTAATGTTGCCCTTATTAACTTGGGACTTCGTTAAATCCTGCTTATTCATCTTTAGCATCTTCTTCGTATTTTAATAAATGATATTTTTAGCCATTTTAGGTCTTGCCATGTCTCTACTGCCTCATTCACCAAACGGTTACTCACTAAACCATTCAAATGCTCCCTCTACTCTTTTATTCCCTACCATACGTCGCGCGCTCTTTTGTTTAACGGCAACTTTATTACTAAGCGCTTGTGGTGGCTCGGACGCTTCAGATAACTCAAACAATGACAGTTCTAACACACCGGAGTTACCTAGCCAGCCTACGCCACCAACTATACCTGAAAACCCAAACAATCCTGAAACTGATATCAATTGGCTACCAGCAGGTGGCAGCGCCACGATTGCTGCCGATATCTCACGGCCATTTTTACAGATTATGCCCAATCTGCCAAGCAGTGCCTTGGGCGGCGTATCGCCAGGTCGCGAGCTCTTTATCACCGAATGGACGCCAGCCAATCAAGGTCGCGTGCTCTTTGATGGCGTTGGCCCCTTATTTAACGCCAATGCTTGCACCCAGTGCCATAGTGCTGAAGGACGCAAACCCATTTATGCGGCCAATGGTGAGCTAAGTGACGCTATTTTATTTAGGCTCGGCAACAAACAAGGGCTTGCGCACACTTATTACGGCGAGCAAATGCAACATCAAAGTATCGATGCCAGCATCGCACCCGAAGGTAAAATGCGCTATGTCACCACAGCCAGTAATGGCAATCAACCTGCCGGTGTTCAGTTTGACTTTACAGCAACCGACCCGAATCAGCCGCTGGGAGATACCGCTATCAGTGGGCGTATCTCACCGCAATTGGTCGGCATGGGCTTGCTCGACTTGATTCCTGAGGCGAATATCATTGGGGCAGCTGATCCTGATGATAACAATAAAGACGGCATCAGTGGGCGCGTACATTGGGTACAGGATGGTAAACAGCAACGCATCGGCCGCTTTGGCTGGAAGGCGATTAACTCAAGCCTTCGTACCCAAAACGCCAATGCCATGTCACAAGATATGGGTTTGACCACTTCCGTATTTATGGATCCCAATTGTACAGCCAATCAGCCGATTTGTTGGACAGTGCCCAATGGCGGCACGCCTGAGGTTTCAGACAGCAGCTTGGATGCGGTGACCGATTTTATGACCGCTTTGGCAGTGCCTGAGCGCCGAATGGTTGATTTATCGACCTTTAATAAAGGCGCGCAGCTGTTTACCCAAGTGGGCTGTACGAGCTGTCATACGCCAAAACAAAAAACGGGCGCTAGTGTGCGCTTTCCGCTACTCGCCCAGCAAACCATTTATCCTTATACCGACTTATTGCTACATGATATGGGCACAGGCTTAGATGACGGCGTCAAAGAAAAAAATGCCGAAAGCTATGAGTGGCGTACACCGCCATTGTGGGGTATTGGTATTGTTGCGCGTGACCCAGAAGCACGGTTTTTGCATGATGGTCGCGCCAGCAGTTTGACAGAAGCGATACTTTGGCATGACGGTGAAGCAGAAAGCGCCAAGACACGTTTTAAGCAATTACCTGCCACGCAACAACAAACGCTGCTAAGCTTTTTAAACAGCATTTAATAGTTATTATGACAAGGTAAAATAAAAAAGACCGCTCAATTGAGTGGTCTTTTTTATGCCGTATATTTTAGCAGTATATTCTTTAGTAGCCTATATTCCACTGCCGCAGCCGCTATTTATGACACAGAGATTATTGCAAATTACCTATTATAAATAACTTATTGCAAATAGCCATTTTTAGCGGTGATATTCGGTGGCAACTCGGTTTCTCCCAAGGCTTCTAGTAAATTAATCTCGATAGTACGAGATAAGGCTGTCAGCGGTAATTGGTTGGCTGCCAAACCAAAGGGCTCCTCCAACTCTTCACTTAGCGCATCCAAACCAAAAAAGGTATAAGCAATAACGCCGCAAATCAAGGGCGTCACCCAGCCTAAAGAAGAAACCAGACCAAAAGGCAGCATAAAGCAATATAGATACGTCGTGCGATGCACCAGTAGCGTATAAGCAAACGGTAATGGCGTGCTATGAATACGCTCACAAGCGGACAAAACCACCGTCATCGAATTTAGGCGCTCATCCATATTTTGTATCATATGCTCTGACGTCAAGCGCTGCCGCCGATAATAGCCAAGCTCCTTACCTAGCAAACGCAGCAGATAATCTGGCAAATTTTGCGCTTGCTTCATACTGGTATGATGAATAGGTTCTACAAAACGCTCAACATCTTGCCAAGGCGAGCTGTCACGCAGTCGATGACGTAAGGCATGGGTAAAAGCAATGCTTAAATACACCAATCGGCGCTGGCTATCTCGCCCTTTCTCACTTTCTTGCCCTTCCTTACTATCTTGCCCTTCCTTACTATCTTGCTCATTCTTACTTTCATCATCTATATAAGACAGCACTTGACGGGTAAAGCTGCGCGTATCATAGACCAATTGCCCCCATAGCCCACGAGCTTCCCACCAGCGTTGATAACTGGCATTGTTACGAAAACCTAAAAATAGCGATAAGGCTATCCCAAGTAAGGTAAAGGGCGCGACGCTATAAGAAGAAAAAGAACTGGGAAATCCGTGCTGAATATTGGTGATAAAGGCACTAATCAAACTAATGAGCAAAATCTGCGGATAGACCTTTGGCAGGATGGAGCCACGCAAGGTAAAAAGCAGTTTGATGGCGCTGGGCTTTTGCTTGACGATCATTTTAACGTCCTAACGAATGGTGCTTATAGAAAATAACTGTGATTTTTTGCAGGACGAAATGATAACAGACTAAGTAGGTATGAACAGCAAAAACACCTATTAATCCTGTTTTAATTGCCCAGCGGTTTTTATCGCCCATTTATTCAATAAATTTCTGCAAAATCATCGGTTGTTATAATGATGTAAGGATAGCAGGCGCAGGGATACACAGCAGATGTCATCGCTTAAAAATTCGATTATAGTAGGTAGGTCTATCACTTATTAATAAATTGCAGTTAAATAAATCAAGGGAATAAATCATGAAAAAATTAGGATTACTTGTCGCTGTATCGGTAGGCTTAAGCGCTTGTGCGGGTGGTATGAACGGTGGCACCACACCGGGCAATTCAAATAACATCGTCACTCAATATCCCGTTGAAGCGGCCATGCTCAATATTTATACTAAAGCTCGCAGTCAAAGCCTAGTGGCGACCGTCGGCAATCAAACGGCCTCTGCGGATATCAAAGTTACGCCCAAAGGCAGTATGGTCTTTAATAATAAACAAGTACAAGGCGCTGAAGTAAACACCATCAACAAAGTAAACAATCAAGTCACTGATCAATCGGTCGCCATTAACTACTTTACCCTCAATCCCTTGGTATTCCATGGTTTCACTGACAGCTCAGGTAAGTATTCACTGTCAAATCAGACCACAACCATTCCCAAAATGGCAACGGTTGGCTCATCAAGCAAATTGATTACTGAAGACGTTTACGCCGATAGAAGTATGCGTCAAAAAATAGGCACTTATAACCAAGATTGGTCTTTGACCAGAGACAGCAATAATACCGCGTGGTTTTGTATAGAAACCTCAAGCAATCTGCTGCTCAATAACGATCCTAATGGCAGCTCGTCAGAATGCTATAAAATCAATGCGCGCGGCGATATCTTAGACAGTAAAGTAACCATCAGCCAACCATCTTCTAATGGCGCTAAAACGATTACCTTTACTAGCCGGTAGTTACCATACTATCTGTAAAGGGCTATAATTTTACTAAAACTGAAATAAAAAGAGCTGCAAACAATTTGCAGCTCTTTTTTTTGGACAATTTACTCTCATCAAAAACCTGAACATTAAAAACTTGTTCGTAAAAAGCTGGAGTTATCGAAGTATTTACTGCACGCCATCTGCTGGGGTTTGATCTAAATTTGCATTACTCTCGTTGACGGTCACAGTGTCATCCGCTTTCTGCTCACCATCATTACCCGACATTCCATCTGCGGTCATACCGGTTTCGACAACTTCAGTACCTTCTTCACTCGCCTCGTCGACGGCCACTTCATCTGTCACTTCGGTCGAATCTGCCACCACATCTTCTCTCTCATTACTACAAGCCGTAACGCCGACAATACTGGCAAACAATGCGATCCATAACGCCTGCCGCGCTTTGGTTAATCCTACATTTGCTGTTATTTTATTCATCTTAATACTCCTTGATGGCTCTCTAAATATTAAATACCTAATGAGGTTTTTGTGCTAAAAAACCTTTATGAAATATGGATAGTCTAAAATAAGCACGATTAAGACGACCTTATGCCATAAACTTGGCAGTAAATAGAAGCTTCTTGTGTGTTTTTATTAACTATTTATTAAGATAAATAAAATACTAAGCCTGTACCGATTGCGCTCTGTCCTCAGACCGCTCTCAGATAAACGCATTAAATGACGGACTTTTAGCAATATTTAATACATACTAAGCCCGTAATTTAGTACAAATAATTTTGATAAATGCCCGTATGATTTATTGTTTCTTTATTCCAACCTTGAGCGAGTCTTTACAATGGATCAAATGAGTGCATGGGTACTCGGTATCATGGCAAAATTCGGTTACTTTGGCATTATTTTTGCCATGTTTGCTGAAAATATCTTTCCGCCTATCCCTTCTGAGGTTATCATGCCAGCCGCTGGTTTTGCCGCTGCCAAAGGCGATTTAAGCATTATTTTGGTGATATTGGCCGGTACGCTTGGGGCGATGCTGGGTGCGCTGCCTTTATACTATGTGGGTCGCGTATTTGATGAGCCGCGTTTGGTCGCATTTACGGAAAAGTATGGTAAATATCTGTTTGTAAAGCCTGCTGATATCACCGCGGCAAATGCATGGTTTGATAAACATGGCAAAATGGCGGTGTTTTTTGGGCGTATGGTGCCGGGGGTACGCTCGCTGATTTCTATCCCAGCTGGCATGAATAGAATGGCGCTATTGCCCTTTTTAGCATTGACGGCTTTAGGGGCTAGTATTTGGACAGCGATATTGGCTTTAGCAGGATATTACTTAGGTCAAAACTATGACGCCGTCGCCGGCATGTTAGCGCCTTACTCCAAAGCAATCGGCATACTGATAGTGGTCGCTGTGATTGGTTTACTTATTAAACGCCGTTTATCCAGTCAAGAAAGTACGAATGATAAAAACAGTAGTAGTAATAGTAATGAGCGTTAAGACAAAACCTTACTTTTAAATCTCTCTTTAAATATCATAAAAGCACCATTAAAAACACCGCTTATCTGCTAGCAGACAAGCGGTGTTTTTAATAGTGCAATCAGCTATGTCGCTGATTCCGGCGTTAAACCTTTAATTAGGTATTTAATTAAGCATTTAAACCGCTAAAGCCAAACCTTTTTTGACGCGCATATCACCGGTTTCAACATAACGTTGATGCCATGACAATGCTTCACTCAAGATATGAGGCGTTTGCATACCAGCAGTCTGTGCCGCGCGATCATAGTAATCTTGCAGCATAGGACGATAATCAGGATGGGCGCAATTATCAATGATTTTTTGCGCGCGTTGACGCGGTGATAAACCACGCAAGTCAGCCAAACCTTGCTCAGTGACAATAATCATCACGTCATGCTCAGTATGGTCAACGTGTGACACCATAGGCGTGATGCACGAGATAGCGCCCCCTTTGGCAACCGATGGGCTTACAAACATTGAGGTAAAGGCGTTACGAGCGAAGTCGCCAGAGCCGCCCAAACCATTCATCATGTTGGTACCCATGACGTGGGTTGAGTTGACGTTGCCATAAAGGTCACACTCAATCATCGCATTAATGGCCAACACGCCGAGACGACGCGAGACTTCAGGATGGTTGGTGATTTCTTGTGGACGCAGGATAATGCGTTTGCGCAATTCTTCGATATTGGCGTTAAAACGGTCTAATGCATCTGGGCTTAACGACATGGCAGTCGCAGAAGCTTGGGTCATTTTGCCTGACAGAATCAAATCTAACATACCGTCTTGTAATACTTCGGTATAGCCGGTTAGATTTTCAAATGGACTGGCTTGCAATCCTGACAATACCGCATTGGCAACGTTACCGACACCCGACTGGATAGGCAATAAACTGGCGGGCATGCGACCTTTTTTTACTTCTTCATGGAAGAAGTCAATGATATAACCAGCAATTTTGGTTGAGCATTCATCAGGATCAGCAAATTTACTATTGCGGTCTGGTGAATCTGTTAAGACCACGGCAACAACTTTATCCAAATCACAGGTTAGGTAAGGCGAGCCAACACGCTCACCTGGCGTGGTGATTGGAATCGGCTTACGATACGGCGGTACACCGATGTCATCAAAAACATCGTGCATGCCTTCTAACAGAATATTTTGGCGGCTGTTTACTTCAAGGATAATCTGGTCGGCATTATCTAACCAAGCATTATTGTTACCGATAGAAGTAGAGGGAATCAGGCGACCGTCTGGTAAAATTCCAGCAACTTCAACCACCGCTATATGCATGTCACCATAAAAACCAAAGGTGCTTTGCTGCGCGACATGGGATAAGTGCATATCGAAATAATGCGTTTCGCCAGTATTGATTTGTTTACGAAGGGCAGGTTCTGACTGATAAGGCGTGCGCATCTTGATACCGTTGGCGTCAGCCAATACACCATCACATTCTGCGGCAGTTGAGGCGCCGGTTAATAAACCGATTTTGAACTCTTCGCCGCGCGCTTGGGCCGCTTTGATACGCTCTGCTAATGCGGATGGGACGGCTTTTGGATAGCCTGCTCCAGTAAAACCACTCATTCCAACATTCATATCATGTAAGATAAAGGTAGCTGCTTGCTCAGCAGACATGATTTTTTCACGCAAACCTTCATGACGGACGCGCTCTTCGTGGTTAATTGTACTCATACCTTATTTTCCTAGTAACTTCCCTATTAACACCAAACCCTCAGATTAATAAAATAATGAGACGTTTGATACCGAACCAACGATAAAATACAATAGAGCATATTAACAACTTTACGATAAAAAACAAGTTGATTGTCTCATGTTTTAATATTAGCACTTAAAAATTCATACTTAATTATTGACAATCGTTCACTATTAAAATAAATATTTAAGTTCGTTTTTCTAACGACTTTTGAATAAAGTGTTTATTTTTTATATAATAGAAGCTGCTTATTTTTCGTTTTTTATTATTTATAATGAATTCATATAACTGTTGTAGATTAAATTGCCCTATTAATTTATCGTTAAAATTGCCATACAAACAAGTTTAGTCATACAAAATTCAGTGTGACGTTTGTCTCTATTAACAACTCAGTACGGCAAGCTATACAATCTCAACCTGACGCATAAACCTAATTTTGCTAGTAAACTGAAACAGTTAGCGAATAAAAAAACTTTTTCACATAATAATATCTTTAAAAAACAATGACAGTAAGCGTAAAAATCGATTTATTTCTACATAACCATATAACTATTCATTATCAATGAATAAAAAACACAAGACAATAACATGCTACTTTCAAATAAAAAGTGATTGAAAAAATTATAGATATCGCGTTTATAATTAATAATAAATGAATATTCGAAACTACTAAGACAGCCTTTTATTGATTAAATACTAAAGTCTATTGTTATTTAACAAATGATACATAATGGAATATTGTTCTATCTTTAAAATTATTTTATTTAACTTTAAATTTTTTATCGTTTACAAGTCATACCTTTGCTATAACCTTGATAAGAAGTTGCGAAGATATAGACGCTGTGCTTTAAGCATGCACGTTGCCACTGAGATCAGCTATTCAAAACGCTTAAAGTACAAAGCGCACGGTAAACTGCAAATCTATGTCAGCAAAGCACCATTTAAGATATTGCTCTGTGATTTTGCAATGATACGATTTGAGGTAAGATGGTAGTCAAAGGTGAATGATTGGCGATTTAATTGAAAAGTAGATGCTTACCCTGTCTTAAAAAAGCATTCTATCAATAAGCCTGTTTCTCAAAGTATAAATGCAAATCTAAGGACAGATTATGATAACGAAAGAGCACGTTTTGGCTTGTATTGATGGCTCAGCAGTGACTGGGTCAGTGTGCGATTATGCGGCGTGGTATGCAAAAAAGCTGAATTTAGCGGTGGGATTATTGCACGTCAGCGATGTGGCAGCATCGGTCAGACGCGACTTATCAGGAGCCATCGGCATTAACAGCCGCCAGTCTTTGCTCGATGAGTTATCAAAGCTCGATGAACAAAGGGCAAAAGTCGTAAACAGCTATAGCAATGCGTTGGTACAAGATGCAAAAAGTCATATCCAAAGTAACTTTGCAGGCGTGACCGTCTGTATCTATCAACGCCGCGGTAAGCTACTGCCAGCGATTGAGCATTTTCAAGAAAAAAACCGTGCTATCGTCATGGGTCGCCGCGGAGAAGATCATAAAAACAGCCGCATCAATATCGGTAGCCAAATCGAAACGGTTGCCCGTGCCTCAAACGTACCGGTGTTGATTTGTTCAGAGAAATTTCAAGAGCCTCAATCATATATGGTGGCGTTTGACGGCAGTAAAACCGCGATTAAAGCCATACGAATGCTTGCAGAGAGCAACCTTTTACAAGGCTTGCAAGGTCATATCGTGATGATCGGACATGATAATGAGGCATCTAAAAAAAGCCTTGAAGAGGCTGTAATCCAAATGAGAACCGCAGGATTTAGCGTAGACTCCCATCATTTGCCACAGCTTGACGCGGTCAACGGTTTACTTAGTTTTCAGCTTGAAAATAATATTGATATCATTGTGGTTGGGGCTTATGGACGCTCTAAGCTCCAGCATTTATTTTTGGGTAGTACCACGACAGAGATTATCGCTAGCACCCTATCGCCTGTTATTTTAGTGCGTTAAACTTATGATATGACAGATTTTAATATCATCAACCTTTATAGTCAGTGAAAAGTAATATCGATACATCTCGCGCTGCTGATATCAATTTTTCTTGCTTGCTGTGCCTGCGCAGACAGAGGCTACAAAAAATTGATATCAGCAATACCGTAGCGTTTTTAGGATATTTTGACTATAGTTCACAACGTTAGTTTTTATTGATTTAAGTCAACATCCTATATTTTATTAGATAACTTCCATCCATAAAAAAGCAAGGCATCTGATGCCTTGCTTTTTTTGTTTTACTTATTTTACTTTACCTAGTGATTCAATGACTATTTAGCTTGGCAACTTAATACAGCTAAACTATCGTGCTAACCAATTAGTCAAAGTGGAAGCCTGCGCCGATTGCAGCACCTACGTTCCCTTGGGTGTCCGCTGTACCATTTAGCTTCATCACCCAACGTCCATCATTAGACATTTTCGAGAAGCCAATCGCAACGGCACTTTCACCATTATAGGTTGCGATACCACCACCTATCATGGGTTTACCGCTGATGAACGCTTGTGGCAATGAAGACATGGCCATCGCGGCTGAGATACCTGCGTTGGCATCATCTTCGACTTCGCCAATTTTGTAGCCAAGCTCATTGATGCTGTTACCCAAACCTCTGCTAACAGCGTCTAATTGCCCGAAGTTCACAGCGTCTCTAGGTGCCATGCCATCTGCAACATTTGTCACCTTAGTACCAGCGGCATTGATACCGGCAGCCGTCATACTAGGAGCCGTTTCGGCATTACCTGCATAGATGCCAGCGGCTGTCATACTTGGGCCGTTTTTAATAGTAACACCACTATTATTAACCGTCGTATTGCCAGTCGTCACGCTCTCTACGTTGATATTACCGTTCAGGTCAAACTTGATGCTACTGCCTTCAGCGGTGGTCTTAATGTTATTACCGCCTTTGAAGCTGAGTACACTACCATCACCGATTGGTTTATTGATGACGGCACCGCTGTCGGCTCCAAAGTTGAGACCAGCATCGATTTTATCCTTGTTGGCTTTGATGTTGGTGGTATTGGTAGTGATATTCGTAGTATTCGTTACGATATCAGCTGTGTTTTTGGTGATGTTGGTGGTATTGGTTGCGATGTTTGTCGTATTCGTCGCAATGTTTGTAGTGTTGGTTTGAATGTTTTCAGTCATGACAACCTCGCCACGCTTGATAGAAGCAATCGCACCATCAATACTACCTTCGCCAGTACCACCGATGTTGTTATTGGTAAAAGTACCAGTTGCAGGATCATAAGTCGTGTTACCCCCTATAATACTGCTGATACCCATACCTTGGGCGTAGAGCTGACCACCATTGATAGCATCTTTACTATCTGCAGCAACGTCACCACTCACAACGTTTGTAATCTTAGTATCAGCAGCATCAATGCCAGCTTTAGTGATACTAGGTCCTCCTGCGATAGTTAAACCCTCGTTGTTTAGGGTGCTATCACCTGTTTGCACACTATCTACCACAAGGTTTTTGTTTAAATTAAAGCTGACATCATTATTGCCTGCTGTTTTGGACACTGTAATATTGCCGTCAGTGTTGTTTAGATCAACGCTATCACCAGCTAGCACTTTGCTAGCGTTAGTAGCTTGAGCGCTGACATTCCAGCCTTTACTTAACGCAAAGGTGGTAGCCTCTAACTGTCCAACAGTTGCAGCGTCAGTAGGATCAATACCTGCCGCGACGTTCGTGATTCTGTTGAAACCGTTGTTTAGACCACCAGCACCTAGAATAACGGTTCTACCTGGCTCGTTACCTACAAAGGTAAAGCCGGTGTTATTCATGATGCTATTACCCATTTGCATACGACCCTCGTCGCCTAAGTTCAACTGGTTATTCAGTTTAACTTGGACACCAGTTGCCGAAGCAGTGGTAGTGATATTATTATCACCCGTCACGTTGATGGTATCTCCTAAGGCAAACTGTTGATCATTGGCGCTATTGCCATCGCCAATTTTAATACCTTTGGCAACGTCTTCGTTAGTCTTAAACAACTGACTACCGTTAACTGCATCCTTACTAGTAGTGCTCAACAATCCATCAGCAACATTAGTGATTTTGTTGTTGCCATTGTTAAGCCCATTATTAGTAAGTACTACTTGACCATTATCACCATTATATAAAGTAATACCTGCATTATTAACCTGAGTATTTCCAGTGGTAACGCTGCCTGTATTACCAAGATTAATATCTTTAGCCAATCTGACAGTTAAGGTATCAGCACCATTAGCAGTGACACTGATATTTTTCGTTGCTGGGTCAGCATTGATAGTATCGCCGCCTTTAACCGTGAGCTTTTGACCAAGCTTACGATTGACATCTGTTCCACTGTCACCACCAAAGTTTAAGCCTTTATCAATGGTAGTATTGGCCAAGTTCAGCTGTCCAACGTTAACAGCATCAGTATCCGCCTCACCCGCTTTAACATTAATGATCTTATTACCGCCGTTGTTAAGTCCAGCACTATTAAGTACGACTGTCCGAGCTAGAGTTGGGGCCACTATGGTCATACCATCCTGACTAACTGTGGTATTACCCATTTTCACACTATTTAGTACCAGATCTTGAGCCGTCGCAACTTTGATACCACCGCTTTCAGGCGTCAACAGAATGTTATCACCTGTGATGAAGTTGGCAGTATTATTGGTCTTAGTGATAGTTTTAACAGCAGTGCCATCAATCTGAGTAACAACAGATTGTAAGGCGCTATCTGCACTACTCAAGCTTGTTTTAGTAGAGTCACTTAGGTCAACTTTGTAGTCAGTGACGTTGTTGGCATCTTTAATACCAGTGGTAACCGTTACGGCAGCTGAACCTGCTGATGCGGTCGTGCCATTGGCATTAACAGTGTAGATATCTTGTCCATTAGAACCGGTTGTTTTATCAACACTAGTTACGTTGGTACCTTTAACAACCTCAGTTCTAGACCCGGCAGCTGCACTCTTAACATCACCGATATTGGCCGCATTGGTAAGCGTTGTACCACCACTAGCCACGTTAGTGATTTGCCGGCTACCAGCATCTACACCACCACTTCTAGTAACACTTGGACCACCAATAATATTAAGACCATCCATAGTCAAAGCAGTACTAGGAATACCTAAGGGACCATTGACGAACACTCCTAAACCATTTACGTCAGTGCTAGCTAATGAATTACCTGTACTAATACCTAAACGGTCAACCGTAGTTACAGGGCCGAGACCATATAGACTACTTGTACCCATTTTCACACTACCAGTCTTGCCTAGATCTATATTTTTCGCCAATTTGACGGTTAAGGTACCAGGACTGGTCGCTTCCACACCGATGTTGTTGTCCGATAATGGGGTGGTTGCTCCCCCTTTCACGGTAAGCTTTTCACCAAGTTTGCGATTAACCGTTGTCGTTGTATTGTCACCGGTAAAGTTAAGACCTAGATCGACGACACTTGAGACGCCACCTTTTAGTTGCGCTACGTTCACCGCATCACTGTCATTGGTACCAGCGGCTAGATTGACGATCTGACGATTGCCACCTTTAGCGCCGGTTCCTACTGAAACAGCACCATAATCTGCGCCACTTTGAGTGTTTGTGATGGCAGTAGCATCTGCTGCACTTGCACCTGTTGGAACATAGGCAACTGCACCACCAGCAACATTAGCTACCGATCCTGCACCTAGCGCTACTGAACCTTTTGCACTCGCTGACGAACCCATGCCAAAGGCGGAGGATGCAACACCAGCTGAGGAAGATTGTACGCCAATGGCGGTAGACAATGCCCCTTGAGACAGTGCTTTTGCGCCCATGGCGATGGAGGCGGCGCCACCCGATTCAGTATTTACTTGATACGGCGGTGTTTCAACCAAATCACGACCAGTATAAGCTTTGAAGGTGGTGTTAACGCTACCACCGTTGATGATACCACTAGCAGCTCCTGTGAGATTGGCTTGAGAGGCTGCATCTAGATCATCGCCACCAATGGCGATAGAGGATGCACCTGATGAGACAACGTTTGCACCAATGGCGATAGACTGCTCACCACTAGCAGTGGTTTTCTGACCACTTGCGCCACTACCAATTGAGATGGCTTGACTGCCTGAGGCGACTGAGTTTCGACCCATGGCCATGGCGTTTTGACCCGTTGCACCTAGATTGTCATCGTTGGTGCCACCTGTCGAGTTGACACTGTAGTACTTGGTCTTGTTAGCGGCGACGGTACTTTGAATATCACCGATGTTGGCCGCGTTGGTAAGCGTTGTGCCACCACTAGCCACGTTAGTGATTTGCCGGCTACCAGCATCTACACCACCACTCTTAGTGATGCTTGGACCGTTGAGGATGGTCAAACCATTACTAGTCAAAGCTACATTAGAGGGGTTTAATGGATTTAAACCTGTTACTGTGACACCTGCACCACTGACCGTAGTGACGCCACCCGTTAGCAATCCACCTGTTACCATGCCAAGGCGATTAACATTAGTGCCACTTAATAAGTTACCTGTGGTAACACTACCGTTATTCCCTAAATCTAGATTGTTGTTGAGCTCAATTTCGACTTTGCCGTTAACGGTGTTAACTCGTGTATCGATATTACTATTAGAACCAACTACCTCAACCTGTTCTCCTAGTTGTTTCATTACAATTTGACCATCGGCAGCTTTTAAGCCAAAGCCTTTGTTAACCTGAGTGTTCGTGGCATGCAACTGGCTACCATTAATCGCATCCGTACTGGTTGCATCCACGACACCAGGTGCGACGTTTTGAATTTGTCGTTCAGCACCGACAGCGCCTACTGATACTGTCTTGGCACCACTGTTCAAACCCGCAACTGGCAGATTGTTGATAGAAAAACTTCCAGTGTGCTGAGCTCCAGTAATGGAACTATTCCCCAGAGCCACATTACCTGACTGCCCTGCAATAGCACCGCGACCTAAGGCTGTAGCATCACTGACTGCACTAGATGCCTGACCAATAGCAGTACCGCCAATAGACGCTGTAGAATTAGAGCCAAGCGCTATCGCGTAGTTGCCTGACGAGGCGCGGTCACCCAAGGATACGGCATGGTTGCCAGACTTCGATTTCAATCCAATTGATAACCCGTTTCTGGTACCGGCTGCAGCTGAAGCATCTCGACCAATTGCAATACTGTCCTCACCATTGATCTTCGCACTTTCGCCAAGAGCGATGGAATGATTACCACCAGCATTAATCGTAACATTATTACCAAGCACAAAAGCCTTGTTAGCCGCGATTGTATTATTATTACCAATTGCATAGCTATCCGTACCGCTAATAATGTTAGGGTCACCAAATGCGCCTGAGTTATCGCCAGTTACTTGGTTACCTGTACCGATGGCGATACTGTTTACACCATCTGCTTCTGTACCCTTACCCATAGCAATGGAATTCTCACCCGTAGCTTTAGCCGTTTGGCCAACAGCCGTGCTGTACATGCCTTGAGCACGAGAGTTTGTACCCATTGCAGTTGCACCGTACTGATCTGCTCGTGCACCAAAACCAACTGCGGT
The DNA here is from genome assembly GCF_002352555.1 of Psychrobacter sp. UBA2769. Taxonomy (NCBI): domain Bacteria; kingdom Pseudomonadati; phylum Pseudomonadota; class Gammaproteobacteria; order Moraxellales; family Moraxellaceae; genus Psychrobacter; species Psychrobacter sp. UBA2769. The sequence continues at coordinate 46,446 of NZ_DEIR01000020.1, read as the reverse complement.
AGCTGAACCAGCAAACGCTTGTGCAGCTGAGCCTAAAGCAGTTGACTCAGAACCTGTGGCTGAAGCTTCGGCACCCATGGCAACTGCACGATTATTCGTAGCAGTCGCTTTAACACCAGCTGCTAGTGAGCTATTGCCCGTAGCACCATCGTTATTGTAGTTATCTTGTTGCACGCTGCCATCATTGACACTATAGTAATGTGTCTTGTTAGCCACAACCGTAGTGCTTAAATCCTTAACAGACTCATTGGTTGCATGCAACTGGCTACCATTAATCGCATCGGTACTGGCGGCACTCACATCACCACTAGCGACATGCTTAATTTGGCGCTCACGTCCCGATGAACCAACAGAGACCTGTGCCCCTTTATCATTCGTTGCACCAGTGTAGAAATAGTCCTTATTGCCAATAGTAAGCTTGTCTTGGTAAGTCGCATCAGTGAGTGTAGTTGACCCTGCACCTAGTGCTACTGAGCCCTTTTTACTTGCTGAAGAGCCCATACCAAAGGCAGAAGAGGCGTCACCTGATGAGCTTGAACGGACGCCGACAGCGGTAGAGAGATTGCCTTTAGAATGCGCTTTGACACCAATGGCAACAGAGGCAGCACCACCAGATTCAGTGTGATCACTATAATCACCTACCGTAACAAGACCGCCTATGCTGCCGGTATAAGTATTGAATAGTGCATTAACCCCATTCACCTTTGAGGCGTCATCTAAATCATCACCACCGATAGCGATGGAAGAGTTGCCGCTTGATTCAACGTTTGCACCAATGGCAATAGATTGCTCACCACTTGCTGTGGTGTTCTGACCACTCTCTCCGCTACCAATGGCGATGGCTTGTCCACCAGTCGCTGATGCATTGCCACCCATAGCCATGGCGTTTGGTTTGGTTGCACCCAAGTTATCAGCATTACCAACCGCACCTGAATTCACACTGTAGTATTTGGTTTTGTTAGCGGTAACTGTATTTGATACACTTTTCAGTTGCGCCACGTTCACCGCATCACTGTCATTGGTACCAGCTGCTAGATTGACGATCTGACGGGTGCCGTCTTTAGCATTGCCAAGAGAGACCGCACCAAGGCTTGTGCTGTTAGTCGCTGTGATAGCATCTTTGTCTGTGGCACTGGCACTTGTCGGCGCAAAGCCTAGTGCACCCCCTGCAACGTTAGCCACTGATCTTGAACCTAGAGCCACGCCATCATCTATGATGGACTGAGCACCAGCACCCAATGCGAGTGCGCCTTTTGCTGCTGCGGATGAACCCACACCAAACGCTGATGAAGCTATACCGGATGCGCTCGAATGTATGCCAATCGCTGTTGCCAGGTTACCAGCAGACCGGGCTTTGGCACCCATAGCAATAGAGGCAGCTCCACTCGCTTCAGTATGTCCGCCATATGCATCCCATGACTCTAACAAGTCACGACCAGCATATTCATGAAAAGTCGTATTGATTTGACCACTATTTAAAGCACCTGTAGATATGCTGCCATCGAAGTTGGTTTTAGAGGCGGCATCTAAGTCATCACCGCCAATGGCGATAGAAGATGCTCCTGATGAGACAACGTTTGCACCAATGGCAATAGACTGCTCTCCACTAGCAGTGGTGTTTTGACCACTTGAACCGCCACCAATGGCTATGGCCTGACTACCTAAAACTGTGGCATTCTTACCTATAGCAATGCCATGAAGACCTCCTGTTGTAGCATTAATTCCGCATTTTATCTCTGTACTAGCGTCGCAAGGTACAGCAATCGCCTGCATACTAAATCCAGCCGTCACTAACCCCAACCAGATAGTGGTTATACGAAAAATACGGGTAGATGAAAGATTGGATGTGGTATTGATAGTAGCGTTTGCGCTCACGCTAGATTTTGACGACTTACCACGCGCTTTGGCGTACTCAGAAACTGCCATAAAGCAGTTTAAAGACGCATTCCATATCACTTTATAATTCCGATTCATGGTATGTACTCCCTTACAGACTTATTAGATTTGAGAAATCAAAGTTAAAATCCATTTTTAGAGAGTTGATATGACAAAATAAAACGAGTTATATATTCATAGGATGAAAGCTATATTTGGGGGATTGTTACTCGTGTCAACACTTAACAAACAGTACGTCTTGTTTTGTAAAATCATTATTACTCTCTGTATATTATTATTAACGAATATACAGAGAGTAACAATGCCGCTCGTCGGGAATTTAATACCGCTTATCCCTTATATCCGTAAAAGTGAATATATTTTAAGTAAATACGTTATTATTTAGGTTTTTTATTTCGCAGGCAGCGTTATTTTTATGATTAATCCCATTTTGCCGTCTTGACGATTATAAGCCGTGATTTGACCTTTATGGGCGATGACGACCGCATGAACGATGGCCAAGCCCAATCCGTAGCCGCCCGTTTCCCTGTGGCGCGCACTATCAAGGCGTACAAAAGGCTGAAAAATACGTTCTACATCTTTTTCCGCTACCCCGCCACCTTCATCTGTGATGCTAATTTGAATAGCATCTCTTTTATTATCTAACGGTGTTTTTGTGACTTCAGCCGTGACAGTTGAGCCTGCAGGAGTGTGCATAAAAGCATTACGAATGATGTTTTCAAGGGCGCTATGCAACTGTTCTTGATTGCCAAGCACAGTCAAAGACGCATCAGATGATGACGATGATAAAGCATCGGGCGGCGTCCATTGCCAGTGCACGTTTTTATGCTGAAACTCAAAACAAACGTCTTTACCAATCCCAGTAATCAGCTCAACTATATCTACGGCATCATTTTCCAAATTATCGATGGTATATTGCTGCATTTGCAGGGATTGAATATGAATGATTTGCTCAATCAGCTCATTCATGCGTGCCGATTCCTTATCGATACGGTCAAGGTAACGGCTGGCAGCGGGCGCAAAGTCACGCGTCAGCTCAGTAGCCACATCAAGGCGCGCCAGTGGCGAACGCAGCTCATGCGAGATATCACTTAACATCTGCTTGCGCGCAAGCTCACTCTCCGCCAATCGGGTTGATAATTGGGCCACATCTTTTGCCAATAGTCCTAGCTCATCAGAGCCTAATTCTGACAAATGGGGATTGACTTGGTAATCACCATCAATCATACGGTGCACGGTATGTTGCACCTGACCGATGCGCCGAGTCAGCGTACGACTGAGCCAAAAGCAGACCAAAGTACTAAAGAGGATAATCAGCAGTAAACGCACGGTAAAATTACCGCGTTGCAGCGCCAAGACATCAGCAAAACGCAAATGCGGGCGCAGTTGTATAATGGCCGTTTGCCCGTCCGGCAAATCTACGGTTAAATCTGCCAGTTCTGGGCGATTATTAGGGTCAAAAATCACTTCTCTATTGGGCATCGCTGGATGCAGTATTTCATTAAGTAGAGAGGGCTTTTGATAGGTGCTGTCATTTTTATCATTATGCGCTCTACGATTGTCAGACATAGCATGCGATGGCAGGTCACGCTCCACTTCCTGACCGTTTGTTTGACGCTCTTCTCTATAACGATAACGCGGAAAAATAATAGCGCCCTGCTCATCATAAATCCTGATTTGACTCATCAGCCGTCGGTCTTGCCGGTACAGCTGCCTGACGGCCAATAAATCACCCGCTTGCAGCGCCGCAACCACTTCTTGCCGCTTGAGTAAAAGACTGTCAATTTGCACGTCCATCCGAGCGCTTAACTCTTTACCATTGAGCCAACGTTCTACCATAACAGAGATGATAGAGGTGATAAGCACTGTCAATAACAGGCTGAGAAATAGCCGCCAAAATAGCGTAATTCGCGGCTTAAATGTAGAAGTAGGCATCGATGCGTCCGTCATTACAGTACTAACTGATAGCCTTTACCACGAATCGCCTTAATAGACTCATCGTGAAAAGGCTGAAGTTTTTTACGTAGGCGCGACACATGCACATCAAGGCTGCGATCAAACGGTTGCAGTTCACGCTGTAAGACATTTTGTGACAACCATGCTTTACTGACCACCTCGCCTTTTTGTTTAAGGAGCGCCAATAATAAATCAAACTCTGTACCAGTGACTTGTAGCTCAATGCCATCTATTTGACAGATACGCTGATTTTGGTCCAAATGCAGGCGACTCTCTGGCAAAGGGGTATGTTCTGAGGTGGTTGCACCCGATGCGGTAAGACGGCTACGTTTAATCACCGCGTTAATACGTGCCAGCAGCTCACGTGGGTTACAAGGCTTAGTAATATAGTCATCTGCGCCAAGCTCCAGCCCAATAATACGATCAATCTCCTCACCTTTTGCCGTCAACATAATGACGGGAATATCGCTAATCGCTGGTAGCTGACGCAGGACACTGAGCCCATCTATCTTTGGCATCATAATATCGAGCACCAATAAATCATAAGGCGCACTATCATGCATGGCTGATTTTAAGCGTTCGATGACCGCCTCGCCATCATGAACACAGTCACAGCGAATACCATGATTATGCAAATACTCTTGCAGCAGTTGGGTCAACTCTTCATCATCGTCACCCAATAAAATGTTTGGCATCGTTATCCTCCACTCTTATCTACCTTCTCGCCGCTCAGTCAAATGATTCTAAGCATGCCATAGTATGGCTGATATTATCAGGCAAGCGCCCATCAATGCGCCACAAACGTTACCTTTCTTAATATTTCATAAATGTTCGCAACTTCTAGCTGTCGTATGATAGTCGCTATCAGCAACAAACACTGATGGCAAATAATGGTTCATAGTGGCTATCCGGGACACTTGATAATCATTACTTATCAGATAAAAAAACCGCTTTTCGTAATAAGTGCAGTTTGTAACATAAATTTTGTAACACAAGTAACGTTTGCTCCATAATTTAAGGTAACTATTAAGGTAATAATGATGAAAAAATTATTGATAGGCTCAGTACTCGCGATATCTAGCGTCTTAACGGTTACGGGCTGTACCAGTGTCAACGCAACCACCGATACGACGCCAGCAACAACGACCAACATGCAAAAGCAGCATAAAGCTGGCATGAAAGATGGCATGCATAAAGGTGGCATGAGAGGCCCTATATCGCAGTTGGATTTGACAGCGACGCAGCAGGCGCAAATCAAAGCCATTATGCAAGAAAAATATAGTGGCAACAAAAACGATCGTAGCAAATATCAAGCAGAGCGCGCGCAAATGCAGCAACAAATGCAAGCGTTGACCAATGCCAAAACTTTAGATGCCGCAGCAGTTAACCGCCTAGCCGATCAACAAGCGGCAAAGACCAAGCAGCGCTTTATTGAACGCGTGCAAACTGAGCACGCTATCTCGCAAGTACTAACGCCTGAACAACGTCAAAAAATGGCGCAATTAAAATCAGAAAGAAAAGCAAAAGGTCATCATGGTTCAAAAAACCGTCAGATGCACAGCAAACACCAGCAGTAAGGTCAGTACTGGCAGTAAGATGTGTCATTGACGGCCACTCTTAATGAAAAATATTATATTTAAAAGATATATTCTAAAAAACGCATCGGTTAACCGGTGCGTTTTTTTATTGTTTCTATAAGTACTTCACTCATTTAAATGGACTATAAACCTAAAATTTAGTGCCCGACACTTATTCTACCGAACCAAAACGCTGTTGATACATTGGTAGCATGTTAAAGAGCATTTTGCCCATTGCGGTACCATTACCTTGACGATAATACTCGCCAAGCTCAGCGCTATATTCTTTTAAATCAATGCTGTTATTGGCGGTTGGTATCTGACTGTTACTCGGTAAGTTGGGAAACGCCTTATCTTGAGCACGGATAGGCATATATTGCGTAAGGGCATCGACAATGAGACTGCTCTTTTTTGTGGTTTCCATACTCAACTCACCATTTGACTCACCACTTGTTTCATCACTGGCATCGGTTGATAGGTAATGGCGACTGTGCTGCCATTGCAATTGACCGCCTTTACTAAAACCGTATAATTTTTGCACAGGCAGATTTGCAGCTGCAGATAAAGTTGGTGAGTGTGTTTCGAGTAAACCTGTTTCTTGTGTTCTCAGCATTTTATCATCAGCAAAATCTTTCATTTTTACTAAAACTTGTTTGACCATCGATTTACTGGTGATTTTACTGTCCGTAGGATAAAGGTCATCTTGCGTATCAGAAACATTTTGGGTTATCAGCTCAGGATATTGCTGAGTGATGAGTTTATAGAAGGTGCCCATATAGTCTTTATATGCCTGTTCATCGCTCGCACTACTTTGGACACGGCGAATGATTTTGGCACTATTGAGCATGGGTGCTAGCTGCTTTTCAGGTAATTTGGGTGATAGCGACGTCAAAATATTTGGGGCAATAAAATCAAACTGGCTCACATCAGCTTTGGCATAGATGCTGTCTTCTGCTTGAATGTGGCTTTTTATTACGGCACGACCAAAATCTTTCGGTAACGTACCATCATCAAGGGCTATTTTTAGCCATTTATTTTGCCATTTGGTGCCCAACTTATCATCGGCCAGCTTTGATGTCAGCAAAGCAAAATTGTCCGCCCACAGATAGAGGCTACCAGTTTTAAAATCGATATAAATAGGTTGATTGATACTACTATGATGGTTACGCGCCGAATACTGCGCACTACCCAGCATGGTAAACTTGCCTGCCAGCGGCTGATAAACACCCTGCGCGTTCATAGATAATGGCTTTAGCAGATAAGCATCCAGTAATTGCGATTTTTTGATATCTAGTGTAGATTTTTTGCTGTCATATTCATTAAATAGCTTTTGGTAATAAGGTGAGATGGTAGCGGCGCTAGCAGAATCTATAGCAGATGATGCTGACACCGCGACCTCGGCCGCCGCGTCTACCACGTCCTCCGCTGCTTCCTCAACGCTATAAGCCGTACTATCATAGTGGACCTCAGCCCATGCTTCATAGGCTGCTGAGCAGGCTAGGTACGATTGCTTAAGTGCCTCACGCTGGGGCGCGTAATCAATCGACGCAACCTCTTTTTTCTGTGCTTCTGCCTTTGTTAATAAGGCTGCATAAGCTTGATCGTGATTATCTTCGCAATAGCTATCAACATCGTCTGATGCCACCAGTTTTGTGCTATCGATAGCTGTAAATTGATGCTCATTACTAATCTCAATATTACTATGATAAGCAAAAGACTGGCGGCGCTGCTGTTGTAATGCGCTGGCCAATGCGTTTTTTGCAACGCTTGGCGCATTATCTGCCTGTAAATTTTTTGATTGACCAAGATTGTTAGATACATTGGTAGACTGGCAAGCCGTTATCAATAATGTACTGGCAACTAATGTACTAGAAACCAATGCACTAGAAAATAAAGAGCTTATCGTCATCATTGATTTAGAGCACAAGGGATTTATCTGCTTTGCTGTATTAATGGATAAGGCCACATTTAATTTTTTCATTTTCTCTATCCTTGAAAGGCGTTATATTTTGCTAACCGTTATATGTTGCTAAGCGTTGGGCGACGATGATGGATACTGAAAATATATCAGCGTATCAGCGCCTATCATCAAACGAGGGGCTTAAAACAAGGTGTCTTCTGCTGTGTCTGTGGCATCATCATCAGCATAATCCATACTTTCCTCAGTTACTCCTGCCTCAGTTGCTTCCACATAATCATAACGCGCATAACGTGCTTTCTCTAACCTCTCTTTTTGCTGACGCTGTGCTGCAAGCCAAGCATTGCCATCGATAGCGACCGGTGCCTCTGCGCCAAAAGACTGTGCCAACAATGTCGCTAATGGGTGTTTATTAAAGCTGGCATTATCATAGCGCGTCTGATTCAAGACCGTGTTTTGTGAACCAAAAAAGTCACTGCCGATATTGGTTCGTTGCTGTTTTGCCAATAAATGGTCTGAGCCATCTAAATAATAGTAATTAATATGATTAAAAGAAATAGGACTCACCGCTTCTATCAGCTGTAGCAATCCGCCAACATCTGCACTTTGATAGCCTTTGTTATATAATTCCATCTTAGCAATCGCAGCTTTCAACACATGATCATCAGGATAGTTTTGTGGGTTTTGGTCAATATGCTTTTGCAGCGAGCGTGAGATGTTTTTAAATATTTTGCCTATCATCTCGCCGCTTTGACGACTGCCAAAATAGACTTTAACCGCCCTATCAGCGCCTACCTCTTTAGCAAACTCATCATCCCGTATATCTACAGCACTGAAATATTCTGGCTCTAATTCCGCCATACTGTTTTGTACGGCGTTAATGACCGCATCATAAATAACGCTTGGCGGTATTTGAGCAATAGAAGTAACCGCTTCAGGTAAACCAAAATTCACCGTATGGGTAGTCATTTGCTCGGGTAACGGCGTATGCTCAGGATTGGCTAGCGCCAAGATAGGCATCAATGCCGATGGATCGATCGTCGCTGCCCCTTTGTTAAAATCAAGAGCAAGCGGTAGTTGAATCGATGAATGGATGGTCGGCGCAACATAGTCGTAGCTGTAGACACTCTGTAGCTGCTTTTGTTTGGGCTTATAATGACTGACGCTATTGAGAGTCAGGTATTGATAATGGTAGGCATTCATTGCCTGAACTTGTTCAGGGGTACGGATAAACATATTGATAAGATTGGTCATTAACCCCGGATAAGCACGAACAGCGTTTTCATCTTGAATACCCTTTGCCGTTTTACTGGCTTGCATGTCTTCATAGTTACGTAACCAATCTTTTGATTTGACGGGACTTAAATTAGATAACAAACCACCAGCGTCGCTTTCGTATGGACTATCATCTCTCTGATTGCCGTATTCATTGTAGTCATTCTCGTTATAGCCCTCTGTATCGTAACCATACTTATCGTGACCATATTCATCATAACCTTCACTATCATAGCCATATTCGTCGTAGCCGTTTTGATCATAACCTTCCTCATCATAGCCATTTTGATCATAGCCATACTCATCGTAATGACGCTCTTCTTCGGCAGTGCGCGCAGCGACGGCGGCAGCCACCGCTTCAAAGGCAGAATCGCCACTATAAACCTGATCGTTATCCTCAATATCATTATAGCCGTCAATGTCTTCTTCGACCGCCGCCTCATCTGCTTCTGCTAGATTTTCATACTCATTAATATCTTCATCAGTAGCACTGTTATAAAGATACAGCTCGAGCAATGTTCTAAAAAAACTGCTTGAGCCAGCGTCAATACTATCGGCTTTAATATAGGGAGTTGAATGATAATTAGCCTGCGATACTGACACGTGCTCCGTCGCTAAATGCTGACGAATAGCGCTCAGTAGACGTGCCTTAGCTTGCACTTCTGGGTTTGGGCTTTTAGTTTGGTCAAATAAACGCTGATAACGTTCAGCATTCTTATCCAATTTGCTATTAAACATTTTGCCCTGAGTTTGGTTTTGCTGAGTATCAGCAATACTAAAATCTATGCCTGTCATGGATAAATTGGACTGTGATGATAAGCCTGTCGTCGTTTGACAACCCATTAACGTCACGGTGGCACTTGCAGCAGTAAGCGTATAAAGCACACAGACAGCAAACTTAGTAGAAGACCTTTTATAATTTGTGAATGATTGAGCTACCAAGCTTTGAAAATGAGGCGGCAAGGTGCGTTTAGAAGAGCTAAGCGGTGACATAAAAATCCCTTTATCCAAGCTGATAAACAATTGTGAAGGCAGTATTAAGGCTGCTATTTATAACACAATATATTACAGATTAGTAACGCAAAGGAATTATTTTCAGCAAAAATGATAAGCTGCTTAGATAAATATTGAAGCGCTCTCAATTCTCTAAAAGCTAATGCATTGTTGTTATTGCAAAAATTAAAAAATCGCCATCAAATATGCTCTTTCTGTATACAAGGGTCTTTACCACAAGCAAATATGCGCTTTATAGTTTTCATTAATAATGTCTAAGCCTTTGGTACAATCTAAAATTTGACGATTGGTTTATTCATAATAACCTCTAGAGATTTTGCTAAAGTAAAGCTCATAACAAATTTTCGTTGTCATACAATGATGAATATTTGCATTATTTTTAGTTGAAGCTATTTGTGTATTTCATGAATAGCAAGCACAATAAGACCTTATCTTCTTATCTACGTAAAAAGGAATTTACGATGCGCCAATCACTCTCAAAAATCCATCAAAACGTTCACGGTGATACTTCTCGTTATAAAACAAAAATCAAAACTGCTATCTTATTGATAAGCAGCACTCTATTAATTGCTGTCTCTGCTTATGCCGCAGAAACCAAACCTACGACCGCAAAAACCACTATTAATCCAACCTCGATTAACACCAGTGCGATTAATTTAGCGATTATGACTGATAATCCGACTGTATTGTCCGAAACTCAGCGCGTTACAAAATCGAAATCCTCCACCCTAGCGCCCGCCACAGGCACAGCCGTCGTTAGTGGCAAGACAGCCAAAACCGACCAAGCTATCTATTCTGAAGACGCCATTCATCACCCTATTTGGGCAAAAAACGGTATGGTGGCAACCCAAGAAGCCCTCGCCTCTGATATCGGCTTAAAGATTTTAAAAGATGGCGGTAATGCCGTTGATGCTGCTGTCGCCGTTGGCTTTGCGTTAGCCGTAACGTTGCCGCGTGCGGGCAACATCGGCGGTGGCGGTTTTATGATGGTCTATGATGCTAAAGAAGGCAAAACGGTAGCGCTCGATTATCGCGAAAAAGCGCCCAGTAGCGCCTCGCGTGATATGTATCTTGATAGCGATGGCAATGCCGTTAGTGATTTATCCCGTTATCATGGCTTGGCGGTTGGCGTGCCGGGCACCGTAGCAGGCTTACTAAAAGCCTTAGAAGATCATGGCACCATGAATCGCGGGCAAGTCATGGCTCCAGCGATTGCACTGGCTGAAAACGGTATTGAAGTCACTGCGGGTTTGTCCGAATCGCTAGAAGCGTTGAGTGACCGTTTACAAAAATGGCCAAGTACCAAAAAGATATTTTTTAAACCAGACGGCAGTGCCTATCAGCCGGGTGAGCTACTACGTCAACCGGAGCTGGCAAAGTCCCTTAAACTGATTGCAGCAAAAGGTGCTGATGGCTTTTATAAAGGCGAAACCGCGCGTAAATTGGTCAAAGCCGTCAATGAAGCAGGCGGAAATATGAGCTTGCAAGACTTAGCCAATTATCAAGCCATTGCTCGCGTACCCGTTAAAGGCGATTATCGTGGTTATGAGATTGTCTCCATGCCACCACCATCTTCTGGCGGTATCCATATCGTACAGATTTTAAATATCTTAGAAGGCTTTCCGCTAAAAGACTACGGTCAAAACAGCGCGCAAACCATTCATTTGATGAGCGAGGCCATGCAATTAGCTTATGCCGATCGCGCAGAATATTTAGGAGATGCTGACTTTATTGATGTGCCTGCCAGCGGTTTAACCTCGCAGCCTTATGCCGATAAACTACGTACGTTAATCAATCCCAATAAAGCCACTCCAGCGGCAACCATCAAGGCTAACAACCCCTTACCGTACGAGAGCGATCAAACCACACACTTCTCTATCGTCGATAAAGATGGCAATGCCGTAGCCAATACTTATACGCTGAATTTCTCTTATGGCACAGGGCTTGTCGCTGAAGGTACGGGCATCCTACTCAATAACGAGATGGACGATTTTTCTGCGAAACCCGGCGTGCCCAATGGTTATGGCTTAATCGGCGGCGAGGCCAATGCGGTCGAGGCCAATAAACGCCCGTTGTCTTCGATGAGCCCAACGCTGGTATTTAAAGACAGCAAACCTTATATCGTTACCGGCAGCCCGGGTGGTAGCCGCATTATCACCACCGTCACGCAAGTCATCTCAAACGTCATTGACCACGATATGAATATCGCTGAAGCGACCCACGCGCCGCGTATCCATGACCAGTGGCTACCCGATGAGATTCGTATCGAAAAAGCGCTAAATATCGATACGATTAAAAAGCTCGAGTCAATGGGACATAAGGTCAATCCACAAGCAGCCATGGGCTCAACCCAGTCGATTATGATTACCCCAAATGGCGTCTATGGTGCTTCTGACCCGCGTATCGTCGATGCTGCGGTGGTGGGTTATTGATTTAGCTTTGCAATACTATTTGCAATACTAAATGCTATTTGGCAAAAAAGCTAAATGCGTTTGGCGAAACTGAATGAGTACCATCTTTATAAAATGAGTACCACCTTTATAAATTACTTGAACCATTAGCTGACGGCACTATGCTAGCCATAGCCGCCGTTCGGCGCTGTTTCAATAACAGTCATCTCAGTCGAGAGATTCATCGAGAACCTTTATGAGTACCCCAAATTTCGACTTACATATTATTGGCGGCGGTATTATTGGACTGGTAACGGCTGTAACCTTGCAAGCACGAGGGGCAAAGGTCGCCCTATTAGAGGCAAATGAAGTTGGACAAGGCGCGTCATTTGGTAACGCAGGACATATCGCCCCAGAGCATGTGTTTCCGATTGCTGATGCCAGTATGCTGCGTCATATTCCAGCCATGTTATTGAATCCAACAGGTCCACTGCGCATAGATTGGCGCTATCTGCCACGCTTGACGCCTTGGGCGATTCAGCTGCTGATAAATATGCGCCCTGAGCCATTTGCCCGTATTCATCAAGCGCTATTAAGCTTAAATAATAATTGCCTACCAGCATGGTTAGACTTTGCCCATCAGTGGCAGTTAGATGATTGGATACAAGTGAAAGGCGCGTTATTAACAATCGAAAAAACCAGTAGCTTAGACTCTCTAAAGACCCATGGTAAACGCCTTAATGATGTCGGCGTAGCTAATGAGTTATTGACAAAAGAGCGCCTTTTAGAATATGAACCCGCCTTACAAGACAACCAATTAGCGGCGTTATTTTTCCCCAATACAGGCCATATCACCAACTTAACAGCGGGCATCAACCAGCTTAGTAGCACCTTTAGACAATTAGGCGGTCACATTATCGAGCATTGCCGCGTCCTTGAAGCGAAGACCAATATCGATGGCATTCATTTAACGACCAATCAAGGCGATATCGTAGCTTCTAAAGTGATGTTAGCAGCAGGCGCGCATTCTAAAACCTTGGCCAAACAGCTAACAGGCGTCACGGTTCCACTAGATACTGAGCGCGGTTATCACTTAATGTTACCCCATGAAAGCGCACGCTTACAGATGCCCGTAACCAGTCTAGATCGGCGCTTTGTGATGACACCGATGCAAGAAGGCCTGCGCTTGGCGGGCACAGTGGAATATGCGGGACTTGATGCCCCTGCCAATATGCGGCGGGCGCACATACTCTTACAACACGCACAGCCCATGTTAAAAACGCCATTAAATTCGGCTGATAGTATGCCATGGATGGGCTTTCGACCATCGACATCAGATTCCTTGCCGGTTATCGATAATATTGAGCGGGTGTTTTTAAACTTTGGCCATCAGCACTTAGGCTTGACGCAAGCGGTCGTTAGCGCACAAATAATCGCAGCATACTATTTTGATGAAGCGCACGCTATCGACCCAAAACCCTATCAACTTGCCCGCTTTACATAGACAGCTTATGAAAGGCTTATCGATTAAGAAAAACCTACCGACATATCTTTAATCATAATAGTTTTGAGCACAATAGTTTATTGCTAAGCAGACCTATTCTCAATGTCGGTCACCTCGCTGTTAGGCGTTGAATCAGTGGCTGTTATGGGTAAAGAATGCTATTATTATCCGTTAAGATTAGAAGACCCAAACCAAGCGATTAATCGCTTGTCGCCGCATCAATACTGCTAAAGCTTCGTAAATGAGCTTGCAATGTGCCATGTCTTCTAACCTTTTCTCTTAGCACCACACCCTTTTTGATCGCATCCGTAAGAGTCCTCTATGGCATTTGTACACCTTGGCATCCACAGCGAATATTCAATCACCGATTCTATCGTGCGCATAAAGCCGCTTATCAAAGCAGCGGCGGCAGACGACCAACGTGCGCTGGCATTGACCGATTTATCCAACCTTTATGCGACGGTGAAGTTTTATCGTGCCTGCTTAGGTGCGGGTATTAAGCCAATCATCGGCAGTGAAATCATTATGGATAATGAAGACACGCGCTTGGTTTTGCTGGCGATGGACAATGAGGGCTATCAAAACATCACCCGCATCGTATCGCTTGGCTTTACTGAAGGGCGCGCCGATGCTGCCAATCATGGTGTGCCCGTCGTTGAGCGTCGCCACGTTTTAGAGCACGCGGCTGGTGTCATTGTTTTATTTACTGAAAAATCTGATGTCGGACAAGCACTGGTCGGTTCCATGCCAGAAAAAGCCGACGAGCTGCTGACCGAATGGCAAGCGCAGTTCGATGATCGCTTGTATTTTGCTATCAAGCGCACCAACCGCTCAGGTGAAGATGCCTTTATTAAAGCGGCTATTCACTCAGGTGCCAAGCACCACATTCCTATTATTGCCCATAATGATGTACGCTTTTTAGAGCAAGATGATTTTGATGCTCATGAGGCGCGCGTCTGTATTGCAGGCTCGTATGTACTTGCTGACCCCAATCGTCCACGACTATATTCAGATGAGCAATATCTTAAAACCCAAGCACAGATGGCACAACTATTTGCCGATATTCCACAAGTTATTGACAATACTTTGCGCCTAGCAACGCGCTGTAATGTGACGTTGACGCTTGGCATTAACGTCCTACCTGAATTCCCCGTACCTGAAGGCGAAACGATTGAGTCGTTTTTCCGCGCCGAATCAATACGCGGTCTTAATCATCGACTGGACAAGCTATTTCCGATTGAAGCACGTACTGACAACTGGAGCGACTTTCGCCAAAAGTATGATGAGCGCTTAGAATACGAGCTTGAAGTTATCTTATCGATGGGCTTCCCCGGTTACTTCTTAATCGTGATGGACTTTATCCGCTGGGCAAAAGCCAATGGCGTGCCGGTTGGCCCGGGTCGTGGTTCTGGTGCTGGCTCGCTAGTTGCTTATGCGCTAAATATTACCGACCTCGACCCCATTCATTACGACTTACTCTTTGAGCGCTTCTTAAACCCTGAGCGTGTCTCCATGCCCGATTTCGATATTGACTTTTGTATTGAAGGTCGTGACCGCGTCATTGATTATGTGGCGCAAACTTATGGCCGTGAAGCGGTGTCGCAGATTATTACCTTTGGTACCATGGCAGCAAAAGCAGTAGTACGAGATGTGGCGCGGGTACAAAGTAAATCGTACTTCCTTGCCAGTAAATTATCCAAATTGATTCCAAAAACACCTGGTATCACGCTCAGTCAAGCACTGGAGCAAGAGCCGCAGCTTAAAGACTTAATCTCCAATCCTGATAATATGGATTATGAAGATGCCATTGAGATTTGGGAGATGGCAATCAAGCTTGAAGGTGTCTGCCGAAACGTCGGTAAACATGCCGGTGGCGTACTAATCGCCCCGCATAAAATCACCGATTTTAGTGCCATCTATTGTGATGACGATGGCCACCGTGTTAGCCAGTTTGATAAAGATGATGTCGAAGCCGTTGGGCTGGTGAAGTTTGACTTTTTGGGACTACGTAACTTAACGGTCATTAACGCTGCTGTTGAAAACATCAACCTACGCCGCGCCAAAGAAGGCAAAGATCCGCTTGTATTAGAAGATTTGCCGTTAGATGATAAAAAAGCCTATAAGCTCTTGCAAGACGCCAAAACAACTGCCGTCTTTCAGCTAGAAAGTATGGGTATGAAAAAGTATTTGGCTAAGCTACAACCGACCAATATCGAAGACGTTATTGCCATGTGCGCGCTATATCGTCCGGGTCCGCTCGATGCAGGCATGGTAGAGATGTATATCGACCGTAAGCATGGTCGTGAGGAAGTCATTTATGACCATCCCAATCTTGAGCCAATTTTAGAAAACACCAACGGCGTTATCGTCTATCAAGAACAGGTCATGCAAATCTCGCAGGTCATGGCAGGATACAGCTTAGGCGGTGCGGACATGCTACGCCGAGCTATGGGTAAAAAGAAACCTGAGGAAATGGCTAAGCAGCGTGATATCTTTATCACTGGTGCAACCGCGCAAGGTATTGACGAAGCGACGTCAGGCGGCGTCTTTGACTTGATGGAAAAGTTTGCTGGTTATGGTTTTAACCGCTCGCATTCTGCCGCTTATGGCGTGCTTGCTTATCAGACCGCTTATTTAAAGCAATACTACCCTGCCGAATTTATGGCAGCCGTCCTAACGTCCGATATGAACAACACCGATAACGTCGTTTTCTTTATCAATGACTGCCGTGAAAACTTTGAGTTAACCGTCGTTAATCCATCGGTAAATCGTAGTGAATGGCATTTCGTTGCTGATACGCCGACCAATATTATTTATGGCTTGGGTGCAATTAAAGGCGTTGGTGAAGGTGCCGTCGAATCTATCGTTGATGCACGCCGCACGGATGGCCCGTTTAAAGACTTATACGACTTTTGCCGCCGTGTTGACATCAAAAAGGTTAATAAACGCACGCTTGAAGCCTTGGTTAGTGCTGGCTGCTTTGATGACTTTGCCGCAACCTTACGTCCTGACTTACCAGCCGATGAAGCATACGAGATTCGTGGCGCGCTGATGAGTCAGTTACCAAGCGCCGTACAAGCGGCGGAGCAAGATCGTCAAAACCGTGAAATCGGTATGATGGACTTATTTGGTGAAATGGACGGTGTCGTTGCTGCGCCGCCACTCGTTATGACGCCGGAGCTGATTTGGGGTGATAAGCATCGCCTAAAAGCGGAAAAAAACACCTTAGGTCTCTATTTAACGGGACATCCTATCGATGAATACCGTGAGGAGCTGAAACGTTATACCTCAGGCGCCCGTCTCGATAAGCTGACAGATACCGGCTATAACGGCAGCTGCTATTTTGCCGGTTTGATTATTGATATTGCCAATTTTGGTACGCGTAACGTCATTACCTTAGACGATGGCACGTCACGCTTAGAGGTCAGCTGTTATGCTGAGCGCTTTAACCGTGTCAAAGAGCAGTTAAAAATTGATGAAGTGGTCATCATTAAAGGCAGTATTCGTGAGCGTGATGGTCGCCTGTTTGCCCGTCTTGATAATGCCATGAGCATGGTTGATGCGCGCTTGCGTTGGCTGAAAAAAATCAGCATCAAAGTCCATGGCAGTGATATTAGCCTGCTGACACGTATGCAGCCGCTGCTCAAATCCGCCCAAGCAGACATCATACCAGCGCCGCGCTTGTCTTATAACGATGAGCAGGACGAGCAAGGTAATAATGGTGGCGGTAACGGCGCTTATGACTCATCGATGGGTGGTAGCTTATATGATGAAGATGGCAATGATTTATTGGCGCTAGAAAATGATATGCATCAAGATGCACTACATCAAAATAGCAATGGCTATGCCAATAATGCCCTTAGCAATACCGACGCCTCTATCAATGATAACTGCCTACCGCTTGGGTTGAGCATTTATGAAGAATACGGCATTGCCAATGTAGGACTATCTGAGCATTGGCGCGTCTACCCTAACGATGATAACTTACAGCAATTAAAGAGCATGGTTAGCGAAGACAATTTGCATTTTCATTATAGTTAACCTGATTGTTAGTTAACTTAATTGCTGTAACTTTTACTTTATTGGACACATGATCATGACTGAAAACCCAAATAATAATATGAATGCTCAACTTAATGAAATTATCAATGACGAGCAGTTTGATGACATGCGGGACTTGTTGGAAGAAGACTTTGTTGACTTGATACAAGTGTATTTTACCGACAGTCAGCAGCGCATCGCTGACTTAAGAAGCGCGCAGCAAAAAGATGACAACGCCAATGGCTATGAAATTGCTCATGCGCTAAAAGGCGCCAGTGCCAATTTGGGCGCAACCCAATTGATGCATCTTAGTGGGCAGTTGCAAGAAGCTTGCCGAGAGCGCCTTATCAGCGACAAAGCGGAACTTATTGAAGCGGTTGCAGTAGCGTTGCAACATGTTGAGCAAGAAATAAACCAAAGACTGGGGTTGTAATGAGTCACGATTCTTCCTCAACCTTAGCAGCCGCAACCGTCAATCATACGGTAAGCGACTATTTGTCTTGTGTGCAAATCGTCATGGTCAATACCACGTTGCCTGCCAATATAGGCTCAGCAGCACGCGCCATGCACACTATGGGTTTATCGCGTTTGACTGTCATTGACCCTAAGCTGCCCATTGATGAAACCAGTGTTTCTCATGCCGCCGGTGGCAGTGATTTATTATCAGCAGCGACTATAGCGCCGACGTTAGAATCGGCGATAGCGGATTGCCAGTTGGTATTTGCAGCCAGCAGTCGTAGCCGTCATTTACCGCGCCCTGTGGTGACGCCAACGCAAGCTGCCAAAATCATGTTTGATTTTATCGATAAGCAAACTGCTCTCTATGTAGCTGATAATAATCAAAACACTAAATTGAGTGAAAATGTTCAATCTACAAATAAGCCAAATATTGCTATCTTATTTGGGCGTGAAGACCGCGGATTGACCAATGAAGAATTGGCTTACGCTGATTATCATATTCAAATTGATGCCAATCCTGCTTATCCTGTGCTTAACGTTGCTTCAGCCGTGCAAGTGATTGCCAGTTTTATCTTTGCTTATGCGCAGACCCATAATCAAGCGACTACCAACCGTCTAGATAATGATAAAGATGCAACGGTTCAGCCAACATTAGACGTTCATCTACGTCAACAATGGGATGAACCCGCCATTAGCCAACAGCAATTACAGCAGCTGACTCAGCGCACGACTGAATTGATGGTTCAACGCGGATTGGCCGATAGTGAAAACCTAAAGTCTTTACCATCGCGCCTATCACGACTGGGCTCACGCTTACAGCTTGATCAAAAAGAATATCAGCTATTAAGCGCTTTAATTGCTAAGCTTGCAAAAGATTAAAGCTTCTAATGCGCAATGTTTAGGGCGTTGAGCTTTTGGCATTGCCAACAGTAGACTTACTGTTTTGCAAGTTCTACTGTTTTGCAAGTTCTACTGTTTTGTAAGTGCTATGATTTAATAGTGAATTTAATAATAAAAAGGAGTGAACAATGAATTGGACGGTTTATTTATCTGGAGAAATACACAGCGACTGGCGACAAAAAATCATGCAAGGCGCGAAAGAGCATGGTCTTGCTATTACCTTTACCTCAGCTGTGACTGACCATGAAGCCAGCGACGCGGCTGGTGATGTGTTGGGTGAAAATGACAATGGATTCTGGCGTGACCATCAGTCATCAAAGGTGAATGCTATTCGTACTAAAAATATGATTCAAAAATGTGATATCGCTATCATTCGCTTTGGCGATAAATACAAACAATGGAACGCCGCATTTGATGCCGGCTACTGCGCCGCTTTGGGCAAGCCTTATATTACCTTGCATGCTGAAGATATTATTCATCCGCTAAAAGAAGTTGATGCGGCAGCCATGGCATGGGCGCAAACGCCTGAACAAGTTGTCGAGCTGTTAAAATATGTGACGAGTGATAATTAATTAGCATATATAGTCACATAGGATTGTTTGTAGA